>NZ_SNUK01000003.1:0-300000 GCF_012027495.1 Thermococcus sp. JdF3 | reverse complement strand
CCCGCACCAGCTCAGCGGCGGCCAGAGGCAGAGGATAAGCATAGCGATGGCGATGGCCTTCAACCCGAAGCTCCTCATCGCGGACGAACCGACGACCGCCCTGGACGTCATCGTGCAGGACTCCATAATGGACCTCATCGACAACCTCAAGGCGGAGGGGACGAGCATATACTTCGTCACCCACGACATCTCCCTTGCGGCCGAGAGGAGCGATAAGATAGCGGTAATGTACGCGGGAAAGCTCGTCGAGTTCGGAACCGTTGAGCAGATAGTCGAGAATCCTCTCCACCCTTACACAAGGGCGCTCATCGAGGCGGTTCCGGACCTCTGGAAGGAGAGCGAGGTCAGGGCGATTCCGGGATATCCCCCAGACCTCAGAAACCCGCCGAGGGGATGCCGCTTCCACCCGAGGTGCCCGGTTTTCAGGGAGCGCCCGACCCTCAAGGGCCTCTGCGACGCGGTGGAACCTGAAATGATAGAGTACGAGAAGGGTCACTTCGTGGCCTGCCATCTCTACGGGGGTGCGGGGGAATGAGCGAGCCACTTCTTCGCGTTGAGAACCTCAAAAAGTACTTCCCGGTCAAGAGGAACATCCTGGAGGTTCTCAGGAAGGAGCCGCCGCGCTACGTCAAGGCCGTTGACGGCATCAGCTTCGAGATAGCCAGGGGAGAGGTGCTCGCGCTCATCGGAGAGAGCGGCTGCGGTAAAACCACAGCCGGAAGAACCGTTCTGAGGCTCATAGAGCCCACGGACGGCAGGATAATCTTCGACGGGACGGATATAACGGAGCTCTCCCGCGAGGAGATGAGGCCCTTCAGGCGGAGGATGCAGATAATCTTCCAGGACCCATACGCGAGCCTGAGCCCCAGGATGAAAATCGGCGACGCCATAGCCCATCCGCTCCTCGTCCATGGGATGGCCGAGAAGGAGGAAGCGAAGGAGATAGCCCTCAAGATGCTGAAGCGCGTCGGCCTGACCCCGGAGGATGAGTTCTACGACCGCTATCCCCACCATCTAAGCGGTGGCCAGAGGCAGCGCGTTGTGATAGCGAGGGCGATGATACTCAAGCCGGAGTTCGTGGTTGCCGACGAGGCGGTCTCGATGATAGACGTCTCGATGCGTGCCTCGGTACTTGAGCTCCTTGAAAGCTTCAGGGAGGAGTACAACCTCAGCCAGCTCTTCATCACCCACGACATAGCGGTCGGCAAGCTCATAGCGGACAGGATAGCGGTGATGTACCTCGGCAGAATAGTGGAGATGGGCCCGACGGAGGAAGTCCTGAAGAACCCGGCCCACCCATACACGATGGCCCTCATCCAGGCGGTACCCTCAATAGCGCGCAGGAAGAAGGAGAAGAAGCTCAAGATAACAGGGGAAGTTCCAAACGCGGCAAACCCGCCCAGGGGATGCAGGTTCCACCCGAGATGCCCATTCTCAAGCGAGGTCTGCATAGCCCACGAACCGGAGCTGGTGGAGGTAAGTCACAACCACTTCGTCGCCTGCCACCACCCGCTTCACTGATTTATTTTTCTCAGCTTTTTGTCCATCCTGAGCATCTCCTTCCACTGCCTCCCGGGCCAGTACACCTGCCCGCAGTTCTCGCAGACGTAAAACCCGTCGTACCTCTCGTACACCGCCTCCGGAACTCTCCCCCTGATTTCTTCCTTCGAAACGCGCTTTATGGGCCCGTTGCACTTAGGACAGCGCGCGCTGGCCGGGAAGAGCTCCTTAAACTCCACGCCAGAACCCCTGAGCTCCTCCATCTGACCCTCCAGGGAGTTCGAGGTGAGTAGGATAACGCTCATTCCAAGCTTCCTAGCCCTCCCTGCAAGGCCCGAATCCCTGGTCAGAAGAACCCGGTTCTCGGCCAGGGCAATCCGGAGTATGTCCTCATCCGCCTCCACCCCGTAGAGGGTGTCGTGGCCGTAAAGCCGGAGCCACCTCGCGAGCCGGCCGAGCATCATGTCGGCGATGAACCTCATATGCTGAAGTTGGCGGCAATCCTTATAAGGGCCTTATTTCACAGCCGTAAAATAGGTGGTGGATTTGATAGTCTACTTCATAGGCACCGGCGGCAGCGAGGGGATTCCCGCCCACCTCTGCACCTGCCCGACCTGCACCGAGGCGAGGAGGTTCGGCTTCGCCCAGAGAAAGCCCTCGACCCTCGCTGTGATCACCGAAAAGGGGAAAGCGGTTCTCTTCGACGTGGGCACGGACATAAGGGATTACCTCAACGTCCCGCTCGAGGCAATATTTCTGACCCACTGGCACCACGACCACATCTACGGCCTCTACAAGCTCCGCTGGATGGAGAGCGAGACGGTTCTCTACGCTCCGGAGGGGCACGCCGACGCCCTGATCCTCCGCGAGCCCAAGAACCTCCAGCCGAGAACGATAAAACCCGGAGAGACCGTTGAACTTGACACCCTAAAAATCACCGCGTTCCGGCTCAATCACCAAGTCGAAACCCTCGGCTACCTCATCGAGGAGGACGGGAAGGCCATCGCAATCCTCTACGACACCAAGGGGCTCCCCGAGGAGACGGAGGAGTTCCTGAAGGGGAAGGCTCCCCTCAGACTCGCCATCGTCGATGCAACCTACCCGCCGGGAATTGAGGATCCTTACCACAACAACGTTGATGAAGCTGCCGAAATGGGCCTCAGACTGGCCGAGAGGACGGTTCTGAGCCACATCTCCCACAAAAACCTGCCCTTCCTTGAGCTGACGGAGTACGTGAGGCGGAGGTGGGGGAACGGGGTTCTCGTCGCCTACGACGGCATGGTGTTCTACGTTTGAATCCAGCTCTGGACGGTGATGGTATGAGGACCCTTGAGCTCGCCAGGCGGAGGAAGACCGTGAGAAAATTTCTGCCTGATGCGCCTCCCAAGGAGGACATAATGACGGCCATCAAGGTGGCCAAGGAAGCGCCGAGCGGCATGAACGCCCAGCCCTGGAAGTTCGTGGTGATAGACGACCCCTGGCTGAAGGGGAAGGTAAGGGAACTCTGCGAGGGGGAAGAGAGGAAGTTCTACTCCAGAACTAAGGGAGATTTGATGGCATGGCTCAGCGCGAAGGGCTTCACTCCGGAGAAGCCCTTCCTCAGCGAGGCGCCCTACCTGATACTCGTCTTCGGGCACACAAAAGCCCCCTACTGGCTCCAGTCAACGTGGATAGCCGTCGGCTACCTTCTCCTGGCCCTGGAAGAGCTCGGCCTCGGGACAGTAACCTACACGCCACCGAACCCGAAACCGGTAGAGGAGCTTCTAAAGGCTCCTCCGGAATACAAGCTCCAGACGATACTGCCCGTTGGCTACCCCGCCGACCCGAAGCCGAAGTACGAGCGGAAGAGTCTGGAGGAAATAGTGAGCTTCAACGGCTTCTGAGGAAGCTTTCCAGTTCTTTTAAAATCTTCATCTGTTCAGGGGTTTCCACGGCCCCGGGCCTTATCCTCCTGACCCTCGCGAGGGCCTCCCTCAGCGGGAGTCCCTTGGAGTACATCAGCCACGCCACAGCCACCGTTCCGCTCCTTCCGAGGCCGCCCAGACAGTGAATCAGAACCTTCTTGCCTTCTCTCACCCTCCCTCCAATCCAGTGCAGGATTTCAAGGAGCTGGCTCAACGTCGGCGCTGTGAAATCGGGTATCGGGCTGTGGAGAACTTCAACGCCCCTCTCCTCCCATTCCTCGATGGAATAAGGAAGCTCGAACTCCTCAACGAGGACAACTACTGCGTCGAACGTCTCCGCAACCCGATCGATTTCACTCACCGCTGGCATCCTTGAGAAGGCAACGCCCTCATCGATGAACCTGGCAGAGCTCCACATACTACCACCTCTGAACATTCCGGGGACTTACAGATAAATCTTTTGACGGAATACCCATTTCAAATGGGCCGATGAACCAAAAGGTATTTATGAACCTTCGGTAAGATTATTGCGTGGGGACCCACCATGAGAGGAAGGCGTTATCTTGTCGTCTTAACAGTGCTCCTGCTGAGCATCACAGTAGCAGGGTGCATAAGCAGCACCCAGACGCCGACCGAGACGAGTCCCTCGCCCACCAACACCGTTCCGCTCGTGGGCGACACCAACGGGGACCTCAACACCCAGGACCTGCAGGCGTACATAGACTCCCTTCCGACCGAGCCGCTGACGGAGGACGAGAAGAAAGGACTCCTCTATATGGTTGAGGAGGAGAAGCTCGCCCACGACGTTTACACCAAGCTCTACGAGAAGTGGGGGCTTCCGATATTCAACAACATCGCCAAGAGCGAGACCACCCACGTGGAATCCGTGAGAATGCTCCTCAAAAAGTACAATCTAACGGATCCAACGGCAGATGAGGGTATCGGTGAGTTCCAGAACGAGGAGCTCCAGGCCCTCTACGACCAGCTCATCGAGATGGGCATGAAGAGCGAAATTGATGCCCTTAAGGTCGGCGCTCTCATAGAGGAGACCGACATAAAGGACCTCCAGGAGTGGATATCAAAGACAAACAAGATAGACATCATCATGGTCTACGAGAACCTGATGATGGGCTCGAGAAACCACCTTCGCTCGTTCGTCGGCCAGCTGGAGAGCAGGGGAGTGACCTACGAGCCGCAGGTTCTCCCCAAGGACGAGTTCGAGGCGATAATCAGCAGCCCGATGGAGACCGGCGGAGGCATGGGCGGCAAGCCTTGATCCCTATTTTTCTTCCCATACCAGCAGTTCATCCCTCTTGCTCTCTGCAAGCAGGGTTCCGTCCCTGTCAAAGAACCACGCGCCGCCGAAGCTGTCCCAGTGGCCAAAGCTGTTTACGATGAACGTTCTGACTCCAAGGAGGGCAACTCGCCTGCCCATGTCATCCACTTCCTCCGCGAGGTTGAAGTCGCCCCACGGTGAGCGATCCATTGGCATGAAGACGTAATCTGGCCTTTTCCGTCTAATCCACTTCGCTATCCTCTTGTTGTAGAGATCGCCGCAGATGATTATCGCGACTTTGCCGAACTCCGTTTGAGCTGTTTTCACGGTGTTGCCGGTGCAGAACTTCATTGGCTCCTGGAACTTGCGATGCTTGAGGAGCACCTCGCCGTTTCGACCGATCAGCAGGGCGGAGTTGTAGACGCAGTTCTTGTAGGGCTCAAGGAGGCCGAAGACAACGTAAACGCCGTTCTCTCTGGCCAGTTCACTCACCCGCCCGACTATCTCATCGTACAGCTTTGCCCCTCTGAAGTCCCACTCCTCAAAGCCGGTGAGGCAGTACTCGGGAAAGACCACGAAGTCGGGCTCGTGTTTCAAAGCCTCATTGAAGCGCTTTTTGAACTCGTCCCAGTTGGCTTTGAAGTTTCCAACCTCAACGCGCATCGGTATCAGGGCGACCTTCATTTTTTGGCCTCCCAGGGTTTTTCAAGGACGAGCAGGAAGGCATCGCACTCCCTACCGTGACTTGTTGCCCGTCCGAGGACGAGCTCCTCACTCACAAGGAGCCCATAAAGCCCGGTGAGCTCCTTTACCTTTTCTCTCAACCCATTAAGGTCGAAGTCGCCGATGAGGACTCTACCTCCGGGCGAGAGAACTTCAGCGGCCCGTTTTATGAACGACTCCGGTTCAAGGTCGTGGAGGATGTAGGAGAAGACCACAGTGTCAAAGTCCCGCCCAACGTCGTCGCTGAGGAAGTCCGCCCGGATGAAGACCAGCCGTCCGTTCTCAAGCTCCCGAAGGAAGGGAAAGAAGTCGGCCCTCTTTTCGACTCCGATGACGGTTCCCTTCTCGGAGAGCGCGAGGGCGAGCAGTCCGGAACCGGAGCCGACCTCAAGAATTCTCCCCCGGGCCCTCCTTAGGATCTCCTCCATGGTTCTGAGCCTCAGTCTGACCTCTTCCCTGTGGGCAGGAAACAAAGCCAGCGCCGAACCGGTGAGCCACTTGAGTTCCTCCTCCGTGCCACCGGCCTTCCTGAAAGCTTCGAGGACTTTGAAGTGGAAGTTATCCAGGGTTTCTCTCACATAACCACCTCCGTCCTCAGGGAGGGTAGGGACAGCGAGAGCCCTTCGTCGAGCCAGATTCTCGCGAGCTCGCTTCCAACTCCTGTGGTGTTTTTGAGCAGTTCCCAGACGTTCCCTTTGAGCTCAAAGCGGGAGAAACCAATGGTTTCGCCGTGCTCGATTATGAGGGCAGGAGTAGCGACCACCGAGAAGTCCCCCGTCGTCGGATCTAGTGCGTTCGCACCCCTGACGTCAAGGACCAAAAATCCCTTATCGACTTCACCTATAAGCTCATCGAGGCCCTTCCTTCCGGGGACGAGCGCCAGGTAAACCGGCCCGAGAATGATGGTGGGGGCAAAGAATACCGCTATCGCCAACAAGACGACAGCGGCGTAGAGGCCTTCCCTCACTGGCTTCACCTGAATTCACCATCATAGATAAGCTTTAAAAACTTTTTTGAGTGGTAACAACGATGGCCGTTGGAGGGTGAGCCATGAGAACCTACTCCTTCGGCGTTGAGACGGTTCCGGCAGCTCTAGCGGACGACCTGATAGTTGGAAGCGTCCACGACGGGAGGAACTACAGGGTAATACTGGCGAGGGTTGTAGGGGAGGAAATCATTGAAACCCGCTTTCTGGCTGGAGAAAACGACTGGGAGGGCCACAGCGCAGCGGAACTGGACAGCGGCTACATCATCGGCGGGGCCGTCGAAGGCGTCGCAACACCGGACGGCGGCGAGGGCTGGAAGGCCTACGTCGCGAGGCTCGACGAAAGCTTAAACGTCCTCTGGGAGCGGAAGATTGATGTGAGGGAGAACGGGGCCGTCTATTCGGTTCTCCCGGCGGAGGAAGGTCTCTTCATCGCCGGCGAGACGGGAAGGCCCGGCGGCAAGGGCTTCTTCCTCGGGAAGCTTTCACTCGAAGGTGAACTCCTCTGGCTGAGGGACTTTGGGCACTGGGAAGACGTGATATTCACGGCCCTCCTTCCATCTGAGAACGGCTTCAAGCTCATCGGGAGCGTGAAAACCGGGCGCTGGGAGGTTAGGGCCTTTGACTTTGACTCCAGCGGGGAGCTTCTCGGAGAGGAAGCCCTCGCGGAGGGAATAGCGCTGACTGCCGGTTTGTGGTGTGAAAAGCTCGTCCTCGCGGGCTACTGCGGCGAGAACTTCTGGGTTCGGGTAGGGAAGTGGGACATCACACTCGGGGAGGGAACCGCCACTTCGATGTTCGCCACCAAAGACCGCCTTCTCGTCGGCGGGGAGCTCGAAGGAAACGCCGTCATCGTTGAACTCTCCGGAGGGGGAGAAGTGGTGGGCAGGAGAAAGCCCTGGGAGAACGGCTCGGTAGAGGTTTTGGGGGAAGGCGTTGCCCTTGGAGTGAGGGAGGGGGAGAGGATTGAGATGGTCATTGCCAGTTTTCCTTAATAATCACGATATCAGAACAACCAGCCCCTGAATTCTACCGAGTTAACGAAGCGGTTGGAGAGGATCAGAAAGGCCAGTGAGACCGTTAGGAAGACTCCCCGTATCCATCTCTCCATTCCCCACCACTGAAAACAACTTCATAGGAAAAATTTAAAACCATTTTGCATTGTTATCTCTGGTGGGAAAATGAGGAAGCTCGTCCTCTTCGCCCTCGCCTGGTTCGTCTTCGTTATCTGGGGCCTTGAGATTGGAGTAGCGTGGGTTTTTAAATCGATAACCGGTTCCTGGATTTCTCAGAGCTCGTCCATATACGTCTCAAAGGTGTGGACGATAAACTGCCTGAGAATCCTGGCCTTATGTGTCCTTCTCAGGTGGCTCAACCTCAGCTTTCTCGATCTAACCACCGGAAAGTTTGGGTGGAGGGAGCTGAAGTACTCGACGGTTATCATCGTTGCTATCCTTGCGATTGAGGTAGTGTATCTCAAAGACTATTACCCCCAGATTCTCCGGGAGTTTCACTACCACCTCGGGATTTCCCAGAGCACATGGCTTGCCCTCGCCTCGCTGGCGTCGGAGTACGTTTATTATCTCCTCGAAATCCTCTCCGTTAACCTCCTCTACGCTGGCTCGCTGAAGCTGGGCAACGAAAGGTTTGCCGTTCTCCTGCCCACCGTTCTATGGGGTTCCGCTCACGCCCTCAACATCGTAGTTACTTCTTCCATCGAAGCGCTCCTTCTCGGGGTTTATATGACGATTTTCGCGCTCCTGATGTACATCTCGGCCAAAAAGACCAAAAGCCTCAAAGTCCCGATTTTCATATGGCTGACCAGCATGGTTTTGTGAGGTGATTCTATGCGCCCGGTAATCCTCAGAGGAAAAAAGGTCTCGCTCGCAGTACTCCTCCGTGAGGACTTAAAGAAAAGCTGGGATTGGTTTAACGACAGGAGCACGGTCAGATACCTCCTCAACTCGGCCCACTTCACCCTCCCCGAGCAAGAAGAGGAGTTCTACGGGGATTTGAAAAAGAACTGGGACAAAGCCCCGATGTTTGGGGTTGTGGAGAACGAGGAAGAAAAGCCAGTCGGTGTGGCGGGCTTCAACTGGATTAACTGGCAGGCTGAGGGAGCACGTATGGAGCGACGGGAGATACATCGACGAGCTGATTTACGAGAGGCTCAGAAGGAACCCGGACGGATGCCAATCCTTGGACAACTTGCAAGGGAAAAAATACTTATAATTTGAAATCCAAAAATCTCCGGGGATCCCCCATGAGGCGCGTCGAAATTATTGTTTCATTCATCCTCATAATTCTGATCACAACGTCCAGCGGATGCATCAACGGTCCGCCTGGAGAAGAAACCGGAAGCCCTGAAACGGAAACGGCCTTCAAAAGTGGAGAACATGGACCCCCCATGAACATTTCCCCTCCGGAGGCTGTAAAAGCCACGTTTCCGGGGGGAACATTCGAACCGAAAACAATGGACTGGTTCGCATACCCGCCGGAGTACGCGATCCTTGACGTCGTCTCCAATTTATCGAAACGGTACAACGTCACCGAGGGGAGGGTGAGCATACCCCAACCTCAGAGGAGCCTCTCAAGCTTTACCGGAACGGCGAACGGCACCGAGTTCGGCCTCTTTGTTTATCCCAATTCAACCGCCGCAGGGGAGGCCCAGGAACATGTTGTAAAACTCCTGCAGGAGAACGGATTTCAGCAGGGAGACGGGGAGGTCTTCTGGGAGAAGAGAAACGAGACCTACATGGTGTTCCCATTCTACGAACGTTACTTTTACGTCCTGACCGTGGCGAGAGTCACCGGGGGGAGCACAGAAGAAAGGAGGGAAAAACTCTCGGGGTTCCTGGAGAGTGCCATCGCTTACGGACCCAGCCCCGGCAAGGTTCTCGGCCCCTTCCTGCAGGTCAAAGTGATCGCGGAGAAATGGAGTGAGGAGAGGGGTCTGAAGTTTTCGGGCTACCTGGACGCCCTCGAGGGGAAGGTTAAGGGAACCAACGTCAGCGCGGTTTTTCTCGTCTACCGGCCCCGTGAGGGGAGGGAGGTTTACCTCCAGCTCAAGGAGGCGTTTCTCAGGAACGGCTGGGTTGAGGGTGAGTACATCAACACAAACACCCGGGATCCGGCGGGACATCTCGTGGCGAGCGACTACGTCGAGGCCAACGACACGGGGGCCTACATAGAGCTGGCGAGGATCGCCGGCCTGGAGCGCGTTGCCCTCCTGCTCGGGAAGTCCAGAGAGGTCAAAGCCATCGTAAACGACCTGTGGTCCGAAGGAGACCCGACGGAGGGGCTATCCTTCGAGCGGGGGACAGAGGTGCCAGGGGGCGTTTTCAGGCCGGTCAGCGAAAGGGGCGTGAGACCTGAAACGGTGATATCGAGGGTCCTCGATGGCCTCAGGAAGGAGTTCAACATCACGGCGGACTTTGTGGATATCCCCGATGTCCCGGCGGCAGCCTGGTACAGCGGAAGAACTGCCGACGTCGAGTTCATGTTCCTCGTCTATCCGAACGCCACCGCTTACCTCAAAGCCCTCGACGAGCTGACCGAAAAGCTCCTGGCTGAAGGCTGGGAGAGAACCGACGACGGAAGGGAACCCTACGCGAGGACCTTCGCCCGGGATTCAGACACCCTAACGGCCTTCGTCCAGTACCGCTACAACCACTACCTCGCGATCGTCGTCAAGAAGCCCAGGTACTCGACCAGCGACTTCTTCTGGCACGTGGTCGGCACGGGCGAAGCAAGTCCAGGTGCGCTGCTCTCCTTCGGCAAACTGAGGAACGACGTGAGGCCCTGGAACTGGACGGAAAAGGCCGGACTGAGGTTCGAGGGGTACATATACAAGCTGGAGGGGAACGCCTCAGGTGACACGAAAGCGGTGGTGCTGTTCTATCCTGCCCGGCTCGGCATGGAAGTCTACTTCCAGCTCAAGAAAGCGTTCCTCGAAACGGGGTGGGTGGAGAGGGACTACGTCGAGCTTCCCTCCCACGATGAGAGGAGACACTTGGTGGCCAATGACCTCTTCGAGAAAAGCGGGAAAGCGGTTTACATCGAGATCTCCACCTACGGGGACATGGACGTCCTGATACTGCTCTACGGGGACAAGCCGGGTGTCAAAACCTCCGCCGGGGCAATGTGGGAGTGAGTGGGGGAGGCGGCTATTTCCTGGAAAACCTGAAAAGTGTCTCCCTGAGCGGTGCCGAGGGGTCAAAGTGCTCTACCAGCTCATCGACGACGTCGGTTGGGAGACCTCCATCCAGAAGCGCCCGTTTAAAGCCGCGCTTCGCCCGATTTGCCACTCCAACTATGCCCGCCATCCTGAACGCTATCACAGGCAGTCGAAGAAAAAAGTGAAGGAGGCCCTTCAAGCTCACTCCTCCCCGTTCTCAGGCTTTTTGGGTTGGAATCCCTGCATCATCGTCCAGTGGCCGTGGCCGCCTTTGCCCACCAATTCACCCAGCATCTCCATGAGCTTCTTACCGGGGTTTATCGCGTCCATATACTCCTTCGTCAGCTCAAGGGCCGCATCCCTGTCCATTCCGGCCTCGGCCAGGTTCTTGTAGAACTCGGCCACGCTCTTCCCCATCGCCTCAACCCTCTCCGGGCTGTAGAGCTCGTTGAGGAGCTCCTTGAGGGGCTGGAGAATGTCCTCCATCATGTCGCCAACCTTATCCATGAGGGCCGGTATCTTGTCGAGGTCCCTGTCGCCCTCGTAGGCCTCGATGAGGTCCTCCACGACCTCTGCCTTCTTCTTGAGAACCTCTACCTCCTCCACACTCTGGGCGTTCCTTATCCCCTCGACCAGCTCGTCGAGGAGCTCCTCCAGTTTCTTCGGGGTTCCTACCTTTTCATCCACCATATCAACCACCTCAATAATCATTAGTGTGGTCAAGCCTAATTGGCATTCCGATCATTTCGAGCCACTTTTTGACCACTTCGCGGGAAAGGGCGTAGACCTTCCCCCTCTCGCCGGGAGCCTCGACAACGATGCCCATCTCCCTCAGCTCGGCCAGCTTCGCCCTAACGGTGTTCCGCGAGGCCTTTCCGCGCCTCCCCTTCAGCTCCCGCGCTATCTGACTCACGTTGGCCCTCTTCAGGTCGAAGAGAATCCGGACTATTTCACGCGCTATCGGGTCGCTCCTGACCTCCGGAACGACTAGGTCTATGCTGAGCCCACCGTACTGGGCGTATATGTTGATGAGCCTCAGATAGGCCTGCGCCATCTGGGAAACGACGGCGAAGCTCTCCCTGAGCTCCTCAAGTGCCTTCCTGAGCTCCTGGACTTCCCTGGCAAGGTCTTCATCGGGCATGATTGTCCATAGAGTGGTCAATCATTTAGCCTTTCCGGTCAGAGGTGAGCAGTTTAATCTCCACGGCCAAATGCACTGTCCAATCCAGAGACAAGCTTATCGAGTGATGGGAACCGGTTAGGCCGAAAACACCCGGCCCGCTCATCGTTCAGAAGGAAGCAACACACCTCATTAACACCACCACTCGTAATAACGAAAGAACCTTAAAAGGTTTCCCTCAAGCAGTACCGGTGATATCATGGAACCCTTCATCCGCGAGGCAAGGCCTGAAGATAGACCCTTCATCGAGGAGATTTCAAGGCTCACGTGGGGCGGAGAAGACTACCTGGCAAGAGTTTTTGACGAGTGGCTTAGCGATGGCGGTTTTTACGTGTTGGAGGTTGATGGAAAGGTAATCGGCACGGCGAAGCTGACGCTTCTCCCGGGAAAGGTCGGCTGGCTGGAGGGACTGAGGGTTCACCCGGATTATAGAGGTAGGGGCTACGGGAGGAAGCTCCACGGCTTTATGCTTGAACTGGGCGAGAGGCTCGCAAGGGAGGGTAAGGTCGAGGCCCTGGAGTTCGCCACCTACTTCATCAACCGCGAGAGCATTTCGATGGCCGAGAGAACGGGCTTCCACGTGAGGGCTAGGTTCTTCGTCTTCGGGGCCAAAACTGAAAGCTTCGAGCCGGAGGAGCCGGAGCGGGTAGAGCCGACCCTTGAGGATCTGACGCTCGGCACCGTTCCCGTCGGCTGGAAGTTCGTCCACAGGAGTGAGGAAGCTTTAGAGTGGATTAGGGTAAACGCCGAGCTCTACGACATCAACGGCTTCCGCTTTTTGGTCCCGAAGGAGGGAGCGACCTTCACGCCTCTGGACGTCGGTCTCGCGACGCTCAAGGCCACCCTTCCAGCGATGGCCTGGGTCGCACGGGAGAGGGGATGGGAAGAGTTCGACCTAATGCTCCCGAGCGGTGTTAAGCCCCTCCTGCCGGGACTGAAGAGGCTCGGCCTCTTCCTCTGGGACGAGACCGAGGAGCCTAACGTGCTGGTATTCAGGAAAAAGCTGGTTTAGGTGTTTGAGATGGAGAACAGTCTCAGGAGCGCCGCCGGGTGCATAATCAAGGACTCGGCGCTTGTTAGGACAGGTGAATCGGTGCTGATAATCCACGGGGCACACAACAGGAACTTCGCCAGCCTGCTGGCTGAGGAGGCCATCCGCGTTGGCGCGCTCCCATTCCTCTGGAGTTTCAACGACTCCCTGGTAAGCGACTTTCCAGAAAAGCCTTCAGAAAGCGTTGCCGGCATCCTCGGGAAAGCTGACGTCGTGATATGGCTCTCCCAGTACACGGCCGTCGATGATCTATCCGAGAACGTTCAGGAGAAGGTCTTCTCCTTCTGGGACTCTATATATGGCCTCCTGCAGGAGGAGAAGGTGCCGACGCTCCTCGTGAACCTTCCCCCGCCGGCGTGGCTTGAGGAGGAAGGGATAAAGCCCAGTGAATACCTCCTAGAGTTCATCTCCGCAGTAGACGTGGACTACGTTCGGATGCGCGAGCTCGGGCTTATTGTGGCAGAGAGACTCAATGGGGCGAAGGAGGTTCTTATAACAGACGAAAACGGCACACATCTGAGGTTCAGCGTTGAGGGGAGAAAGCCAGGCCTTGAAGACGGGACGCTCCGCGACTGTCGGTTGAAGCGTAAGGAGTGCGAGGTCGAGATTCCAGCGGGGGAGGTTTACATAGCCCCCATAGAGAGCTCCGCCTCAGGGCGGCTCGTCCTTCCCCACGAGGGTCTGGAGCTGGAGTTTCATAGAGGTAAGGTCATCTCCATAGGGGGCGAAAAGGCCGATGAGCTCAGGGGGAGGATTGAAACGCCTGGAGGGAATGTTATAGCGGAGTTTGGAATAGGGCTGAACCCCGGGGTAAAGCCCCTCGGCCTCAGGATGTTCGATGAGAAGGCCCTTGGGACGGTTCACGTGGCGGTCGGCCACAACCTGCACCTCGGGGGAGCGAACGAGTCGGAAATCCACATCGACTTCGTTGTCATGAACCCTACTGTGCTCGTGGACGGGGAGCCCCTGATGGAAGAGGGGACGCTTAGACTGTAGGAGGGACAGGAAGATGGAGATAGTTCGCCTCGATGAGGAACACCTTCCGGATTTCCAGGAGCTCTACATCGAATTCTTCAAGGAGCTCAGGGGGAAGCAGGGCTGGAGGCCGGACGAGGAGGAAAGTTATAGGAAGGAAGCGGAGAGCTATTTCAGGCGTGGCGACGTTATCTTTCTCGCCTACGAAAGAGAACCAGCGGGCTTCATACGGCTCTCCTCGCGCGAGGGCTGCTTCTGGATTGAAGAGCTCTTCGTCAGGCCGGAGTTTCGGGGCAGGAGCATCGGGAGGGTACTCGTTGAGAGGGCTGAGGAGGAGGTGAAGGAGCACGACGACGCCCTCTACCTCTACGTTCTCCCCCAGGACAAGGACGCGGTAGCCTTCTGGAAGAGGCTTGGCTACGGCACGATAAACACCATCGAGCTCGTGAAGGACCTCAAGCCCTCGGGGCGCACGGCCTTTCACGCCGTCGAGCTTCTTGGCGAGAGGTTCAGAATCTTCCGCTGGAAGGGCGAGAAGTTCACGGAGGAAGAGAGGCGTTTCATGGAGCTGTTAGATGAGTTCTACAGAAAGGGAGGGACTAAAGAAGAATTCTTAAGGATGATGAACCGGGCATTAAAAGAGTGGCTTAAGTGAAAACCTTCTCCATCCATTCAACCTTACCGATTTCCCTAAAGCCTTCTCCCTCTAAAATCTTCCAATCGTTCATCCAGACCTGAAGGAATAATCTTTTTCCGATTTTTCCAGCAAGACACTCAATGACTTCCACAATCTCTTTGTTGAGTCTCCTTCCGTAGACAACGGCATTTACATAGCTTCCTTCATCAACAAGAAGTATTGTAAAGTCCGCAAATCTGAATCGGGAAGCTTTTTTGTGGAGGTTCCAAAGGAAAAGACCTGAAGTGTAAACGGCTGAAATATTTGGAAACTTTGGTGGGCCATCATGATATGTCTCTACTTCTACGTCGCATCCTTTAACATCTTTTATGCCCTTCACTTGCCAGTCTTTAAATTTAAATCCGTTTTTCCAATAAAACTGCATTGCATTCCCGTCTTCTGGGATGACGCTTAGTCCTTTCAGCCCTTGCTTCTTTGCCCATTCCTCGGCAAACATCAAAAGCTTTGAGCCTATTCCCTTACCCCTGCACCCCTCCCGCACCCAGAGAACATGAATGTGTGCTTTCCCATTGAATGGTAACAGTTCAATCTCTCCCTTATCTTCGTAAAGAAATACATCCCCACCAGAGTTCCTAATGGCTCTTAAGTAAATCTTGAAATCGCCCCATGGAGGCTCTCCAGCATGTATTTCTTCTAAAATACTCCCATCCTCAATTCTTGCCCTTCTTATCATCAAAAAAGCTTAAATTCAACGTCTTAAAAATATTGACGATGAGAGCTGAAATCAAAAAATGGATAAACAAACTGTCAAAAAGGCCGGAAGAGAGTTTAATATTTCTTCCAAAGAGCTTTGCACCTATCTAACTGCAGAGACTCATGAGGACGATAAAATACACCCCTTAGGACATCTGAGATATGCCGGATGTTTCCTTATGGGCTCAGAGAAAGGATTCTGCAGCCAATCAGGAGGATTGAAAATGAGGATAGAAACATCCAGAGACAACGTGAAAAGTTGCCTTGAAATTGCCAAGGAACTGCCAGAGTGGTTCAACGAGGCCGGTCTGAGGGCTATGGGGCGGGATTTGAGAGAGGAGAAGACCTTCGTTGCCGTTGAAGGGGAGGAGGTTCTCGGCTTTGTAACGGTCAAACCGCTCAACGAAAAGCCCTTGAAATCCTCTGGATGGCCGTTAGGCGGGAGCTGAGGGGTAAGGGGATAGGTACGAAACTGCTCGAGTTCGTTGAGGGGTGGGCGAGGGGGAGGGGCTTCGATCTTCTCGTCGTCAAGAGCTCGGGCGATTTGACCTACAAACCCTACGACGCGACGAGGCGCTTCTACGAGAGGAATGAATTTGTGAGAATAGCGCTGATAGACCCGTATCCGGGGTGGGGCGAGCCGGCGCTGGTTTACGTGAAATGCCTGAAGAGGAAGTAGGCGGAGATTAGAAACCGCGCGGTTATGTAGCCTGCAAAAGCCGCAGCGCCGAGGGGATGGAGGAGACACCACCAGAGGGGGAGCTCGGAGAGCAGGTAGGTAAAGACGAGGGCGAAGGGCTTCCCCTTGGCCGAGTAGGAGTACGCAAAGGCAGCCCCAAAGAAAACTATGTCCTCCGGTCTCCAGAATCCCCCAATCAGGGGCTGGTTGTAGTTGAGGGCAAAGACCGCCGTGGCACCAAGTATCCCGGCGATTCTCCCGCGTTCACTGAAGAGTTCGTAGGGAACCGCATCGTAGAAGAATGCCGTCAAAATACCGTTCAGAGTCCAGAAGAGGAGGGCATAAGGGACGAGGGAGGGTCTCCATTCCCCGGCAAAGCCCGGCTTCGCCATGTCCATGAACCTGTCCGCGCCAAAGTAAAGCATGGCAGCGAACGAGAAGGCGTAGAGGGGGAGCATGAGGGCAATGGCATGGGAGACGCTGTCTTCCTCGGCACCCCACCTCATGGGGGCACCATAGAAAAGCCTGGACACAAGATACGCCAGGGCGAGGGCCAAAAGACCTCCAAAGAGCCTCCCAACCGGCGTTGAGAAAAACTCCACCCTCGCCGAGAACGCCGAGAGGGCGTAGAGTGAGAGCGTTATCGAAAGGAGGTAGCCGATTCCTCTGAGCATGGAACCACTTCTCAATGTTCGGCGTTAAACCTTAAAAGCCCTCCGGAAAATATGAACGGGGTTTCACATGCGCTGGAGTGAGATTCCGAAGGATGCCAAAGCGTACATGCTCTACCACACGCTCATCGCTCCCGGCCTGATAGTCTGGATACTCTTCCCGCTCTACCTCCTGGAGACGGGCTACTCCGTCCTTGAAGTCGGGGCGTTCTTTACCGCTGTGAACATCATCTCGATTCCCCTTACCTATCTCTTCGGGAGGCTCTTCAACCGCTGGGACATCAAGAAGGGGCTGATTGTAATAGACATCCTAGACGGCATCGCCTACGTCCTCTACGGTCTCGCCAGAGGTGCCGTAGCCCCGCTTGTGCTCTTCGCAGGGAGGACGATAGAGAAGCTCTCAACCGTGCTCTACCCCCTCTACCGTGCCTACGAGCAGATAATCTATCCCGCGGATAAGTACGAGGAGATATTCGCCTGGCATCTCCGTTTGCCGGAGGTGGCGAGGCTGATAACCTTTCCCATCCTCGGCTACGTCTTCGGCTACCTCTACCCCGGCGCGGAGAGCTACCGCTGGGCCTTCATCTTCTTCGGTCTGTTCTCGGCCGTTACGGTGGCATACATCTGGCTCTTCCTGCCTTCGGTCGGCAAAGAGGAGCGCATCAGCGCGGAGGGCTTCACCTTCAAGGTCGGGGAGTTTAAGGTCCTTCTCGCCTTCGAGGCCTTACTAACTCTCGCCTGGGCGCTCGCCCCCGAGATAGTGCTCATCAACTACGTCGTTTTCGTGCTCCATAAGACGGTCTTCGAGGTGACGCTCATAGCCTGCGCGAGCAGTCTCGCTTCGATAATCGGCACCTACGCCAGCGAGAGGGTTCCAAAGGGGAGGGGCTTTCAGGTGATTGGGGTAGGGATGTTCATCAACGCCGTCTATGCCCTCGTCATGGCGCTCTCACCGCCCTTCTGGCTGGCGCTGATTGTCTACGCGGTGGGAGACTTCGGGAACACCCTCTGGTTTCCCTTCTACCGCTCCTGGCAGTTCTCGCTGATTCCGAAGGAGCGAGCCAGCGAGTTCCACGCGGCAATATCGAGCTACAACAGGCTGATCGGCCTCGTCACGCCGTTCATCGCGGGTGCTTTAGCGAGCGTCCACGCAACTCTCCCGTACGCGGCGAGCTTAGCGATGTTCCTGCTGGCGGGGGCGATGTTCTGGTGGCTGGCGGGAAAAGGTATTTATTCCGGTGGGTCAAGTTAGTGGTGTGATGGCGATGAGCGAGGTCGTGATTTCGAAGAGGGACGTGCTGGCTCACGAGAGGCTGAGGGTAATCTCCGAGCTTGCTCCGATACGCGAGAAAATCAGGATGTTCGAGGAGAAATATGGGACGACGATTGAAGAGTTCGAGAAAAAACTCAAAAGCTCGAAGGAGTCTTTCGAGGCATGGGACGACTACATTGAATGGAAGGCCTACGTAAAGAAACTGGAAGAACTCAAAAGCAGGCTCAGGGAGATTGAGCATGCTCAGAGAGTTAGAGTTGCTTGATGGCAGTCCCGTTGTTAAGGATTACGAGTGAAGGACTAACCTGCCATAAGACCCAAGCTTCCGATCGGGAATCCCTTCATGGAAATGATTGAAATGGCCGCACGTGGCCCTAGTTCAAAGGAGGGGATCTTCTAAAACTCAGGAATCCTAATCGGCGCCTGGAGCTCCTTCTCGTTCTTTTCGAGGTTCGTGGCGAGCATCTTTATCCTTTCACAGCCCTTTATCTCCCTGATGAACTCGGCGACGCTCCTCGGCACGAGTTCCTCCCACGGCTCGCCCTCGACCATACGCTTCCGTATCTCGGTCGCCGAGAGGATGTCCTTCCTGAACATCGGCTGGACTATCACTTCATAGCCCTTCTCGCGGAAGAGCTGTGCAACGAGCGAGTTGCCCGTGAAAACCACATCGAAGTGAGGCACCATGCTCACCACGTAGGTCGCCCAGATGGCGTTGAAGTTGATGTCCGGGAGCGGAATCAGGTAGTAGCGCTTGTCCGCCAGGTGCGTCTCGTTCAGCGCCCTTATCAGCATCTCCATCCTCTCGCTCGTCGTGAAGGGGTTCTTGAGCGTGTGGCTCGCCTGCGCGCTTCCGATTCCGATTATCACCTCATCAACCTGCGAGAAAACGAACTCAAGGGCCTTTATGTGTCCGTTGTGAACCGGCTGAAACCGGCCGACGAAGAGTCCGCGCCTTACCATTCAATCACCTCCAATCAACTTCACTCTCACCTCATCCCCGACCTTGAGGCCAAGCCTTTCCGCCGCGCTCCCCTGATTGACGGCTATCTCGAGGTAGTCGTGGCTTCCGGGTAGGGCCAAAAGCTCTCCGGGCTTTACGTAGCCGTAGGCGTCGAGGTAGGGGATACTCAAGCCGAAATCCGGAAGTTCAACGGCCTTTGGCCTTCCGTAGTTTTCCAAATTAAGGATAACGTTGCCGAAGTCGTCGATGTAAATCACCTTCAGGAGCCATGCCCCGCCCTCCTTCCTCGGCTCGACGTCGAGCCTAATCAGCGAGTCGAGAGGAATCTCCTCCGCGAACTCTTCCGGAGAAACGCCCCTCTCGATTAACGCACCCGCTGGACCGAAAACGTCCCTCCCGTGGAAGGTCGAGCTTATCCTCCAGCCGGTGAAGCGCCTTATCCTCTCGAAATCTATGGCCCAGGCCCTTCTGGCGTTTACGTGGTTGAGCGGGAGCGTGGCTAAACCGTTGTCGGGAACGACCAGCCACTGGTCGCCTTCGATTATTACCGCCCTCCTCTCGGTCCCGACGCCTGGGTCAATGACGCCGACATGAACCGTTCCCTCCGGGGAATACTTGACCACCTGCTCCATGACGAAGGAGCCCTCGATGATGGAGTGTCGTGTAACAGCATGCGTCACATCGACGATCCTCGCGTCGGGGTTGACCCTCAGCATTGCCACCTTCATCTCGCCGACGTAAGGCCCCTTAAGCCCGAAGTCCGTCGTCAGCGTTATCATTTCCACCACCTAAAACTTATTAACGGTTGTGGGCTTTAAAGGGTTTGGAAGATGAAAATGAGAAAAGCCATCCTGGTTCCTCTCCTCATTCTCATAGTGGTGGTCTCGGGATGCCTCTTCAAGCCGCCGGCGGAGGTTAGGTTCTCGGTTGACAGAACGGTCGTCACGCCCGACGGAACGCTACACGTCATCGTCTTCGTGAACAACACGGGCAAGGTCGGATTGACGGGGGCAACCCTCGTCCTGGGCGACGACAGCTTCCAGATACTCCAGGAACCAAAGTTCCCGGACGTTCTGCCCGTGGGCCAGTCCGTTCAGCTGGTCTGGATACTCAAGGCCCCTGCCATACCCGGTTACTACAACCTCAAGCTCTCCCTTGAGCTGACCGATGAGCTTAAGCGAACCTGGACGGGCTTCTATGGTCAGTTCAGGGTGTTCGTTTCCAGGGGGGCGGCACCCTCGGACGAGATAGGGCTGGGGATAAGCGGACCCGAGACCCTCCATGGCGGTGAGACTTCCACGATAACGGTCACAATAAAGAACAAGCTGGAGGCTCCGATCGACCTGCTGGACATCCGGCTCGACCTCCTCGATGGAATGAAGGTGATGAGCGCAGACGCGCTTCCGGAGAGCATCAATGAGAACGGGAAGATAACCCTCAGGTACACCGTGAAGGCTCCGTACGCATACCGGAAGGGATACATCTCGGCGATGCTCCGGTACAAAATAGGCGGCTCCGAGAAGAGCGTCATCGAAAGCGTACCCCTGGAGGTGACCTGGACGCCCTGGAACGCGGACAGCGGGACGCTTAGGGACGCATATGAACTCAAATATCACTGGATAACCGATGGGTACCTCGTTGACGGCTACTGGTCCGAGCGCTACAACTCAACGCCCTCCTTCAACAGGGCAGAGCTCAGGAATCTCGCCCTCAGGATAATCGGGAACGCCAGTTCCGAGCCAGCCGCTGCGAGGGCCATTTATGACTGGATGATGCGCACCTACTCCTTCGGGGACACGACCTCCACCCTTGAGCCGGAGAAGATACTCCTTCAGGACAGGCTGAGCTACGCGGAGGGCCAGATACTCACGACTGCAATGCTGCGCTCCATAGACATCCCCGCGAGGATCGTAACGCTCTACAACGGGACGGACTGCACACGGAGGCCCGTGACGGAGTTCTACACCGCGGACGGCTGGTACATCGTGGACATCGAGCACGGCTTCATAGGCTCCCTCGAGGAGTACCTGGCCAGCCCGTACTTCCCCAGACTGTACCAGATAATAACCGAGAACGGCTACAGGATGGTGGCTCAGAGCCCGACGGAGCTCAGCGGTCATGAGCACGTTGACGTTACGGGGGACTTCATTGCGAACCTCGAGGACAGGCTCATAAGCGTTGTGAGCGGAAGGCTGAAGCCGGAGCTGCGCTCGAAGCTGATGATGCTGGTCAACAACCTCAACGAAAATGAGAGGCTTTACGCGCTCTTCATCCTCTCGTCTGCCCCCAGCGACGATGAGTTGAACCTGGTGGTGGAGAAATACAGTGTTGGCAAGATGGAGCAAAGCATAAAAGCCATGTACGAGTTTTACAGGGACATGGAGTGGAGCGACGATTTCACGCGCTACTGGAAACTATTCGCGGGTGATGTGGGATGATAACCGTCCTTCGCCTTGGACACAGACCCGAGAGGGATAAGAGGATAACGACCCACGTGGCCCTGACGGCGAGGGCCTTCGGGGCGGATAAAATAATCATCGCCGCCGAGGAAGACGAGCATGTGAGGGAGAGCGTCGAGGACGTTGTTCGGAGATGGGGAGGACCCTTTGAGATAACCTTTGACCCCAGCTGGAAGAAGATTCTGAGGGAATGGAAGAAACAGGGAGGCGTGATAGTCCACCTCACGATGTACGGGGTTCACATCGACGATGCCATGCCAGGAATCAGGAGCGAGCTGAAGGATGGCAGGGACGTGCTCGTCGTCGTCGGCGCCGAGAAGGTGCCCAGGGAGGTCTACGAGATGGCAGACTACAACGTCGGCGTGGGGAACCAGCCGCACAGCGAGGTCGCCGCTCTGGCAGTCTTCCTGGACAGGCTCCTGGAAGGAGAGGGGCTGAGGAAGGAGTTCCAGAACGCCAGGCTGAAGATAATCCCCCAGGAGAGGGGAAAGAGGATCATCGAGCTTGAGTGAGGGTTGCGGATGGTGCTCAATAACTACCGCGAAAACGTCAGGGGTTACCTTGAAGCCATCGTCCGGCCCCTCGCGAGGGCGGGTGTTACGCCGAACACGATAACCGTCCTCGGCCTGCTGATAAGCCTCGCCGGCGCGTACTTCTTCTATCGAGGAGAGCAGGTCATAGCGGCCCTTGTTCTGCTCTTCGGCTCGCTTATAGATGCCCTCGACGGAACGCTCGCAAGACTCACAGGGAAGACGAGCCGCTTTGGAGCCTTCCTCGACTCCACCTTCGACAGGATAAGCGACGGAGCGGTTCTCTTCGGAATAGCCCTCGGAAACCTCGTGGACTGGCGCGTTGCGTTCATAGCTTTCATGGGGAGCTACCTGGTGAGCTACGAGCGGTGCAGAGCCGAGCTGGCAGGCTCCGGAAGGCTGGCCGTTGGAATAGCCGAGAGGGCGGAGCGGCTACTGATAATAATCATCACCGCACTCTTCGGCTACGTTGAGTACGGCGTCTACGCAGTTGCGGTTCTGGCGTGGATAACCGTTCTCCAGAGGCTTTACGCGGCCTACCAGAGGCTCAGGGAGTGAAGAAGAGGGGGATGACGAGAATTTCGCTAGGCGAGCCGCAGGGGCAATGAAGAGCCCTGCCGTTGCGGACCCCTCATTTTTCCATCAGGCCCTTCACGATTTCAACGACCTCGCTCAGCTTTGAAACCATGAAGTCGCAGTTGCCCCACAGTTCTCTCTTTGTCCCATTCGGGTCGAGGAGGACGCTGGACATTCCAACGTTTTTCGCCCCAACGCAGTCTTTGGCGGGGTTGTCGCCGACGTAGAGGGCTTCGCCCGCTTCAACGTCGGCCCTTTCAAGCGCGAGCCTGAAGGGCCCCTCGTGGGGCTTGTAGAAGCCGGCATCCTCGCTGGTTGTTATGGAGTCGAATAGGTCGTAGATTCCGAGGGCCTTAAGGTGGGCCTCGATGTAGTCGTTGTCTGAGTCTGTTATGATTCCGACGTGGAGGCCGAGGTCTTTGAGCGCCTTAATTGTCTCCACGGCATCGGGGAAGAGCTCTCCGAAGCGCTCGTGCATGGCGATGCTTATCTCCCAGAAGTCGTCGGGAACCGAAAAGCCGTAGTGCTCGGCCACCTTCCGCATGGCCTCGGTATCAACGTCCCGGATTTTGACGTAGGGCTTGCCGGCGAGCTCCTTGAACATGGCGGAGCTTTCGGCCTCGTACTCCTCCCAGAGCCTCACGTAGTCGAGGTCTTCCCTCCCGGCCTTTCTGAGGACCTCCCTCATGATGTTCTGATGGGTAACGTTTTCGCCCTCCTTCGTTATGAGCGTGCCCACGAAATCGAAGAAGACCGCCCCGAGCATCACAACCACCGGAGGGGGTTTGGGGGCGGACGTTAAAACCCTTGCCCGACAGAACGACAAGTTCTGTTGTGAAACTTTCCAAAATTTGCTGTTTGGACAGGGAAATGTTTGAAAATTTTTGGCTCTCGGCAATTTTTGCGGGGAAGCGGGCTGGAGGGCATCACCACCCACGTTGGGTGTCTCCCATGTTGCACGTTATGGCCATCGAATGGTTCCTGCTCTTCAGGAAAAAGTGAATCTGACCTAAACCTTAAAAGCCTCCCCGCGTAGTCTCCCCGGTGGTGTGAAATGGCCGAGATGAACGAGCAGCTTGAAAGGCTCGCTTACGAGTACCAGCTCCTTCAGGCCCAGGCGCAGCTCCTGGCCCAGAACCTTGAACTGCTCACCCTGGGGAGGAACGAGTTCCAGGCGGTTAAGGAAACGCTGGAGGAACTCAAGAAGGTCGAAGAGGGGAAGCCGGAGATCCTGGTGCCGATTGGCGCGGGCTCCTTCCTGAAAGCCCACATAGACGACAAGGAGAACGCGATAGTCAGCGTCGGAGCCGGCTACGCCATCGAGAAGAACCTCGACGACGCGATAGCGTATCTGGACGCGCGCATCAGGGAGTACGACGAGGCGATAGCCAAGACCCAGGAGGCCCTCAGAAAGCTGGAGGGGCAGCTGGGAGAGCTCGCCCAGAAGGCGCAGGAGCTTCAGCAGAGGCAGGCCATGAGCTTCAGCGTAAGGAAGTGATTGAGATTCTTTCTTCCTCCTTTTCAGGATGGAAACCGAAACCCGGGGGATAATATTTTAAACTTTTCCGTCCATAGCTGTTTTTAAGATGCTGACAAGGATCAGAACGGCTTCAACTGCGCTGGTTTTAATCATAATTCTCGGAACGTTTGGATTAGCCGTGCCCGGGATTAACATCAGCGCTCAGGAGATTGGGGCTGGCTCAAACTACCTCGTGAGTCCTGTCCGTGAGGGAAGGTACGCCCTCTGGACCACTAACGGGAGGTACAATCCCTATAACCCGCTGGGTGATGTGGTACATGTGGAGTTGATTCTTGGGGGGGACCTGCCAGAGGGCTCTGAAGTTACGGTTGTGCTGTATAATTCCTCCGGCCAGCGTATTTCTGATGGTACGTTTGTTGTGCCGCAGGGGGGTCTTCCCGGGGGAACTGCATTTAACGTCAGCGTATCACAGGTGCCCTCCTCCTGGGTTGATGTGTCAAAAACCAGAGTGGTTGTGCTCTCAAGGGATTATGCCTACGATGCGGGTAAACCAATCTTTGTGGATCTTCAAAAGGTTGGATTGGGTACCTATGACGAAAAATATTCCCAGATCATGATTATAACTGGAAGCAATGTTCCGCTGAATTGGTATACGATTCCTGTTGGGCTCGGGATTTCAGATCCCAACTTCAACTGGGACACTGTCTATTTCACTAATGCCTCGGGAGATTGTTTGTATTACTGGATGGAGAGTCAGGAGGTTAGTTCGCAAGGCTCATCGGCGTGGTTCTGGCTGAATGTGACCAACATTCCTGCTAATTCCCGGACGGAGATATACATCAACTACGGCGGCTCCGGAAACCCGTGCGTTGATCACAACGATCCAGACAAAGTTTTCCTGCTTTACGATGACTTTAACGACATCTCCAATTGGAATTCCTGGGGTGGTGTTTCCCCTCCTTCAAACGGCGTTCTGTCACTCTATCCTGGGCAGTGGATCTGGACAAAGCGTCAATTCCCTGCACCATACCATGTCGAAGCTGTAGTCTCTCTGGGGCCGGATAATATGACAACTCCCTATGATGTTATTCCGTTTGTAGACATTCAGATTGCCCTGGGTTCTTTTTTCCTTCCATGGATACTGCCGTCTGGAGAAGGGCACGGTGAGGGAATTGGTAACGCTTACTGGTTCACTCGGATTCCTCTGAACGGGGAGGCTCGGTTCAACGTCAACTCCCAGCGGCTGGATAAAAACAGTGTGTCCTGGAACTACGGAATTTCCGGTTCACGGTACACTGTGGGGCGGTGGAGTTTTATTGATATGTTCTCCCTCGGGGATGCCATTGCCGTTTATCAGAACGGGAATTCAATGGCCTATTACAACGTTCCCCCTGGCCAGTATGGTTCGGTTGGATTTGGCCAGTATAGCGGGGGCCCCCTGTTGATTGATTACCTCTTCGTTAGGAAGTACGTTAATCCAGAGCCCACATGGGATCTGGGGAATTTCTACTATCACATTACCTTTAACCCCCAACCTCCCCAAGCAACACCTTCCATAACAGTCTCCAGCCCGAAATCTGTTAACATTGCCTCTCTCCCCACGATCCCCCCTGAATTGCCTTCCCAGCAGATTTCACAGAAAACCCTTTCCGTAACTCCCTATTTCAATGACAAATGGAATTTGGTGGGGCTCAATTTAACATCCGCCAGGATTGAAAGATACGAACAAAATTTGCTTGAAAAAAGAATTCGAGAGCTGGTCACTCCACCACGGGGTGGTTCTTAGAGTACCACTCCACCGTTTTCTTCAGCCCTTTCTCAAGGCTCCACTCCGGCTCGAAGCCAAGACTCCTAACCCCGCTTATATCCGCTAGACTGTGCCTTATGTCACCCGGTCTGGGCTTGTCGAAGAGTACGGAGCTGTTGGCGCCGGTTATCTCGATTACCTTCATCGCCAGCTCGAGGATGGTCGTCTGCTTTCCGGTTGCAACGTTGAACACCCGCCCGTTGCTCCTCCGGCTCTCGGCGGCGAGTATATTCGCCTTAACGACGTCCTTCACGTAAATGAAGTCCCTGGTCTGCTTGCCGTCTCCGAAGATAACGAGCGGCTCGTTCTTCAGGGCGCGATTGATGAAGATGCTTATAACGCCCGCGTACTGGTTGGCGCTCTGCCGCGGTCCGAAGACGTTGAAGTAGCGCAGCGCAACGACTGGCAGGCCGTACAGCTCGTGAAAAACCCGGAGATACTCCTCGGCGGTCGCCTTGGTCACACCGTACGGGGAAAGGGGTTTCGGCCTCTCAGTCTCCCTCAGGGGCAGGTTCGGGTTGTCCCCGTAGACCGCCGCGGAGGACGCGAAAATCAGCTTCCCGTGCCCCTCCAGGAGTGCCTTTAAAATGTTCAGGGTGCCCATAACGTTAACTTTCTCCGTGAAAACCGGGTCTCTGACGCTCTCGACGACGCTCACCTGGGCCGCCTCGTGGAAGATGTAGTCCGCGTGGCTTATCAGTTCCGCAACGGCGCTGTAATCCCGGATATCGGCCTTCACAAGCTTCGCACCCGGGGGCACGTTCTCTTCCTTCCCGGTGTAGAGGTTGTCTATTATAACCACCTCATTGTCCCTGACAAGTTCCCAGGCGATGTGGGAGCCAATGAAGCCCGCTCCTCCCGTGATGACGACAAGCTTGTTCTTCATGTATTCACCCCTAAAAAAAATAAAAGAGGCATCCTCTAAAATTTATCCGTCCGCGTTCCGTGCATTCTCATCTTTACCTCCCTCATGATGTCCTCTTTATTGGGGGATACATCCTTGGAAGATTTATATGCATCTTTGATGTCCCTCAGAACGTATGTCAGTTTTTCCAGAATGTCTTTGCTCTTATTCCAGGGGGTTGCATAGCGGAACTCGATCATCTCCGCCAGCTCGTCAATGGTGAAGCTGCACACGGTCTCTTGGGTCTTACAGTTAACTATTTTGAGGTTTCCTCCCTCCAGCACGAGCCGGAATTCCTTCTCCTCCTTCATGATGATCACGGATTATTTTAGGGCTTTAATGGTACTTTAAGGTTACGCAGGAAATTTCGGGACAGTCTCGAAAGATTCTTATATATCCTTTCCGCCACAACATAATTAGGGGAACGGGAACATGGATGAGCGGGTTTCCACGGGAATCCCTGGACTGGACTTCATGCTGAACGGGGGTCTTATTCCGGGTAGAACGTACCTTATTAAGGGGGCCCCCGGTACCGGCAAGACCACCCTTGCGATGCACTTTGCAATGGCGGGGGTGGATAACGGTGAAAACGTACTGTATGTTACGTTGGAAGAACCCGCTGAGAACCTTAAGATGGATATGATGAAGTTTGGCTTTAACCTCGCCGACCTTCATTTTACAATAATAGACGCCACTCCGACCGCGGAGAGGTACGTTCTCATGGAAAACTTCTTCGAGTCCTTTGCGGAGGGCATGGACAAGATGCTGGCTGCCATAAAGGAACAGTTCAAACAGAGATACTACCACAGGGTCGTCATTGATCCTATAACCATGCTCAAGGTGGCTACGAAAGATGATATCGAGTACAGAAGGTCGTTTCTTACTTTTGTCAAAGCGGTGGGGAGGTTAAAAACCACCGTAATCCTGACATCGGAACTTCAGAGGACGGATGTTGAGGAGTACATGGTCAACGGGGTTATTGAGCTCAAGATGTTTGAGATGCAGGGGAAGCTCGCCCGCGGCATCAGGATAACAAAGTTCCGCGGTAGTGCCTTTGATGGCACCATCCGGCCGTACAAGATAACTGACAGGGGAATTGTTGTGTACCACGACCACGTTCTCCCATTGCCCTGACATTTTCCCCTCAAGCCTCGTCCTTCAGGGCGGAGAGGATGTCAGATCAGAAGAATGTCAGCCATCACGTGGAGTGAGAAAAGTTAAAAGCCTTCGCTCGATTCCTCCGTCATGAATCCGCTCCTCCTCTGTCTTGCTGTCATCTTCCTCTGGGATGGATACTTCTTCGTTAATTACCTACTCCACCTTTTCACGGAGTATCGAACCGGACAATGGCTGCCTAAGGTCTCGATACTCATCCCGGCTTACAACGAGGGGGAGCACATTCTCAGGGCCCTCAGATCAGCGCTCGCTCAAGATTACCCGGACTTTGAGGTCATAGTGGTCGACGATGGGAGTGAGGATAACACCTTTGAGGTTGCCTCCTCGGTCAAGAGTCCCGTGCTGAAGGTATATCGAATGGAGCACGGTGGAAAAGCCAGGGCCCTGAACTTCGGCCTCTCGAAGGCTTCCGGCGAGGTCATAGTAACGACCGACGCCGACAGCTATCTCGAACCCGATGCCGTGGGGGAGCTGGTGAGGCGCTTCCACTCCGATGAAGTCCTCGGAGTCGGCGGCCAGGTTCGCGTCGCAGGGGGCTCTTTCCTTGAGATGGCGCAGGACGCGGAGCACCTCAGGATAGCGATGTTCCGCAGGGCGAAAGAGCTCGATGACCTGAGCCTCGCCCCGGGTCCGATAGCCGCCTTCCGCAGGGAGGCCCTTGAGAGGATCGGCGGCTTCGTCGAGGACGTCGTGGAGGACTACGCGACGACGAAGGCCGTTAAAGAGTTTGGAAAAGTCGTCTACGCCCCTCGCGCGAGGGTATGGACAAAAATGCCGAAGAGCCTTGCCGTCCTCTGGCGCCAGAGGAAGCGCTGGTTCCTTGGAGACCTGAAGAACCTTGGGGGAGGCTTCACGAAGGATTTGGCCTTTCTGCTCCTTTCAGACGTCGTGGCGTTTTTCGATGTGATCGTCCCGCCGCTTCTCCTTATCACAGGTCAGTTTGAACTCTTCGCCCTCTGGTGGTTCTTCGAGACCTTCACGATGCTCCTGCCTACCCTCTTCAAGGGTGGAAGGCTGATAAACGCGCTCCTGTTTCCCCTTATAATCTGGTTCTGGGCGGTATTTTACCTGACTCTCCACCTCTACGGCTATCTCTCGGTGCTCCTGCAGAGGGCATGATGCAATACGGGGCGAAACACTTTTAAATGCTCACTTCCGTGCTACATAGACTATATAGATTATGGGCCAACAAATAGAATATAGTGATGACGATGATAACGGCGCTCTTCATGGCGTGGGCGATAGGCGCAAACGACAGTGCAAAGGCCGTTGGAACCGCCGTTGGCTCGGGCGTGCTCGGCTTCAAAAGAGCCGTGCTCCTCATAGGGGTATTCACAACTCTGGGCGTTTTTCTTGGAGGTTCTGGCGTTTCCGGAACGGTTTCCGGGCTCGCCGAGGGCATGTCCGCGGGTGAGGTCGGTCTCGTCCTCTTCAGCGCGGCCTCTGCCGTAACCCTCGCGAGCCTCTGGGGAAGGCCTATCTCAACGACCCAGTCCATAATAGGCGGTCTCGTGGGGGCTTCCCTCGCCCTCGGGCTGCCGGTTGACTGGTGGACGGTCTGCAGGATAGCATCGGCGTGGGTCCTCTCACCAATCGTCGCCGCGCTCTTTGCGGTGGTGGTCTACAGGCTCTACAAGCCCCTGCTGAGAAGGATAAAGTGTCTGAGGAACCTTGAACTGACCCAGAAGTGGCTCGTCTTCACGGCGGCGGCCTTTTCAGCCTTCAACCTCGGCGCCAACGAGCTTTCGAACGTGGCCGGACTGATGGAAGGCCTCGGCGTGGACGGTCCGTTTAAGCTTATTCTGGCACTCATCCTTACCCTGGGGGCGCTGACCTTCAGCTACGACGTGATGATGACGGTCGGGAGGGACATCTCCCCTCTTGGGCCAACTTCTGCCTTTTCAAGTCAGTTCGGAGCATCTCTGGCCGTCAGCGCGGCCAACCTAATAGGCCTGCCGGTCAGCTCCGGTCAGGCCATAGTTGGAGCCATAAGTGGTCTGGGCCTCTACAAGGGCGAGCATGTGAACCTTAAACTCCTCACGGGAATCGTGAAGGGCTGGGTGGTGGCCCCGGTTTTCGCGGGTGCGATATCCTACGTTCTCATCACGTTTCTGGCTTAGACTTTTAAACCGACCGCCGAAGGGCTTAGCGGTGTTGAGAGATGGTCGAGTTCAAGTTTGAGATCAAGGCGAGAGACGCCGCTGGAAGAATAGGAAAGCTGACCGTTAACGGAAAAACGATAGAGACCCCCGCAATAATGCCGGTCATCAACCCGAAGCAACTGATAGTGACGCCGAAGGAACTCAAGGAAATGGGCTTTGGAATGGTGATCACCAACTCCTACATCATCTACAAGACGCCCGAACTCAGAGAGAAAGCCCTCGATGTGGGAATCCACAGGCTTCTCGACTACGACGGCATCATCGAGGTCGATTCCGGCTCCTTCCAGCTCATGCGCTACGGCGGCGTGGACGTTACGAACCGCGAGATAATCGAGTTCCAGGAGAGGATAGGCGTCGACATAGGCACGTTCCTCGACATCCCGACCCCGCCCGACGCACCGAGGGAGAAGGCCGAGGAGGATTTGAGGGTAACCCTTGAGAGGGCGAAGGAGGCCGAGGAGGTTAAAAACATTGCCATGAACGCGGCCGTGCAGGGCTCCACCTATCCGGACCTGAGAACCTACGCCGCTAAAAAGCTCAGCGAGATGAACTTCGAGATTCACCCGGTGGGAGCCGTCGTCCCTCTGATGGAGAGCTACCGATACAGAGACCTGGTGGACGTGGTGATAGCTTCAAAGCTCGGCCTCAGGCCCGACAGGCCGGTTCACCTATTCGGTGCCGGTCACCCAATGATTTTCGCCCTGGCCGTGGCGATGGGGATTGACCTCTTCGACTCAGCCAGCTACGCCCTCTACGCCAAGGACGACCGCTACCTGACGCCCGAAGGCACCAAGAGGCTTGAAGAGCTGGAGTACTTCCCGTGCTCCTGCCCGGTGTGCTCACGCTACACACCCCAGGAGCTCCGAGAGATGCCGAAGGAAGAGAGGACGAGGCTTCTGGCCCTGCACAACCTCTGGGTAATCCGCGAGGAGCTTAACAGGGTCAAACAGGCGATAAAGGAGGGAACGCTCTGGGAGCTCGTTGATGAGAGGGCCCGCTCCCACCCGAAGATGTTCGCGGCCTACAAGCGGCTGCTGGAGTACCGGGACTACCTTGAGAGGAACGAGCCGGTGACCAAAGCCTCGGCTTTCTTCAAGGTAAGTGAAGAGGCACTGCGCTGGCCGATCGTCCAGCGCGCTAAAGAGAGGGCTGAAAGGGTCGTCAGGAAGTTCCCCGGGAAGGTGAGCCACCCAATCTTTGGCGAGATTCCGAAGTACCTGGGCCTCAGCTACCCCTTCGCCCAGAGCGAGGGCGAGGAGGACTTCACCATAACCAAGCCGGGGAAGAGCGAGGCGAGGAGCTACATCATGGCCATAGCTGAGTACCAGTTCGGAGAGGGTGCTGGGGAAGCCTTCAAGGATGCCTTCGTCGAGCTTTCAAGGAAGACAGGAATGCCGAGGCAGATAAAGGCCAAGGGCAGGCACCTCGCGACCTTCAGGGCTGAAGATGGCCTCTTGACCCTCGGCATCGAGGGTGCCAGGAGACTCCACGAGGTTTTGCCGTTCCCGAGGATGAGGGTAGTGGTCAATTCAGATGCAGAACCCTTCGCGAGGCGCGGAAAGAACGTCTTCGCCAAGTTCGTGGTCGATGCAGACCCCTCAATCAGGCCCTACGACGAGGTTTTGGTGGTGAACGAAAAAGACGAACTCCTCGCGACCGGCCAGAGCCTACTGAACGGCGAGGAGCTGAAGGTCTTTGAGAGCGGTCTCGCCGTGAAGGTGAGAAGGGGAGTTGAGAAGTAGAAAATTTTATAACGTCCCTTCCTTCTCCTATTTCGGGCGGGCCCGTGGTCTAGATGGTTATGACGCCACCCTTACAAGGTGGAGGTCCGGGGTTCGAATCCCCGCGGGCCCACCAGTTACAAACTTCGCCTGCGCGAAGTTTGATCAAGGTTCGTAGCTCCTTCTTGAAATGCCGGTTTCCAGGGGGTTTCTTATTATTGGAGCAGTTTAGCGTGGAGAATTGCTTTAAAGGCCTCTTTGTGCAGGGTTTGCTTTCTTTTGATGCCCTTCGGACATCTTTTCGAAGTCAAACCCCTTTGCAAGGAATCTTTGGAGGTTCTCACAGGAAAAGTTGACCTCGAGTTTAGAAACCCACCCTCAGAGTACAACATTATAAAAGAGCTACCAACTTTTGGTCAAGCTTTCTTAAAGCTTGCTCTGTACTCTCAAACCCCCGTAGTGGGGTTTTGCCCCCACGCCCCCGAAAACTTTGCCTGCTTTCTGTAATAACCCGCTTTATCTCCGCAACGCGAACTCCAGCACGGGGTCGGCTATGTGGTAGGTTATGTTCCTGCCGTCAGCCTTTTTCTCTATGAAAGAGGCCCTGAGGAGGGCATCGAGGAGCCTCGCGAGGGTAGCGTCTGTTATCTCGCGCTTTTCCGCTTTTTCAAGCTCTCTCTTCAGCTCGCTCCAAGTGTTTCTTCCGCGGGCTATTGCATGAAGAACCGTTAAATAACGCTTCCTCGCGAGGGGTCTCTTCTCAAGGAAGCGATCAAGCTCTCCCAAAGCCATCTTCGACGCTTCTTCAAGAACCCTATCCACAGTTTTTTTGTTCAGTCCTTCCTTGAGCGAAATCACTCCAAACTTAACGAGCCATCCAACTATGCCGTCAAGCCTGTTAACTGCCTCCTCCAGGATCTCTGCCGGCGCTTTGATTCCCGCCTGTTCAAAGCCTCTAGTTAGAAAATCCAGGCTCTGCTCTCTCGAAAACCGCCTGAGTCCTATTTCATGACAGACCCTCCCGTAAAGGGGTGCATTGGGGTTCTCAATGCCAATAAAGTCGTAGAGAAGCCCAACCTCGCTCCCGGTTAAGATGAAGCTTGTCTCGCCGTAGTCATAGAAATGGGCTATTAGTGAAGCCAGCTCCTTCCCAGCCGGGCCCCTAATCTCCTGGACCTCATCGAACGCTATTACAAACCCTTCGCTTTCAAGGGCAGAGATCAGGGAATACAGCGTTTCGGGGTTTCTCCATGAGAGCGAAACGCCTATACCTGAGATTCTCACTCCATCTATGAGTCTTATCCTGTCCTTTAGTTTTTTGAGAAGGGGAGCGTTTTTCGAGAGGTACTCGTTGAGTGCCGCTTGAAAGCGGAGGTAGAGGTCACGCCTTGAGTTGGGATTCACCCCCCTGAGATCAACTATGACGTGGGGGAGTTCCGCTTCGTTAAGGGCCACCCTTAGGAGGGAGGTCTTCCCCAGCCTGCGTATTCCTTTGACCAGTATGAGGGGCTTCCGTGAGTTTATAGCAGTTAGCAACTCTTCCAGCTCCCTCTCTCGGTCATAGAGGTCATCTCTCCTGACCTTTGGTCTTTCATCAAAGTACAAACTACCACCCCGATAGTATACTATCACCCCGATAGTTAAAAAGGTTTAGTCGCCCTCTTCTCCTCGGGGAACTTCCAGTTCTTCGTTATTCTTGTCACGGACGGGTCTCCAGAGGACTGTTAAGAAGAGCGATGCGGTCTGAATATGGGTTGAGATAGAGGGCAACGACCCGGTCGTCACCATCTACCTGCCACTCAATAGCGGTAATCGTGCGAGTAGCCGTCGGAATAGTTTCTCCTTCCGTTTCTTCCACCCTTCTTGCTCCTTCCGTCCCTGCCGTAGCTCCTCGAGCGGCCCGGGTTTCTGGGGTAGCCCCTTGAACCGCGCCCCCTCTGGTTCTCCCTCTCGTACCTCTCGCGGTACTCGCGCGGAATTTCCTCGCTCAGCTCGGACTTGCGTATCTCAACACCCGCAGTCTGGGCGATGTAGCGGAGCCTCCTGAACTCGCCGGGCATTATGAAGGTCATCGCCTTTCCTTTCTTTCCCATCCTGCCGGTTCTGCCTATCCTGTGGACGTAGTCCTCGGCCGTCATGGGCAGGGAGTAGTTCACGACGTAGTTTATGTCCTGCACATCGAGGCCCCTGGCGGCGACGTCAGTCGCAACGAGAACCCTGGTTTTTTTGGTCTTGAAGCGCCAGAAAGTTCTCTCACGTGCGGCCTGGCTCATGTCGCCGTTGAGTGCCTCGGCGCTGTAGCCAGCCCTCCTGAGCTTCTCACTGAGCTCCCGGGTTTCCCTCTTGGTGGCGCAGAAGACTATCCCGTAGAAGTCCCCGGCGCCATCGAGTATCTTCCTGAGCATCGTGAGCTTCCTCGCCGGGACAACCTCTATGTACTCTTGGTCCACCATCTCCGGGACGAGCTCGTCGCTGCTGACGCTTACCACCTCGTAGTCACCCATGTAGCGCCTCGCGAGCCTCTTTATCTCCGGCGGCATCGTAGCGGAGAACATCAGCACACGCTTCTTTCTCGGCGTCTCCCTGAAAATCGCCTCAATATCGTCTATGAATCCCATGTCGAGCATCCTGTCGGCCTCATCGAGGATGAAGAACTTTACGGAGCTCAGGTCGAGGGTTCCGCGCCTTATGTGGTCGAGAACTCTGCCAGGGGTTCCAACTACGACGTGGGTGCCCCGCTCGAGGGCCCTTATCTGCGGTCCTATCGGCTGGCCGCCGTAGACGGCGTAAACGTAAACCCTCTTCCTCCCGCGGAGGCTTTTGATTTCATCCGCCACCTGGAGGGCAAGCTCCCTCGTTGGCGTCAGTATTATCGCCTGAACCGCCTTGACCTTCGGGTCGATGGCCTCGATTATGGGGAGCGCAAATGCCGCTGTTTTTCCCGTCCCTGTCTGGGACTGGCCGATTATATCGACGTCGCCCGATAGAAGACGAGGAATGACCTCCCTCTGAATATCCGTCGGACTTGAGAAGCCCTTCTGCCTGACGGCCACTAACGTGGCCTCCGATAAGCCCAAGCTTTCAAAACTCATTTTCCTAACTCCTTACGTTGCTCAAACGCATCCCTTCTCAAACGGAACGCGTCGAGAAGAAACGCGGTCTGGCGGGCCGGGGGGGATTCGAACCCCCGACCACGGGATTAAGAGTCCCGCGCTCTAACCATGCTGAGCTACCGGCCCTCAACCCGAAACCATAGACGGGAGGTGGCTTTATAAATTTTTCGGTAGGGCTTCAAAAGCCACATCTTACCCTCGCGAAAAGGATATAAACCCTGACCCTCATGTTGAAACGATGATCACTTACGAATATGTGAAACTTGCGGCAGAGGTTGTGGCATTTGTTGCGGTGATGGGGGCGATTTACTCCTTAATGGCTGTACGAAGGGTTATCAGAGACACCCTCGGTGAGGGCGTTTTTCGTGCCCTTGTCTTCGGAAGCCTGCTACTTCTGCTGGGTTATGGGGTCAACGTGCTTAATGATGTAATATCCTCGGAGTTTCTGAAGATCCTGGACGACGTCCTAGTTGCCCTCGGTATGGGCATTGTCATGGTGTGTTCCATCACCACGAGGAGGGCAATTGCAACACACGTCGAGCCCCACGTTGTTTTTGACGGCACGTCCACCATCTCACCCGGGCCGTACCTCGTAAGATCGATGTCGGTTGCCTCGGTTTTACGCCTCCTCTCCGGCAAGAAAATTCTCGGTGTCACCCGTCTCCCGGAGGTATACATGCGCTGTGGTGCCTCCTACATCTGGATCAGCAACGTTGGGGGATCGAATGTGGTGTCTCCCACTGCCCTCGCACCGCTCCTCCATGCGGTAACAACGAGCGTTGACAGGGATACCTTTGTTATACTGGACAGTGTGGATTATCTTGTGCTGCACAATGGGGAGGAGGCTGTTCTGCGCTTTGTTCTCCACATGAAGGATATACTGCTGACTAAAGGCGCTGGGCTGGTTATAATTGCTCCCCCCGAGACGCTGAGCGAAAAGATGGTAACCCTGCTTGAGAGGGAGTTCAGAAAGCTCCCCATGTGACCGTAAAATTTATAAAGGCTCCCCGAGCCTTATAGTTTGGCGACGCGGGGGTTGCCAAGCCTGGTCAAAGGCGCGGGATTGAGGGTCCCGTCCCGTAGGGGTTCCGGGGTTCAAATCCCCGCCCCCGCACCAAATAACGCTCTTCTGGTTCTGGAGAATCTTCACCTGGAGTTTAAGTGTCGGTACGGTTGTTTTAGGTTGTACGGCAGAAAGAACTTCTGAGAATGTGTGTCAAAATTTGTGTGTACCGAAACATTTATCGTTAGAAACACATCATTTAGTGGCGATGAAGATAATAAAAATCCCCGGTAAGGACAGTGTGGGCGTCATAACCGTTGGAACCCCCTTAGAGGTGGAGCTGGACATCGAGGTTAAACCGCGCAAAGGGGAACTGGTTCTCTGGGTATCCAACCCGAACACGGTAAAGGTTGAGATTGACAATGAGATTGAGCTGTATGAGTACATCGGATTCTGGCAGAAGCTGGATCCGGAAATAGTTTTTTTGAACCGGAGGATTGTTTTAATTCCCGGCGAGACCATCGAACAGCGCATCCCCGTCGATCTGCCTCCCGGACGCTACAAGGTCGTTAAGTTTGCGTACGTGAAGGGCGCCAAAATTAGGGTGGAGAGGGAGTTCACAGTTAGGTAGCCCAGAACCTCTTGAGGTAGAGCCGCATTCTTCCCAGATCAACGGGTCTCACCGTTTCCACCATCCAGTCCGGCAGGTCTTTTTTTATCCCTCTCCAGAGCAGGCGGTAGTCGAGGACCACTATCGAACCCTTCTCCTCCGCCGAACGGTGCACCCTCCCCGCCGCCTGGACGAGCTTTCTGTGGGCCGGCAGGTAGTAGCCGTAGTACCTGCCCTTCTCCGGGAACTTGCGCTCGAAGTACCTTATCCGGGCCTGGACTCTGGGTGTCGGCCTCGCGTAGGGGATTCCGACGAGTATTACACCGTTCATTTCGTCCCCGCTGTAGTCCTGTCCCTCGCTGTTCCTGCCGCCCATGACTCCGAGGAGAACGGCACCGTTGCCCCTCGCGTGGGCCTTGAACTGGGCAACCATTAGGTCGTTCTCAGCCGAAGAGGCGCCCTGCTTCTCGATGAATACCGCTTTTCCCGTCCCTTCCAGTCTAACCTGGAGGTTCGCCGATAGAAGGCCCTGGAGAACCTCGTAGGATGCCGCGAAAACCCCGACGTTCTTCGGGATTATCCTCGCCGCTTCCACTATGTAGTCCACCATCTTTCTGTAAACCTGGAGCGAGCGCTCATCGCCCCTCGTCGAGACGTCTCTGGCCACCAGAACCTGGGCGTTTTCCCGCCTCACCATCCTCGGGAACTTCTTCAGGCGGGCGTTTTCCACGCCCATGACATCGCGGAAGGCCTCAAGCGGGGTGAGCGTTCCGGACATGAATATCGCGCTCTGGACATCCTTTATGAAGCCCAGGGCCTTGGATGGATCGAGGGCAACGAGCTCGAGGCTCAGCCCCCTGTCCCGGCTCATTAGGAAGAGGTAGTCCTCCCTTCCGATGAGGGAGAGCCACAGGAGAAGGAACTCGCCGACGCGTCCGATGTAGGAGCGGGGAGGTTTGCCCTTTTCTATCCTGTCCTCCCTTATCGAATCCCCGACCGCCACCATGTCGTTGAGTGTCTTGACGAGCCATCTCGTGTCCAGTCCGAGGACATCGACAACGTGAGAGAACACCAGCTCCGGCTGGATGACGGTCTCCTGGACGTCCCTGTTCGAGAGCTTCTCCTGGAACAGTATCTCCAGCCCCCTGCCTAGGATGCTCAGGAAGTTTGCTATCTCGTGCTCGTTGTACTCATCGGCCTCTTTTATTGCCCTGTTGATTGTGTTTATGCTTATTTTATCGCTGAGTGCTGAAATCGCCTGATCCGGAAGGTTGTGGGCCTCGTCAAAGACGACTATGAGGTCGGAGTAATCGAGGTCCAGGGAGCTTATGAAGTTCTCCCGTATGGTGGGGCTGAGGAGATAGAGGTAGCTGGCGACTATCACGTCCGCCTTCTCCGCTATCCTCTTGGTTAAATCGTAGGGGCACAGCTCCAGGGTCTGCGAGTAGTCGAGTATCTCCGAGGGGTGACTCGGCTCCCCGAGGAAGAAGCGCACCAGCTCGTCGAACTCCGCCTTTTTCTTCTTTTCGTTCTCGTAGAACTCGCACTTGCCCATCTTCTTGAGGTTCTTGCAGACGACCATGGCGGTGTATGCGTCGCTCGTGAACTGGGTGAGGTACGTGTGCAGGCAGAGGTCCTTCCTGCTCCTGAGCTCAACGCCGGAAACGGGGCTCTTCCTGCTTATCGCCTTCAGCTCCTCTATGACCCTGTCCATCTGTCTGTGGGTTCTGGCCAGGTAGAGCACCTTGTAGCCCATTTCCTTGGCGTGGGGGAGTACTCCGGCCAGAACGCTCACGGTCTTTCCGAATCCTGTGGGCGCCTCGATGATGACGTTTTCTCCGTTTTCAACTGCCTTTGAGACCAGTTCTATGAAATCGCGCTGGTTCGGTCGCAGGTTTTCGTATGGAAAGTAGTCGGTCATGGGAAAGAGTTTTAACGGCTCGCTTTTAACTTTTCCCCAGGTGACAGTAATGGACGAGAAGACGAGCAGGCTCATTGAATACACTGTCGAGGCCCTCCTGGTAACGTGGCTGGGATACCTGTTCCTCTATCAGAACTACCTGCTCTACCGGTGGCACCGTGGGCTCCCGTTGCCCTCCAGATCCCCGTTCATCCTCATCGGAGTGATTCTTGGGATTCTGTTCTTCTGGTACGAGTGGAACAAGTTCGAGAAAGAGCTCGCTAGGAGGAAGGAAGCCGCCAGTGAGCCTGCGATCCCCGTGGTTTCCAGAAGCTCGAATCCAGAGGCCGAAGCCGGCTCCCCAGAGGAGCCCTCCGAAAGGACCCCGGAGACCACGGAAAGCGAAGAAGCTACCCGATGACCCTGATGATGTACTCCCCCCTGGCATCCATTCCTTCAAAATCCTCCGCTCCCACGCTCAGAATTTCTTTCTCAACCTCTATGATCGAACTTCCGGAATCCGACCCGTACTCGACCCCTTTTACGGTGTCCTTTTCCACGGTGACGGTGAACCACTCCCTCCCGTTATCCCCTTTGATGGTGAAGGAGGGGCTTCCGATATTGAACCGGACGTACCTTATCGTGTGTGCCATTAGGAAAGGCTCAAAGTTTCTTATTATAAAGTTCCGGGGGGAGCCAAAGGCCCTGGCCGCTATCGTGTGGTGGCTCTCCGCCATTCTGGCCAGGGCAGTACCCGAGCGCTCTGCCAGAAACTCAAGCTTCTTGCCCATCATTCTCTCGCCGGGGATGTCGGCGGAGGCCTTTGCGATGAGCCCCCCGTCCGCAGCGAAGGAGAGTATCAGAAGCCCCCGGGGTCCTTTCACGACGTAGGTGACGTGGGGTTCGTTAAAGGTGAACTCGAGAACTCCCTCAAACTCGAACCTGAGCAGAAACTTCCTGATGGCAAACCTGGCAAAGAGCTTCTTGCCCCTCTGGGTTACCCCGGCCTCATACGGGAACATCGAGAAAACCTTCTCCGGCCTTGAAGCTGTCCCCACAAGCGCTTCCCATCCTGCCGAGAAGGGCACCTCTGCCGTTCTTGACTCCATGGGGCGCACCCTTGTGCATTCGTCCCCGGAATGTACTCGAACGGGTTTTTAAATTTGGCGATGGAAAACGATGAAAAAACGGAGGAAGGCTCAGAGCTTCAGCTCCGGAATCTCCTCAAGAACCTTGACGGTCAGCTTAACGGCTGCATCGACGTCGCGCTCGTCAACGACCTCCGTGTTGGAGTGGATGTAGCGCGCCGGAATGCTTATGCCACCCGTTGGGACGCCGGCCTTGTTGAGGTGTATCGCTCCCGCGTCGGTTCCGCCGCCGGTGAGGATGTCCCACTGGTAGGGAATCTCGTGCTTCTTGGCTATCTCTTCCATCCAGCGGACGATCGTCGGGTGGCAGATGACGGAGCGGTCCATTATCTTAATCGCAACACCCTTTCCGAGCTGGCTTATCTGCTTGTGCTCCGGCGTTCCGGGAACGTCGGCCGCTATGGTGACGTCGAGGGCGAAGCCGTAGTCGGGGTCTATGCCGAAGGACGAGACCTTCGCACCGCGGAGACCGACCTCCTCCTGGACGGTGGCGACGAAGTAGACATCAGCATCGGTCTCGGCCAGCTGCCTCGCGGCCTCGACGAGGATGTAAACCGCTATCCTGTCGTCGTGGGCAATGCTAACAAGCCTGTGCTTGCCGAGCCTCTCGAGCCTCCCGTCCCAGGTGATGACGGTGCCTATCTTAACCCCCATCTCCTCGGCCTCTTCCTTGCTCTCGGCGCCTATGTCTATGAAGACCTGGTCCCAGGTCGGGGCCTTGTTCCTCTGCTCCGGCTTCTGAATGTGGGGCGGAACGCTTCCACCGACGCCGTAGATGAACTCGTTCGGCCCAACCCAGACCTTGAAGCGCTGGGCGATGAGCGTCCTCGGGTCAACACCGCCAACGGGGGCGACGCGGAGGAAGCCGTTCTTCTCGATGTGGGTCACCATGAGGCCGATCTGGTCCATGTGTCCGGCGAGCATGACCTTCGGGCCCCTGCCCTTCTTGTGGGCTATGACGTTGCCGAGCTTGTCAACCTTAATCTCGTCGACGTGGGGCTTGAAAGCCTCGATGACGACGTCCCTGACGCCAAGGAACTCGTAGCCGGAAACGCCCGGCGCCTCTATAATCCTTTTGAGCAGTTCGAAGTCCACCATTGACACCACCGTTTAGACAGTCATCATAATGGGCTTTTAAGGGTTTAGGTGAGAGAGAAGTTCCTCAAGGGTCATGCAGTCGTCGCACTTCCGCCGGAAGCCCCTGGCGATTAGTTATCCCGTCCTTCCCATCTTGAACTCCGTTATCATCCACCGGCTGGATTGCCCAGTTCTGGATAAAGGGTTATGGCCAAGTTTATATTCCCCGCACCCATAGAACACCCCATGAGGGAAGTCCTGCTGAAACTGAACGTCGTTCCCTGCGTCTTCCTCAAGAGGCTCAACCGCTTCGTGGCGCTGGTTGAGGTCAATGGAGAAATCAGGAAAGCCCTCGTAACTAACACCGGGCGTCTGGAGGAGTTCATGGTTCCCGGAAGGAGGGCTTTCTGTCTCCCGAAGAGCGGGGGCAAGACCGATTTCGTTCTGCTCGCTTTCGAGGACCTGGACGGAAAGGGAGCGGTGATAGACACGAGGACTCAGGCGAAGGCCTTCGAGAGGGCCGTTGAGCTCAACCTTATCCCCTGGCTGAGGGACTGCTCAATAAAAAGGAAGGAAGTCCGCATCGGAAACTCAAGGCTGGACTACCTCTTCGACTGCCCGGAGGGGGAGATATACGCCGAGATGAAGAGTGCCGTTCTCCGGGGCGGTGAGAGGGGAGAGTACGCGATGTATCCCGACTGCCCAAGCGTCAGGGGCCAGAAGCACGTCAGGGAGCTGATAGGGCTCGCAAGGGCAGGGAAAAAGGCGATGATTTTCTTCGTCGGAGCGATGCCCGGTGTAGAGAAGTTCAGGCCCTACGGGAAGGGTGATCCTGAGATAGCGAGACTTTTGGAGGAGGCCAGCAAAGCGGGCGTTGAAATCCACGCGCTCAGCATCTCCCTCCTGCCCGAGGGGAGGGTCGTTCTTGAGAGGCAGAGCCTTGAGATCGACCTCTAAACCGCCGTTCGTGGAGTCTTGTACCACACCTTCTTGGCCTTTCCTGCCTCCCACAGACCGGCGAGGGAGATTAATATCCACATCTGAGAGTATGTGTAGTACATGAGCGGTGCGAGGAGCCAGCAGCCGATGCTCCTTATCTTCCCGTCGTAGAGGCCTGCGAAAATCTCCAGCAGGAACGAAAGGTACACAAAGCTCAGAATAAGCCCCGTGAACCACGTAACGTTTCCGAGGGTTATCAAAAGTGCCAGGAAGGCCACGTCCGCAACTATGACGGCTATCGCCAGGAGGTAGTACACCATCAGCGTGAGGAGCAGGTCAAAGCGCAGGCCCCAGCCCTTTATCTCGCGGAACCTCTTTACGTGCTCCCTCACGGTGTAGACGTTTCCGGCCGCCCAGCGGGTCCGTTGCCTGAACCACACGCGCCAGCTCTCGGGCTCCTGCTCCCAGGTGACCGCGAGGGGGTTGTAGGCTATCCTCTTGCCCAGCGCCAGTATCCTGAAGGACATCTCCAGGTCCTCGGCGAGGGCCTCTTCGTCCCAGCCGCCCAGCTCTTTGAGCAGATCCCTCCTGATTACGAAGTTCGTCCCGGGAAGTACTGCCGTCCCGTACAGCTTGCTCTTTCCGCTCTGGCCGGCCAGCTGGAAGTAGAGGTACTCCATGCATATGAACCGTGTGAGTATGTTCCTGTTCCAGTTTATCGTCCGGACTTTTCCGGTTACTGCAGGCGTCTCGTCGCTCAGCATCGCCACCAGGCCCTTGAGCGCCCCCGGCTCCGGCCTGTTGTCGGCGTCGTAGACCGCTATAACCTCTCCCTTTGCCAGTTTAAGGCCGTAGTTCAGGACGTAGCTCTTCCCCCTTCCACCGCCCTCAACGCGGACCACCCTGATGAAGGGGTGCTCCCTCGCCACATCCTCGGCTATCCTCACCGTTTCGTCCGTGGAACCGTCGTCGAGCAGGAGGACCTCCAGTTTGTCCTTGGGGTAGTCGAGGTTTGCCATCGCCAGGAGCGTGTCCCTTATCACCACACCCTCGTTTCTCGCCGGGATGAGGATGGTGACGGAGGGAAGCTCGTCCGGGATTACAGGCTGCTTGAACCTCGAGTTGTACCTCAAACCCGCCATCGTCAGAGCTATGTAGTAGAAGAACACCGGGTAGATAACTGCGGCCGAAAACAGCCAGATGATGTGGAGGATGGATACCACGATATCCAGGGCACGAGTTAAGGGCTCCATGTTACCCCTTTCAGTTTTATGTTCTTTGTCCTTATAAGCCTGCCCCAACACGGAAGCGTTTTAAACCCGAAGGGGGAGAGAAAGTCAGGTGATGTATATGGCCATAGTCGATGTTAGAATCCTCGTGGAAGGTGCGAGCGACGTTGAGGTTGTAAGTAAGGCCCTTCAGGGCCTGGCACTGGGAAGCGAGTACAACATCACGATCTCCGCGATAATCCCAACGACCAACGTTGAGATAGCGAAGAGCGCCGCCGCGGGCGCTGACCTCCTCATCATAGCGACCGACGCTGACCGGGTCGGAAGGGACCTGGCCGAGAGGCTCTTCAGTGAGCTGGGGGAGATGGTCGGGCACGTTGAAAGGATGAAGCTCCCCCTCGGCCACGATCTCGAGCACGTTGACGTTGAGCTCGTCAGGAAGGAGCTCAAGAACACCCTCGTCCGGGCGGGGTTGAAGACCCTCCAGCTTCTTCCCGGATACGTGGAGCTGAGGAAACAGCTGCTGGATGTGAAGGGACAGTACGATCTGCTGGCTCAGGAATACGAGAACCTTGAAAAGGAACATGGAGAGCTCCAGGAAAAGTATGAGGAGCTTCACGCCGAATACGTTAGGGTTAGAAACGAGAACGAGGGATTGAGAGAACTGCTGGAGAAAAAGAGCCGGCCCCTCAAAATAGACGACGCGTGGAAGTCCCTCTTCCCTGCGGAGCCGGTTCCGGACGAGGGGGTCATAGCCCTGGCCGTGAAGAAGCTCGGCCTGGCGGGTAAGGTGATAGTCGGGCAGGGCTACATCTTCGCCGAAGAGAAGGAACTCGTGGAGGAACTGCTGAAGACGGTCTACCTAAGCCTGAGTATAAAAGAGGAGCTTCCCAGGCCGCCCGAGCCACCGGTTGAAGAGCCACCGAAGTCCAGGGAGTCCGAACCCGGGAGCGGGCCGGAGGTCGTTGAGAACGCCGAAGTAAAGCCCGAGGACATTGAGGGGCTTCTGAAGGGGCTGTGAGATGGAAGTCCCCGAGCTGATGGAGGAGTACGAGACATACCTCGACCTCGAGGGGAAGAGTCCGAACACGATTAGGATGTACTCCTACTACGTGCGCCGGTATCTGGAGTGGGGCGGCTCCCCAAACGCCCGCTCCGCCCTCCGTTTTCTTGCGAGACTTAGAAAGGAAGGCTACTCCAACAGGAGCCTCAACCTCGTGGTTCAGGCTCTGCGCTCCTACTTCCGCTTCGAGGGCTACGACGAAGAGGCCGAGAAGCTCAAGCCCCCAAAGGTCCCCAGGAGTCTTCCAAAGGCTCTGACGCGCGATGAAGTTAAGAGGCTTCTCTCCGCCATTCCGCCGACGAGAAAGCGCGATAGACTCATAATCCTCCTCCTCTACGGCGCCGGTCTGCGCGTCAGCGAGCTGTGTAACCTCAAGAGGCGCGACGTTGACCTGGAACGCTCCACCATCGTGGTTCGCGGCGGCAAGGGTGCCAAGGATCGCGTCATACCCATTCCGGAGTTCCTTGCAAGTGAGATACGGGCATACCTTGAAACGCGCTCCGACGACAGCGAGTACCTAATCGTTGAGGACAGGCGCAGAGAAAAGGACAGGCTCTCCACCAAAACCGTGTGGTACCTCCTGAAGCGCTACGGCGTCAGGGCCGGCGTTGATGTCACGCCCCACAAGCTCCGCCACAGCTTTGCGACTCACATGCTCGAAAACGGCGTCGATATAAGGGCCATTCAGGAGCTCCTCGGCCACTCAAACCTTTCAACGACGCAGATTTACACCAAGGTTACCGTCGAACATCTCAGGAAGGCGCAGGAGAAGGCCCGGCTGATAGAGGGGCTGATGGAGTGAGGGATGATGTCAGCCTTCCCCGTTATATGCCCAGCAGGAACTTCCAGAGGGGGACGACGTTTATTCTGAGGTCGTTCACCTCCACGGCGTCTTCATCTTCGAGCGTCACCACCGTCAGGTTCTTGCAGCCGAGAACCCTGCCGGCATGGATGAGCGCGGATATCTCGCGGTCCATCGTCCCTTCCAGGCTCATTGTCACCTGAATAAGCTCCACGGGCCTTCCGGACTCCGAGACCACGAAATCAACCTCCATCTCACCGGACCCCCCATAGTAGTGGATGCTGAGGAGGGGGTTTGAATAGTGCTTCCTCCTGAGGAGTTCAAGGAAGACCGCGTTTTCCACGTCCCTCGCAGGGTCTTTCCTTGAGAAGAGGGCAAGCCCGGTATCAATCAGGTAAACCTTCCTCGGGGCCCGGAGGGACTCCTTTCTGGAGGGGGCGAACTTTGGAAGGAAGAAGACGAAGAAGGAATCCTCCAGGGCCCTCAGGTATTCCAGGACGGTCGTCTTCGACGTTCCGAACTCTGACTTCAGGAAGCGATGTATCGAGCTGTACGAGGTGTACTTCGCGTAGTTCGAGAGCAGGAGCTTGACGATAACCTCAACCAGGGCAACGTTTCTTATCCTGTGTCGCTCCACGATGTCTTTCGTTATCATTACCGAGAGGTACTCCTCGAGGATTCTGACCCGGTCGTCGAGCAGGGCCACCTCGGGGAAGGCACCGTACCTCAGGTACTCCTCCAGGAGCTTTTTTATCAGGTGAACCTTCCGCCCATACAGCTCGTGCTTTTCAAACTCGACCCCCTTGAAACGCAGGAACTCCCTGAAGGACAGCGGGAGCAGGGTGTACGAAACCCCCCGTCCCCTCAGCTGGGTTGCAACCTCCCGTGAGAGGAGCTTCGAGGACGACCCAGTGACGGCAACCCTGAATCCCTCGTCGAGCAGGTACCTGACGCCCGTTTCCCAGCCCGGGACGTTCTGCACCTCGTCGAGCAGAAAGAAAACATCCGCCCCAACGTTTTCAGGGTAAAGGTCGAAGTAGGCATCCACTATCCCCGGAAAATCGCGGCCGGAGGTTCCAAAAAGGAGCGGGTTCTCGAAGTTCAGGTAAACGTAGCGCTCCCTGTTCTCACCAACCATCGAGTATAGGAGGTATGTCTTCCCGGAACGTCTCGGACCGATTATGGCAGTGGCCTTTCCTGGATTCAACGGGGGCTGTAACTCCCTTTCCATGGCCCCCGGCAGGTCCCTCTCATGGAACAGACGGATGTACCTTTTGACCTCGTCCGGATTCATGGTACGATATAAAATACCGATACTTATAAATATTTGGTACAGTATAGAGTACCAATCCAAAGAATCAAAGACTCACAGCGCGCCCTTCTTCCTCAGCATCGCCAGATAGCTCGTGAATGCCCCGGCGGAAATGGTGTCGCCCAGGCCGACCGTTGAGACCGGGTTCTTGACGAGCCTTGTGGGGATTATGACGACCTTGTACTCCCTGGTTCTCAAGCGCCTCTTCGCCTCCTCGAAGCGCAGTTTGACGTACTCTCCGCGCTCGTTGTACGGCACGTTGGTGCCCACCTTGAAGTCCTCGGGCGAGCGGATTTCCCCAAGGGACGCCCTAGCGGCCGCGAGGGTGGTGGCGAGCTCAAGACTGCTCCTCAGCTCGTCCTCGCTCAGCGGGTTGTCCGCGTGGGTGATGTACATCAGGTAGTAGATCGTGTGTATTTGCAGAACCTCAAGGTTCATCTCGTCGATGAGTATCTTCCCCCCGAGGACGGTGTCCTCGATGCGGTTGTAGGTGAATATCCGATCGGCGAGCTTGGAGTAGCCGAGGGCGTTGAGGACGTGGGCTATCTCGGCCTCGTCCATGCCAACGCTGTCTACCAGCGGGAAGAGGTTGTAGACGACCTTCTTCCTGAGCTCGCGGTTCTGTATCGAGGCGAACTCGAGGTGAACCTTGACGTCCTTCTCCCGCTTGAGCAGGAGTATGTCCTTTTTGGCCTCCCTGAGGTAGTGGTTGGCGTCCTTGCCGTCCGAATAGCGGAGCTTTATTCCCTGGTAACCTGAAAGGATCGCCCCGTCAGCCTGGAGGCCGATCTCCGGCAGGAACGGCTTCAGCTCGGGCTCGGTGTATATCCTTATGCTCTCAAACCTCGCCGAGACTATGAAGCGGCCGGAGAAGGGGACGGTAATCCTTTCACTTCCCAGCTTAAATGTCGTCCCGGCGCGGAACTCGAAAATGCGGTTCACCTTGATAGGGTCGTTCTCGCGGTAGGCCTCGCGGGGGTGTTTGAAGGTCAACCTGCCATCCTCGACGACCGGGTATGCGAGGTTCGGCCTGTCCACGAACATCTCGGCCTGTTTTTTGGCGAGGTGGGGGGTGTAAACCATCACCCGCCTGAAATCCAGATTCGCCAGTAGGTTGGCTATGATTCCCGCCTGACCGCCCATCCTCTCAACGTCGTATTTGAAGTGGGAGTCGAACCACGTGTGGAGCTCCTCGTTGACGAGGGGCACCGCCATCGGCTTGCCGGTCTTGAGGGCATGTACCAGCCTGGCAACGAAGTCCAAGGGCTCGTTTATCTCTCTGGGATAGTCGTCCATCCTTTTCCTGACCGCTTCGGCCCCAAACTCGTCTATGAGTCTCTGCACTATCTCCCCTTTCAGAAAGGTTATCGCATCGACGTTCGTGTTGTAGGCCGTGTATACCGAAAGCTTCCTTGCCTCGTCCAGGAGCCCCATATGTATCACCCTCAGTGACTAACACCTAAGAAATGTGGAGGAGTTCTTAAAAGGATTTCGGAATGAAGGGGTGGAAACAGGAGAGTCAGAAATCGATGAACAGCTTCCCCAATCCTGGGATCCGCTCCATAACGTCCATCTGGCGGAGGGCCAGCCACAGCGAGGCCTGGTTGCTCGTAACGACCGGGACGCCGAGGTCTTCCTCAAGGGGCTCGATTATCTCGAAGGTTCTCAGGTTGGTGCAGCTGATGAAGATCGCGTCGGCCTCGTCCATGAAGCTCGCCTTGGCGAGGCGGTAGGCCTCGTGGGGTTCGAGCTTTCCAATCTGGGTGTTGTCCTCTATTCCCAGACCCCGGATGTCAAGGACCTCGAAGTCATTGGCTTCGAGGAACTCCCTCTCCCGCGCGTTTATCTCGTCCGTGTACGGGGTTATCACGAGTACCGCCTGGGCATCGAGTATCCTGAGGGCCTCAACGACGGCAGTGCTCGTGCTGACAACGGGAACGTTTACCTCCTCCTCGACGTTCGCCTCGATCTCCTTTTCATAGTCCTTCCCCCCGATGAAGGAGCCGCTCGTGCAGCCGTAGAGGATAAGCTCAACGCCCGCGTCACGCAGAAGCCTGGCGCTCTCAACGGCCATGGCGTTCATCTTGACAAGTTCTTCCTCCGTGACATTCTTAAGCGGAACCCTCGCGGTGTGAAGGGAGACCCCTTCGGGGAGCGCGGAGTGAAGCTCCATCTCCATGGTAGTGTTCGATGATGGAACGATAAGACCAAGCCTGCCTCTCCATCCGTACATGCTTTCACCTCTTGGAGATTACTCCGGAGTTCTCTTAAACCTTTGGTTTCGGAAAGGCTGATTAATGCCGGCGAGAAGTCCCTGGGGGTGATAGCGTGGAGCTCGACGACGCGATATTGAACAGGACTTCCGTGAGGTATTTTGAGGAGAAGGACGTCCCTGCGGAGCACGTTAGAGCGCTTGTGGAGGCCGCGGTGAGGGCACCGACCGCGAGCGGTCTGGAGAACTGGAAGTTCGTGATTTTCGGGAGTGAAAACGCGAGGGAGAGGCTCTACAACCTCATAGCGGAGGGCATGATCCGATACTACCGCGCCGTGAACCTGCCCGATGAGAAGATAGAGAAGCTCAAGAAACGCATGTACGAAAGCGGGATGTACCGTGCGCCGGTCTACGTGGCGGTCTTCATTGACAGGCGCGTTCGGTTCCTCCCTGGGGAGGACTTCGATGAACTGGAATTCATCTGGAGCGTTGAGAGCGCCGCGATGGCCATCCAGAACCTCATGCTCAGGGCCGTTGAGCTCGGCCTCGGAACGGTCTACATAGGCGTTACGAATTTTCAGGGCATAGAGGAGGAAGTCAGGGGGCTTGCGGGCCTCGACGGGAACCACTATCTCGTTGGGGTCATCCCGGTCGGCTATCCGCGGGAGGAGACACGGCCTAGAAGACGGAGAAAAAGTATCGACGAGGTGCTCAGGTTCGTCTGAGTTACCTTTTTATTGCCCCCACCTTACCAACCTCCGGTGGGACGATGATAGAGTTCGTGATACTGCTCGGGGTCATAGGCGGCTGGATAATAGTGGCCTCGACGCTCTTCCTGATGCTTGCGCTGGGCCAGACGTGGGGCCTGATCGGCGTCGCCCTGCTCATCGGGTTCATCCTGGTCAACCACTCCCTCAAGAGGAAGTACATGAGCACGATAGTCGATGCGACGCCCAGGGCCAAGGCCATAGCGGCGCACATCTTTGAGATGAACGAGCTTATCCTGCTGTCCTCGTATCTGGTTTCCCTGCTCCTCTACGAGGGCATACAGAAGTACGTGGAGATAATCATCAAGTTCCCGGGTACGGTGGGGTGATTCTATGTTCAACGTGGTGATCGTCAGATACGGCGAGATAGGAACCAAATCCCGGCAGACGAGAAGGTGGTTCGAGAACATACTCATGAACAACATCCGGGAGGCACTGGTGAGCGAGGGGATTGAGTTCAAGAAGGTCGAGGCGAAGCACGGGAGGATTCTTGTGAAGACGAATAAAGCGAGGGCGGCCGTTGACGTTCTTGGGCGGGTCTTTGGCATAGTGTCGCTCTCCCCCGCGATGGAAATTGACGCCGAGCTGGATAAGATTCACCGGACGGCCCTGAAGCTCTTCAGAAGGAAGAAGAGGGAGCTTGGCCTTGAAAGGCCCCGCTTCAGGGTCACCGCCAGGAGAATCACCAAGGAGTTTCCGCTCAAGAGCCCCGAGGTTCAGGCCAAGGTCGGCGAGTACATCCTGGAGAACGAGGGGTGCGAGGTTGACCTCCACAACTACGACATCGAGGTCGGCGTCGAGCTGATGGAGGGTAAAGCCTACGTCTTCGTTGATAAAATCCACTCCTGGGGCGGCCTGCCGATTGGCACCCAGGGCAAAGTGGTGGCACTGCTCAGCGGCGGTATAGATTCGCCGGTTGCCGCTTTCCTCATGATGAAGCGCGGCGTTGAGGTTATTCCCGTCCACATATACATAGGTGAGAAAACCCTTGAGAAGGTCAGGAGGATATGGAACCAGCTTAGGCGGTACGGCTACGGCGGAAAGGGTGAGTTGATAGTCGTCAAGCCCAAAGAGCGCGAGAGAATCCTTGAAAAGCTGCGCGAAATGAAGAAGGAGAAGTACACCTGCGTCTTCTGCAAGTACATGATGGTGAGGCACGCGGATAGAATAGCGAGGGAGTTCGGGGCGAAGGGCATCGTCATGGGTGATTCCCTTGGACAGGTCGCTTCGCAGACCCTTGAGAACATGTACATCGTCAGCCAGGCGACGGATCTGCCAATATACCGCCCGCTCATCGGCATGGACAAGGAGGAAATCGTCAGGATAGCGAAGGAGATAGGAACCTTCGAGCTCTCAACCCTGCCGGAGGATGAGATTCCGTTCATACCGAGGCACCCGGTTATAAGGGGCTCCTGGGAGGAGTTCAGGAAGCTCTACCGGGCGGTTTTTGGTGAAGAGCCGGGGAAGAGGGGGTGCTGAAAGGTTAAAAATGGGAAAAACAAGTTGTTATGGGGTGAGAACGTGCCGATGGTTGTTGAGGCAGTGTATGAAAACGGAATTTTAAAACCCGTAAAGAAGCTCAACCTGCCTGAAAAGAGCAGGGTGCTCATAAAGGTTGAGATTTTCGGACTGCTGAAGGACTGGGACGTTGACCCTCAAAAGCTGAAGGATGAGCTGAGGGAGGTACATGGCTAAGTTCTTCGCCGATACCTACGCCCTCGTTGAAATCCTCAGAGGAAACCCCAACTACTCAACATATGCTGAAGAGGAACTGTATACAACCGAATTCAACCTGCTAGAGCTGTCGTATGCCCTGACAAGGGACTTTGGAGAGAAGAAAGCCAAAGCTACCGTGGAACTCGTGAGGAGCATTCTTATCGTGCTGACGCCGGATATCCAGCATTATGTCACGGCCTCAACGCTCAGGCTCCAGACGAGGAAAGAAGGGAAAAAGCTGTCTCTGATAGATTGTCTGGGTTACGTTCTAGCAAAGGGCATGGAAATGAGGTTTCTCACGGGCGATAAAGAGTTTGTAAACATGGAAAACGTGGAATTTGTGAAGTGATCCCCATGACTCTCCAGCGTTTATGGTCGTACGTGGCCATCTCCCTCCCCATTATCTTTATCGTGGGACTGCTCATCGTTGTGAGCCAGAACCCATGGTTCTCCTTCAAGGGAAACGCCCTGAGCGACATGGGCTCAATACGGAATCCGGTGAACTACTACTTCAACGGCTTTCTGATGGTCTTCGCGGTCATCGGTTTCATTGCCTCCATCGGGGCCCTCAGGCGTGGTCTCTCCTACCTGATGCCCCTCGCGATGGTTCTCCTGTTCCTCGTTGGAGTTTTTCCTGAGGAGTACGCGCCGCACGCCCCGGCGGCGGTCTTCTTCTACGTTCTGGCCCTGGCGGATATAGCGATAGTTGGCATAAAGCTCGGGAGAAACGGACTTTCGGCCGGCTACGCCTGGAGCGTTCTGGCGGTTCTCACCTTCGTCCTGATGCTATACCTCGTGAAGGCTGGGGTCTTTAAGGGGCTCGCGATTCCAGAGCTGGTTGGCGCCGCCACGATACTGGCCTGGTTCGTCTACATCGGCCTGCTCCAGCTCAAGGGTTTCAAACTCTGAGTTGAGGAAAGCTTCATATATCCTCCGTCCCTTCTTCCGAACATGAAAGCGGTGGCGCTGCTCAGCTCGGGCATAGACTCGCCGGTGGCGATATACCTCATGCTCAGGAAAGGCTTTGAGATAACCCCCGTTCACTTCCGGCAGAGCGGTACGAAGGAGTCCAAGGTTTTTGAGCTCTGCGAGGTTCTCGGAAAGTACGGAAAGCTGAATGAGCCGGTTATAGTAGATGCCTACGAGGAACAGGCTCCGGTTTTTTCGAAGCTCGCCGAGATTGGAAAGGCCAAGTGGACGTGCCTCTTCTGTAAATACACGATGCTCAGGAAGGCGTGCAGGGTGGGACACGAAATCGGGGCAAGGGCTATAGTTACGGGCGACTCCCTGGGGCAGGTGGCATCGCAGACCCTCGACAACCTTCTTATCATAAGCACCGCGAGCGACCTGCCTATTTTGAGGCCCCTCATCGGCCTCGACAAGGAGGAGATAGTTAGAATTGCCAAGGAGATTGGCACGTTTGCGATAAGCATCGAGCGGGAGGAGCCGTGCCCGTTCGTGCCGAGGCACCCGATAGTGAGGGGTTCACTCGGTGAGTTTGAGAGGATAAAGGAAAGGCTCGTGAGGGAAGGGGTGCCCTGATTACCCAATTTTGTCCACAACTGTTCGTTTTAGGAAAGTTTTTAAAGCCCTTCTCTCACCCGTTTTCGGTGATGGCAAATGAACGTGTTTAACAGCACCCTCGAACTGTTCGAGAAGTACAAGCCGACCCCCCTGGTCAAACTCTCGGCGGAGAGGGGGGATGTATTTTGCCAAGCTGGAGTTCTTTAACCCCTTCAGCAGGAGCATCAAGGACAGGGCCGTTTTTAACATGCTTATGAAGGCCATCGAGCGCGGGGACATCAACGGCACGGCCCTTTTTGAGGCCACCTCCGGCAACGTTGGGATTTCTCTGGCCGCTTTAAGCAACGTTTTTGGCATCGAGTTCAGAGCCTACCTGCCGAAGCCAACACCCAGGGCGACGCAGATTCTCCTGAGGGTTCTCGGTGCAGAGGTCGTTATGACGGACTTCGAGACGATAGACCCGACGATGGTGCGCTTTGTGCAGGAAGAAGCCAGAAAAGCCGGTGCGATGAACCTCAACCAGTTCGAGAACGACGACAACTTCGACGCCCACTACCGCTTTACCGCGGGGGAGATAGACGAGCAGCTGAGGAGCATAGGGAAAACGCCCGACGTCATAATAGCCGGCATCGGAACTTCCGGACACATAGCCGGCATAGCGAGCTACTTCAAGGAGCGCTACGACACAAGGATCATCGGCGTTGTCCCCGCCAAAGGAGAGAAGATCCCCGGTATAAAGCGCCTCGAGACGAAGCCCAAGTGGTACTTCCAGGTTGAGATAGACAGAGTCGTGGAGATCACGAGGAAAGAGGCCATCGAAGGGGCCATCCGCGTTGCCAGAAGCGATGGCCTTCTCATAGGCCTCAGCTCCGGTGCCGTTGTTAAGGGTTATGAGAAAGTCGTCGGAGAGCTAGGCGAGGGTACCTACGTCCTCATATTCCCCGACGATGGGTTTAAATACGTTGAGGTATTTGAGGGCTATCTGGGGATGACATGAAGCGACTTGCCCTTGCCACTCTCCTTCTTTCAATCAATGGAGTACTGCTACTGTATTACGCCTATTCTTGGGGGTCCCTGGTTTACCTGGCCTTTGCCCTCCTGAGCCTGGTCCTTGCATACGGTGTGGGAGCGGAGAACAGAACCGCGGTAAAGGTGGCGCTCATCTACGCGGCCGTGGAGTTCTTCTTTGCCCTGCTGTTCCTTATCGCAGGCAACCTCTTTTCGGCGATCGATGCCGCGATAAGCTTCTTCATACTCCACGACATCCTGGGCTACATCAAAGAGGTGGCCCTGGAAGATGAGGGGGAGAAGCCTGAAGCCGGCGCGGGGGAATGAATGAGCTGTCTCTCGTCAACGACTGGGGATGCGGGGAGTGAGAACCGACTCCAAGGCCCTCTATCCCATCCTTATCGCGGGATTCTTCGCGATCCTAGGTTCCACCATGGGCAAGTCCCCGACCCTTCCCCTCTACTCCCAGAGCATCGGGCTCGGAAAGGGAGAAATCGGCCTCGTTGCCGCCGCCTCTACGGTGACGGGCATCTTCATAAACTTCGCGTCGGGCCTTCTCAGCGACGTTTACGGACGGAAGAGGCTCCTCAAGATGAGCGGCTTCGTTTTTCTCAGCGCCCCGCTGCTGTACTTTCTCGCGGGCGACGCTTTGACCCTCGCCCTCGTCAGGGTTTACTACGGCGTTGCGACGGCAATCTTCGTCCCGGTGTCCTTCGCATTGGTCAGTGACCTGTACCCGGACCGTAAGGGCACCTTCATGGGCTTCCTGAGCTCATCAACCCTCGTTGGCCGCGCCCTAGCTCCTGTTCTCGCGGGGAGCATCATCTATTTCCTGGGGTTCTCGGTGGTCTTTGTCCTCTGCTCACTGACGGGACTGGTCGTTTTTGCCCTTACCTTCAGGTTCCCTGAAACTGGTGGAGAGCTGAAGAGGTTTGAGTTCACGTTCAGCGGAGAACTCCTCCTGATAGGCCTTCTGGACGCGGCCGTTTACATGGCCTACCAGGGTATAGAGACCTTTCTACCCCTATTCTACTACCTCCAGGACAAGGCGTGGCTCTCCGGGCTGATACTCACCGTTGAGATAGCCATAATGGCGGTCGTCAAGCCCTACGCGGGCTACCTAAGCGACAGGGTGGGAAGAATCAAACCGATAGTGGCCGGCATGACGATGGTGGGCCTGGCGATGTTTGTGTTCGCCCTTTCAGACTCCCTTTCTCTTGTGGTTCTGGGTGCGGTGCTTTTCTCGGTGGGCGCCTCGATAAGTGAGGCCTCAACGAAGCCCCTGGCCACCGAGGTATCGAGGCTTCGCGGAACGGCACTGGGATTTCTGGAGAGCGTAAAGGACATCGGCCAGGCGCTGGGGCCGGTTTTGATAGGATTTCTCGGGTTTAGAACAGGATTTCTCTTCGTGGGGGTGTTTGGATTGGGGGCATTGGCGGTTTTTCTCCTGCGGGCCAACAGCGGTTTTTCGCGGGGAATCAACCGTTGAAAATGGTGGGGAAAAAGGGAAATCAGCCCTTCAGGATTATCCTGGCGTCAACGACGACGGCACCCTTGCCCTTCTCGTAGACGAAGACGGGGTTGAGGTCCATCTCCTTGATGTAGTCGTCGAGATCGTTGACGAGCTCGCTGACCTTGAGGAGGAGGTTGACTATTGCGTCTATGTCCGCCGGCTCCTCGCCGCGGGCCCCTGCGAGAATCGGGTAGCTCTTTATGTCCCTTATCATCTTCCTGGCATCGCGCTCGGTTATGGGCACTATGCGGAAGGTGACGTCCTTGAGAACCTCGACGAAGATTCCGCCGAGACCGAACATGAGGGCGTGGCCGAACTGCGGGTCTTCGGTGACGCCTATGATGATCTCCCTTCCGACCTTGAGCATCGGGGCCACGAGAACACCCAGGATTTCAGCGTCCGGGCGGTATTTGCGCGCGTTCTCGTGGATGAGCTCCCACTTCTCCTTCAGCTCCTCGGGGGTCTTGATGTTGAGAAGGACGACCTTGGCGTCGCTCTTGTGGAGAATCTGCGGGGACATCAGCTTCATGGCGACGGGGTAGCCGATTTCTTCGGCGTACTTGAGAGCCTCGTCCAGGGTCTTGGCGAGCTTTTCCTCCGGAACCGGGAGGCCGTAGGCTTTGAGAACCTGCTTTGCCTCGTACTCAACGAGCGAAGTCCTTCCGGACTTCAAAACCTCTTCAATAACTTTAAGGGCTTCCTCCTTCATGATACCACCACCGGAAGATTGGGGGGTCAGGCCCCCCTCCTGAGGTATTCAGCGTACTTAACAAGGCCCGCCAGGGCGCGGACGCCCCTCTCAGGGGTTGGATAAACGGGAACTCCCTTGTCCTCGAGGATTCTGGCGTAGTGGTCGGTCTTCTTACCGCCCATCGCCACCGCAACGATCGGCTTGTCGCTCTTCTTCTGGTACTCGGCTAGGATGTCGATTATCTTCTCCTCCTCGAGGAGCGGGACCTGGAAGAGGACTATGACAAGTATCGCATCGACGTTCGGGTCGTTCACGAAGCCCTCGATGGCGATTCTGTACCTCTCGGCGTCGGTGTCTCCAACCACGTCGGTGGGGTTTCCTGCCACCGCGTGCGGCGGGAAGTTCTCCTTCAGGAACCTGAGGGTCTCCTCGCTGAGGTCGGCCATCCTGAGACCGAACCTGGCAACGGCATCGCTGGCCATGACTCCCGCTCCACCGCCATCGGTGATGATTCCTATCCTGTCGCCCTTCGGGAGCTTGTCCTTGAGTGCGGCAAATGCCTTCGCGAGGTCGAACATGTGCTCGAAGTCCTCGGCGCGGATGACACCGGTCTGCTTGAAGACGGCATCGTAAATCGTGTCGGCACCGGCGAGCGAACCGGTGTGGGAAGAGGCGGCCTTGGCACCGTACTCGGTCCTTCCGCTCTTGAGGGCTATGACGGGCTTGACCTGGGTTATCCTCCTGGCGGCCTCTATGAACTTCCTGCCGTCCTTGACTCCCTCGATGTAGAAGGTGACGACGTTTATGCCATCGTCGTGTATGAAGTAGTCCATGAGGTCGGCGTCGTCAACGTCGAGCTTGTTGCCGTAGCTAACCATCTTGCCTATGCCTATCCCGGCCATCGCGGCCCAGTCGAGCATCGCGGCCGCGAAGGCTCCGCTCTGGCTGACGAAGGCTATCGGGCCGCTCTTCGGCCTGTCCATCTTGCTCTCCGGCAGGAAGACGGTGTCAACGCCGGTGTCCGGAACGTAGACGCCGACACAGTTCGGGCCGATGATCCTTATTCCGTTCTCCCTGGCTATCTCAAGAATCTCGCGCTCCAGCTTCTTACCTTCCTCGCCGAGCTCACCGAAGCCGCCGGTGATGATGATGACGGACTTTATCCCCTTCTTTGCCACCTGCCTCATGGTGTCCGGGACGAACGGGGCCGGAATCGAGATGACCGCCAGGTCGGTGTCCTCGGGGAGCTCATCGACGCTCTTGTAGACCCTGTACCCCTCTATTTCGTCGAGCTTGGGGTTCACGGGGTATATGTTGCCCTTGAAGATTCCACGCTCCTTGTTCATCTTGAAGTTCTCAAAAATGACGTTTCCAACCTTACCCTTCTTGTTGGTTGCACCGATGATAGCGACCGCCTTTGGGTCGAAGAAGGGCCTCATTTCCTCAACTATCTTTTCCACCATTGGTATCCCTCCGCCAGAAACTGCTTCTCGCAAGAACTTCATTTTAAATGTATAAAAGAGTTGCGTTTTGTAAAAACTGGACGCCAATGAACTGAAAAGTCCATCAATGCAGGCTTTTCAGAAATTCGAGGCTTCTCCGGGCGGATTCGAGGTCGTTGACTTCGAGGGTCCGCGTCACCTTGGGGAGTTTTGGGAGCACCCTGACCCACGGGACTGTGCCGTCCCCCAGGGCGAGATGGTCGTCTTTCTGGCCGCGGTTGTCGTGGAGGTGGACGTGGACTATCCTGTCCCCAAAGAGCTCGATGAAGCGCTCAAAATTCCCTGTTGTGGTGTTCAGGTGCCCGACGTCGAAGGTCACCCCAATCTCGACGTCTTCAAGTATCTCCCACAGCCTCTCGCACGTCTGTGCATCGAGGATTACGAAGCGGGGCATGTTTTCAACGCCAATCCTGACCCCGTACTCCAGTCCCCATTCGGCGATTCTCCTCAGGGACTCCCTGTGTATCTCCAGGTACTTTCTCCTGTTCCTCACGCTCACCGGCGAGCAGTGGCCCGGGTGTATCGTGACGGAGAGGGCGTCGAGCTCGGCCGCCAGTTCGATGGCCTCGCGGATTACCTCCAGCGATGTTCTCCTCAGCCTGTCGTTGAAAGAGCCTATGTTGACGTCGCTGAACGGCGCGTGAACGGTTCTCTTCATGCTCCAGCCGTCAAGAACCTCCTCGAAGAGGCGGTGGTTGTCCCTCGTCAGGTAGTGGGGCCATTCGCTCAGAATCTCCACGAAATCAAAGCCCAGCTGTCTTACCCTCTGGACCCATCCCTCCAGGCCGGAGAGGTCCTTTCCGGAATAGGCGGTCATCGAAAGGCCGATCATGCTCCCACCATCAGCTTGGCCATCAGCACGACGTATATCGTCCCGAATATATCGCTGTTGTTTGATATGAGGGGGATGGCCACGTGGTCGGGGTCTATGTTCTTCCGGAACAGGAAGTAGGATACCGTGTAGGAGTAGAGCATGATGAACAGGACCATGAACGGATACGTGAGAGCCACTACCCACGCGGAGCCGGGAACCGCCATACCGGTAGTCAGCTTCACAAGGGCGATGCCTATTAAGAGCTTCGTCGTTCCAATGACCGGTGCGGTCGTGAAGAGCGCCAGGATGTCGGTGAATGCCTTGGGACAGAGAAAGCCCTCTATCTCGCCGAGGTGGAGCTTCGTTGAGGTCTTGGCGGCTATTATTGAGCCGTAGTTGCCGAAGCTGCTGAGGAGCGAGGGGTAGATGAAGCTCAGTATCACGGAGGCCTGGATTATCCCGCTGAATCTGGCGAGTATTGAACCGGATATCGTCGAGAGGAGCGCCAGCCCGGTTATGGTTATGAAGACCTGTTTGAGTTCAAGGAACTCCTCCTTCCTTACCCTGCTTATCGCGGCGACGACGGCAAACAGGAAGAGCACGACGTAGTTGAAGACCCTGAAGCCCTCTGGGGAGTGCTCTATGAGGAGGATGAACAGCACCAGCGAGGGAACCGTCAGGAAATCGCCCATTGAGGCGACCAGCGGGGCCGCAACGCTGTCGGGGTCTGTGCCGCGCCTGAAGGCGAATATCGTAACGAATGAGGTGAAGTATCCGAGGATGAAGGAGACCAGTATCGTTGAGGTGACGACTATGAGGAGGACGTCAAAGGCGTTCTTCCTCACACCGGTGGCGACGCCTATGGCCCACAGAAGGAGTATCGGGATGAGCGAGATGAGCATTCTCAGGACTATCTCCTTGAGAACCTTCTTGTCCCTCATGGAGGGTTCGAGGTCACCGAGGTAGAGCATCGTGGAGAAGCGCGATGCCATCGAGCCGAAAACGTTCCCGCGGAGGCCCATTATGCCCGGCAGAACCACCAGGAGGCCCGGGAACTGGGTTCTTATGGTCTCGAAGTACTTACCCAGAAACGTGCCGCCGAATAGGCCAAATATCTGGGAGGTGAACAGGGACGGCAGCGTAACCCTGTAGGCTTCCTTGATCTTTCCCTTCAGCTCCTCCCTGACCTCTCCGCCGATCACTGCCATCACTCTCCATCACCCTCACCCCGTGGACGTTGGCCCTTGCGGGTATTAAACTTTTCGAAGGCGAAAACTAAATAAGATTTCCCTCCCTCCCCCCATCGGTGAGAGCCGGGTGGAAGAGTGGGACGAAATCGAGGTTCCGAGGAACGTTAAGGACATCTTCGTTGAGATGAAGAACACCGCCGAGCTGATGGTTGACCTGGCCTACTCCTCCATACTCTTCAACGAGGAGGAGATGGCCGAGGAGGTGCTCGAACTCGAGGAGTACCTCGATCTGCTCAACTACCACCTCATGGTCCATGCGGTTCTTGCCGCAAGGCGGCCGAAGGAGGCGGAGCAGATAACGTCCATTCTCCACATGGCGCACGCCATAGACGACATGTCCAACGCGGCGGCGGACCTCGCGAAAATGGTCATCGACGGCGTCGAGCTCCACCCCGTCATAACCGAGGCGATCCTCGGCAGCGAGGAGATAATCGGCAAGATTTTTGTCTCGGCCGAGTCCATACTCGTCGGAAAAACGCTGGGGGAGCTGGACCTCGCGGCCAACACCGGCGTCTGGATAGTCGCTGTGAGGAGAGGCAAACGCTGGATTTTTGACCCCGACGGGGACTTCAAGATATTCCCCGGGGACATACTCATAGGAAGGGGAACGAACACCTCGGTGGACTACCTCAAGGAGATAGCCCGGGGCAACATCAAGGTGATGTCCAATGAGTGAGCTTGAGGAGATCAGAAACTGCCTCATTGAGATGAAGGACCTCTCGTCTCTGATGGTTGACCTGGCGTTCTCTTCCGTCATGTACAAGAGCGAAGACATCGCGGAGGAGGTTTACCTGCTTGAGGAGCGCATGGACGAGCTGACGCTTAAGGTCAAGAAACTCGCCCTGAGGCTCGCCAAGAGTGAGGAGGACCCGGTGAAGCTTCTCAGCGTCATAGACATGGCCGAGATAAACGAGCAGATAAGCGACGCGGCCTACAAGATATCCGACCTAATCCTGCGCGATGTGGAGCCCCACCCGATAATCCGGAAGATTATGGAAGACACGGAGGAGGAACTCGGAAGGGTGACGGTTCACACCGGTTCCGTTCTGCACGGCAAGACCCTGGAGCAGCTCAAGCTTCCGAGCAAGATAGGCACGAGGATACTCGCCATAAAGCGCGGGAGCCGGTACATCTACAACCCCGGAAGGAACGACGTTATTAAGGAGGGCGACGTTCTCATAGCGGTTGGCTCCGACCTCGACAGGCTGAGGAAGCTCGCCGGCGAGGAAGTGGATGAGGAGGAGTAGCGGTTGTGCCCCCGGGGAGCGAAGGGAGGTCACGGCTCGCCAAGACGCTCCCTCCCCGCGGTTTCCGGGGGCGTTGTCTTGTAATTCCGACGGGAACTTAAATTTTATCCTCCCCTACGTAGGGTGCGGTTATCACCTTCCTTATCTCCCTCGCCTTCTTCGGACCTATTCCCTCGACCTCCTTCAGCTCCTCCTCCGTTGCAGTGAAAACGCGTTCAACGTTGCCGAAGTGCGTGAGGAGGCGCTTGGCGAGTGTTGCCGAGACGTTGGGCAGGCCCTCGACTATCAGGCGCTGCCTCTCCGCCAGGGTTAGGGCCTTCTTCTCGCTCCTGAGGCGGACCTCCTTCTTCCTCTCCTCCTGCTCGCGCTTTGCCATCAGGTATATGAACTGTGCCGTCTCCTCGATTCCTGAGGAGAAAAGAATGGGCACCCCCCAGTCGAGGGTCACCGCCGCTATCGCCCCGCGAATCGCGTTGGGGTGTACGTTCCTTACCCCGTAGAGGCCTCCTTCAATGATTATGACCGGCTTTTCGTAGGCCCTTTTGAGCCTCTCAACTTGGTCGAAGAGTCTGCCGTCGATGATTGACTGGATGAAGTCGTTGGCGCTCTTGCGCTCTATGCCGACGTCCTCACTCACCACGTAGTCGGCAACGTCGAGTGTCCTGACCTCAACCTCGGCGCCAAGCTCGCGGAGGTGCTTCGGCACCCCGCTCCTCAGCTCGCGGCTGTCGGCGTAGATCACTATACCCTTCTGTTTCTTTACGAAAACGGGGTTCTTCGGAGGCTTTTCGGAAGCCCCGGATTTCTCCTCGGTTTTCTGGACCCCCTTCGGCTTCAGAAACGCATCAAGGGAAGTTATCTTCCCCCTGCTCATCCCGGCACGCTCCGGTGTTTTTTCAACGATTTCAGCAGGTCCCGACCGCCCCCTGGGGCGGGCCCTTTCAAGCTCCCTCGCTATGGCCCTTATGGCATCGAACATCCCCTTCTCCTTTCGCTTCGAGCTCCAGTAGTAGGCCTCGTCCCTCGTCCCCCGGGCCATCAGGATTACAACCTTCCCCGGCCTGTGCCTGCCGGTCCTGCCGCGCCTCTGGATGCTCCGTATGGCCGAAGGCACCGGCTCGTAGAAAACGACCAGGTCCACCTCGGGAACGTCCAGTCCTTCCTCGCCAACACTTGTGGCGACGAGGACGTTGAACTCAGCGCGGGAGAAGCGGTCGAGGACTTCCTTCTGCTTCTTCTGGCTCATCCCTTTGTCCTTCCCCCTGCTCGCCTGGCCGATGAACCTCTCGGCCGCGATCCCCATCGCCTCCAGCTCCTCCACTATTCTCCTCCCTGTGTCCCGGTAGTTGGTGAAGACGATTACCTTGGAGTCCGGCTTTCTTTCGAGCTGCCTTTTGACGAGCTCCTTCAGCCGCTCCATCTTCGGATGGTCCACCCCGCTCTCCTTTGCCTGAACGAGGAGGTAAACCACCTTCCTCATGTGCGGGTCTTCCATGAGCTGCTTGCTCGACTTCGCCCGCTTATCCTCCCGAAGCTTCCTGAGGTAGGTGCGCAGGGCGGTCAGCCCCTGAGTCTCGAGGAGCTCGATCGCGTGCTGGAGCTTGACGGCCTTGGCCTGGTGGAGTCTGAGGCGGCCGATCTCATAGTTGCCCCTCGCGACCTCCTGATTGATCTTTGACCCCGCCTGAAGCACTTCCCTCTTTGAGATGTCCGGGGAATAAGTCGAGACGAGCTTGAACTGGGCGAGGGGCTTGAGACTCTCCTTCAGCATCTCGCGGAGGAGTTTTCTAACCTCCTTGTATATCTCGGGCAGCTCGACCTTCACCCACTCAAATGCAATGCTCTGGACGTAGGGTTTAACGTCGGGAGAAGCCTCGGTTCTCACCTCGACGTGTTCGATGCCGAGGTTTTCCACTATCTCGCGAATTTTATCGGCGTCGCTCCCTGGGGATGCGGTCAAGCCGAGAACCAGCGGGTGCCTGGCGGTTTTGAGGTACTCCCTGGCGATGAAAACGTACGAGTAACCGCCAACGGCCCTGTGGGCCTCGTCGATTACCAGAAGGGAAACGTCCTCCAGCGAAATCCTGCCCGTGAGGATGTCGTTCTCGACGGTCTGGGGGGTGGCGGTGATGATCACGCTCTCCCCCCACACCCGTCTGCGCTTTTCGGGGGAGAGTTCTCCGGTGAGGACGTTTATTCTTTCCTGGGGGAGATTGAAGAGGCGCCTAAAGCTCTCGGCGTGCTGGATGGCCAGGGGTTTGGTTGGCGCGAGCATGAGGACCTTACCGCCGTACCGGGAGAGCCGGTAATCGGCTATGAGCATCGCTATCAGCGTCTTTCCCAGCCCCGTCGGGAGAACGACGAGGCAGCTGGTCTCTTTACAGCGGGCGTAGATTATCTCCTGGTAAACGCGGGGCTCGATGAGGTCTCGGCGAAGGTACATGGTTTAAGCTTGGAGGGAGCGAATAAAAGCTTTCCTGACGTCCCGGGTGGATGCGGGCTTTTCGGACCCGGCAATGAGCATCGCCGCGAGAGGAAGCACTGGAACGAACGGTATCAGGAATCCAAAGCCGAATAGCAGGTAGAGGTTGTTGACCGCGGGGGCGGCTTTAAGAAGCACGAAGACCGCGGGGAAGTATCCGAAGACACTGGAGATGCCTGTTAAGGCGGAGGATGCAAGGATCAGGGCAACACCCAGGGCCGTGAAGAGGGCAAAGCTTCCGAAGAAAAGGGCGGGGTCTGAGATCCTCTGGGCTATGACGGGATTTGCCTCGGAGAACCCTCTACTCACGCCAAACCAGGTTGTAAGCATATCAAGAACCGAAAACGCCACAAAAAATCCTGCGTACACTTTGCCTCGCATCCCCTTCACCACACTGTTATCTACGTCGTTCCCTTTAAATACTTTACTCCGTAGTCAGAACCTACATGTGTACAAACATAGGTACGTACACTGGGAACAGGCAAAGGATTTAAGCCGCTCGCCCCATCGATCACCATGCTCCTCACGAGACACGCAAGGGAAAGGCTGATCAAGAGGCTGGCAAAGAACAGGAAACCCGAGAGATTCTACCCTCTGCTGTGGGCATTCCTGGACCGCTCGAGGAGGATCGATGTAAACAGGGGTATCGTAATCTTCACGGACGGGACAAAGAGTCTGGTCTGCTCCAGGCTCGACTGCGAGAGACTTCCACTCGAGGAAATAAAAGAGCGCGTTGGGGGCATCTCCAGAGCCTATGAGTGCGTTTTTCTCGATGGGAGAACCGCCAGAGAAACCATCCCCAGAAAGTTTCTCGAGTCCGTCCCGGACGGCGAGTACTGCTTCTATATCAACAGGGAGAAGCGGAGCATTTACATAGGCAGCGCCCCGCCGCTGCTTGCGATAACCCTGCGGCCGGCGAAGAAAAGCGAGAGGGAATGCGCGGACTAGGCGCTCTCCCCCACGGGCACGACCAGTATCTCCCCAAAGGGCTCCTCCTGAATGAGGTCCACCTTCCCCATGTTGGAGAGGAAGAGGAGGTAGAGGAAGGTTCTGGCTACTATCTTCGGCGTCGGGTCGAACACCAGGTCCCAGAAGTTTATTGGCTCCCTTGTTTCCCGGTACATGTTCACGACTATCTCGTGGAGGCGGTAGACGTGCTTCTCGATGTCAACGCGGAAGTCATCGACGACGAAGACCTCCTCTTCAATCTCGACCTTCTTTTTCTTCCGCGGCTTTCTCTTCTCAGCCTCCTCAAGGGCATCCATGAGGGCGTCCAGGAGGTCGTCGAAGGTGTAGTAGCGCTCCACCCTGCGGAGGGGCGGGGCCAGCGGCTCGACATCAACGTGGAGCTTCTCCTCGTGCTCCTCCTCTTCCTCCTCGTCGCCGTAGAGCAGGGCCTCGCTCTTCATCCTGACGAGTATGGATGCGGCGAGGATGGCCCTGGCGGAGACGCGGAGGTCGAGCTCCTTCATCTCCCTGAGTCTCTCGATGTACTTCTCGGTCAAATCCACGATGTCGATGTTCCAGGGGTCAACCTTCCCCATGGTGACGAGCTGGAGGAGAATGTCAACGGGCGTTATTTCCTCCTCGCGACGGGATTCCATGAGTTTCACCTCTCAATTCTAATCCAACCCCGCTCAAAACGGCGGAACTTTCTTCTGACGGCGTTGAACATCGCCGTCAGTTCCTCAAGATATTCCTCATCAGCGTAGAGAACCTTCCCATCGGACAGGGCGTCGAGTATGAGTGGATGCCCCCTGAGGAGCATTTTTCTGACCTCCCCCGGGGTGTAGGCCTTCGCATCAATCGGAGCGCGGGTTCTGTCGAGGTCGTAGAGAAGTCTCAGACGCTCGTTCGGATTCCTGGGAAGGTCCTCCGCAACCACCAGAACGTCCACGTCGCTTCCCAGGCCGAACGTCCCCCTGGCAACGGAGCCATACAGAAGTATCAGTTTTGGATTGAGGGCCTTTTTGATGGCCTCAACGTACTCCCGGATTTCCCGCCCGTAGGGAATGTCACTGGGCCTCATCGGCAACCCTCCTGACGAAGGCTATTATCGCGAGCGATGAGTTGATGGCCTCCACGGCATCTTTTTCCCCGTAGTACTCATGGGGGGCGCCCTCTATATACGCATCCGGGTACCTCGGGGGGATGTAATGCCGGTCCAGCAATCTGGCGCTGTCAAAGAGTTCCTCTGGAACATCGACCTCTTTAGAGAGCACGTCGAGTAGCCTCTTTATTGAGTGACCGTACGCCATGATTCCAAGCCCAAATAGCAGGGCCTTGACGGCATACTCCGCGGCCTGCTGTGCCTTGAAGCATGCCCACGAATAGAACCCAGACTTCATGTCGTTTTCAGCACTCCTGAGGGTGTACTCGGCCTGGGAGAGCCATCGCTCGAATTCCTCCCTGTCAAACATCGAGCTCACCCGCCCAGGTGGCCGAACATCTCCGCGTGCTCGGCCTCACTCCTCTTCCTCGCTTCTTCCAGTATCTTCATGGCCTTCTCGAGGCTGAGGGCAACGACGCGCGAGACGCCCTTTCTCATGCTGACCCCGATTATCTTGTCCGCGTTGGCCATCATGACGTCCCTCAGGGTAACGACTATGAACTGGCTGTTCTGGGAGGCCTCCTTGATGAGGTCGGCAACGCGCTTGACGTTGGCGTCGTCGAGGTGGGCATCGATTTCATCGAAGAGGTAGAACGGTGCCGGCTTGTAGCGCTGTATGGCGAACACGAATGCCAAAGCCGTTAGAGCTTTCTCGCCGCCGCTCATGGCCTCTATGCGCTTAACGTCCTTTCCGGCAGGCTTGGCCTCAATTTCAAGGCCTCCAGCGAAGGGATCGTCCTCGTTCTCAAGGATGAGCCTTGCGCTTCCTCCCGGGGAGAGCTTGGCGAAGAGCTCCGAGAAGTTCCTGGCTATCTCGTTGAGGGTCTGGAGGAAGACCTGCTTCTTCTGGCCCTCTATCTCCTCGATGAACTCCTCTATGCTCTCCTTCTCGGCGATGACCTGCTCGCGCTTGCTCTTCAGCTCAAGGTAGCGTCTTTCAACGACCTCGAAGTCCTCGATGGCCTTCATGTTGACCGGTTCGAGGGCGCGTATCTCCTCCTCCATTTTCTCTATCTGCTCGCGGAGCGCCTCGAGCTCGAGCGGCACTTCCTTGATACTCTTTATGAGCTTGGGGTCAAAGTGCTTCAGCTCGTCCCTCTTCTCCTTCAGCGCGGCCTCGTACTGTGCGAGCTTTATCTTGAGGGTGTTTGCCTCTATGCGGAGCTCCTGAAGCTTGGAGCTCAGTTCGTCCTTCTCGGCGCGTAGATCGATGATCTCGTTCTTGAGCCTCTCGCGTCTCTCACGGAGCTCCTTGAGCTCATCCTTGACGTTCTCCTCCGCCTTCTTGAGCTCCTCCAGCTCGGCCTCAAAGTCTGTTATGGCCCTCTCGTTCTCCTCGATGTTGGCCCTGAGAGCGTTTATCCTGTTGATCAGGCCCTCTATCTCCTCCTCCAGATCCGCCCTCCTCGGGAGCAGCTCCTCGTTTATCCTGACGTCGAGGCCCTCCAGTTTGCTCTCGACCTTGCCGAGCTCCTCGCGGAGCTTGCTTATCTCGGCCTCGACCTCCCTGATCTTCTGGTTCAGTTCCCTGGCCTCCGGGTTCTCCAGGGCCTTCTTCAGCTTCGTCCTCTTCTTCTCCAGCCGCTCAATCCTGCCGCGGAGCTTTGCCATCTCGCCCCGGGTATCATGAATCTTCTTTTCCAGGGCCTCTATGAGGGCCTCGTTCTCTCTGATTTCCTCCCTGAGGGCCCTGTCCTCCGCAAGGAGGCGATCCATCTCACGCTGGGTCACCTGGAGATCCTTGCTCAGCTCACTCCTCTTCATGCGGAGCTCAAAGAGCTCGTTCTGAAGACCCTTAACCTCAACCCTAAGGGCATTAACGGCCGATTCCAGGGCCTCTTTCTCACGTTCGAGCTTCTCCACCCTTTTCCTTATCTCGTCCACGTTTACCCCGAGCTTCCCCCTCAGCCTGTAGTGACCACCGGTTATCGCCCCGCTCCGCTCGAGGAGTTCCCCTCCAAGGGTCACCATGCGGACCTTCCCTATGCCGACAGCCCTGGCCTCATCCATGTCGTTCACTATCAGCGTGTCCCCGAGGGCATGGGCCACCGCGTTTCTGAAGCGCGGGTCGTACTGAACGACGTCCAGGGCCGGAACCCCGAGGGCGGGCTCCCCCTTCATGGAGCGCGGCTTTATCTTGTTGAGGGGGAGAAAAGTTAGCCTGCCGAGCTTCTTCTCCTTGAGCAGCCTTATGGCTTTCTCGGCAACGCGGTCGTCCTCCACGACCACGTGATCGTAGCTTCCACCGAGGGCGACCTCGACGGCCAGGGCGTAGCTCTCATCACGAACGGTGATCAGCTCACCGAGGGAGCCGTAGAGGCCCGGGATGTTCTGAGCCTTGAGGAATTCTATAGCACGGTTCCCGCGGACCTCGCGCTGCGCCTCGGCTTTGATGAGCTCCTCCCTGGCTTTTGAGAGTTCGCCCTCGATCTTCTTGAGCTTTCTGCTCTTCTCCTCCAGCTCCTTCTCGGCCTTCTTCAGCCTCGCCTCGGCCCTGCCCATCCTGCCCTCTACCTCTCCAAGCTCCGAGCGTTTGGTCTCAAGGGCGCTTTTGGCCTCATCGATCTTGGACTTGAGCGCGACTTTCTTTGCGTTGTTCTGGGCTATCCTGCCCCTTGCGCGCTCTATTTCCTCCTCGAACTTCTTGATATCGCTCTCCTTCATGTAGAGCTCCTTTTTGGCCTCCTCCAGCTCCTCGACCACGCGGTCAAAGTCCTGCTTCGCGATGGCAAAATCCCGGTCTATCTCGCCCAGTTTAACAACCAGCTCGTTCTTGATGACTTCCTTCTCCTTTATTTCCGCCCTGAGCTTCTCGCGTCTCTTGCTCCAGCGGCTTATGGCATTTCTGCTCTTCTCTATTTCCTCGGAAACCTTCTTGAGCTCCTCCTTTGCCTTGGCAAGGCGGTGCTGGCCGTCCTCGATTTCCTTCCTGGCCAGCTCGATGTTCTTTCCCGCCATCTCTATCTTGGACTTGACCTCGCTTATCTTTCTGGTTACCTCAAGGATGCCGTCCTCGCTCTTTTCCTCGAGCTCCCTTTCGATCGTGTTCAGCTCCTTCTCCCTCGCCACGATCTCCCTGGCGATATCCGTGAGGCGGGCCTCCATGGCGGCTATCTCCGCCTCTATCTCCTTGTCGCGCAGGTTGCTCTCCTCTATCAGGGACTCGAGCTTTCTTATCTCGCCGAGGAGGAGCGTGACCTTTGCCCTCTCGACGCGGTCCTTGAGGTCAAGGTAGCGGAGCGCGTCGTTTCTCTCCTTCTCAAGCTTGTCGAGCTGGGTCTTGACCTCGCGGATGAGCAGATCGACCCTCGCGAGGTTCTCCTCCGCCTGCTTGAGCTCCTTCAGGGCCTTCTCCTTCTTGGCATCGTACTCCGCTATGCCGGAGATTTCGTCTATGAGCATCCTCCTCTCGGTGGGACTCATCTTGATGAACTTGGTGATGTCCCCCTGCAGAACGAGGTTGTATCCCTCTGGGGAAATCATCGCCGCGCTGAGGACGTCGAGGATGTCGCTCCTGCTCGTCCTCTTTCCATTGAGCCAGTAGGTGCTCCTGCCGTCGGGATAGACGCGCCGCTTTATAACGACCTCGTCCTCGTCGATGGGAAATCCCCTGTCCTCATTGTTGAAGTACATGGCAACCTCAGCGTACTTTGCCGGCGCTTCCGTCTTGGTACCCGCGAATATGAGGTCGCTTATCCTCGTGGCACGCATCGCCTTGGCGGACAGGCCACCGAGAACGAAGAGCACGGCGTCACCGATGTTGCTCTTTCCAGAACCGTTGGCACCAACGATCGCTGTGAATCCTTTAGAAAGCGGAACGACGACTTTCCTGTTACCGTAAGATTTGAAGCCTTTCATTTCAATCTTCTCAATGTACGGCATGCCCTACACCTAAACGGGAGAATGGCGAAGAGGGTTATATAACTTTACTCCTTTTGAAAGCCCCGTCCCTGGGCGGGAAGTACTCGGCTGCGTGCTCACTCGACTATCCTGCGGAGGATGTTCAGAACCCTGCTGTCGAGGCCGTCGCTGACGGTGACGTAAAACTCGGAGTCCGTGAGAAGGGTCATGTCCCGAAGCTTGCTGACGAACCTGAGCGTCGGCTCGACCCCGTTCTCTATCATGAGGTACTCTATGGCGTCTAGAATGACGTCCACGTCCTCATCCTGGAGTTGCTCCCACACCATCTGCTCGATGGCATGGAGCTTCGAAGGTGATACCGCGTTAGGGTGGGAGACTTTGGTGATCCACATCAGATAGACGTTGGGGCGGCTGACCTCAAAGGGGGGCCTCCGGGTTATGAGAATCTTTCCTTTGTTGGGGTTTTTCTTCAGAATCTCGTCGAGACGCCGGTAATCCAGTATCTTTGAGTCTTTCTTAAGGGGTCGCCCCCTAAACCGCATAAGTCATCACTTCGTACGGATTCACTAGGTTTTAATCTACATCCTATTACTGGGCACAGTAAGTTTGTTAATCCGCTTATAAACGTTACTGCGTGAGATTGAACAGACAAATACACGATCCATTGGGTTAAAGGGAAAAGGGGGTAGGGACCTCAAAACCGGGTGGGTTCCTTTGATTACTCTTTTCTTTCACACAGTTCGAGAAGCACACCGGTTACGGCCTTCGGGTGAACGAAGGCTATCCTTGCACCTCCAGCCCCAATCCTGGGCTGTTCATCGATCAGCCTGTAACCCTCCCCCTTGAGCTTCTCAAGCTGTCCCTCGATGTCATCAACACCCAGGGCTATGTGGTGTATTCCCTCACCGCGCTTGGCGATGAACTTGGCTATAGGCGAGTCCTCAGCGGTCGGCTCGAGGAGCTCAATCCTGCTCTCGCCGACGTGGATTATCGCGGTCCTCACCTTCTGGTCGGGCACCTCTTCGATCTCCTCCACCTTGAGACCGAGGCCCTCCCAGACCTTTATGGCCTCTTCCAGGTTCTTAACGGCTATACCAACGTGGTCTATCTTCTTTATCATGCCTTCACCCCCAGGGCTTTTTCGAGTATCCTATCCGCGGCAGAGTACGGGTCGATCTCGCGTCTCACAACCATCCCTATCAAAGACGAAATCTCTTCCTCGCCGAGCTTCTCCCCCACTATCCTTGATATCCTCCCCGAGACTATCGTCTTGACTTCCTCCTCAGCCCTGAACTGCCTCTTCTGCTCTATCTCCCCGCTCCTCTTAAGGAATTCCCTGTGTTCGCTGATCGCATTCCAGAGGTCGCGTATTCCCCGCATGGTCGTCGCGACCGTCTCCACGATCCGCGGCCGCCAGCCCCGTCTCTCCCAGCGCTCTTTCTCAAGGTCAAGCATCATGTTGAGCTCGAAGTACGTGGCATCGGCCCCCTCTTTGTCGGCCTTGTTGATGACGAATACGTCGGCTATTTCCATGAGCCCGGCCTTTATTGCCTGTATGTCGTCGCCCAGACCCGGGACCGTGACGAGGACGACCGTGTCGGCGGTCTTAACGATGTCGATCTCAATCTGGCCGACGCCGACGGTCTCCACAAAGATCACATCACAGCCATAGGCATCGAGGACCTTGATGGCATCGGCCGTGGCCTTGGCAAGGCCCCCGAGGGAGCCGCGCGTCGCCATACTCCTGATGAAGACGCCCGGGTCAGTCGAATGCCTCTGCATCCTTATCCTGTCTCCGAGAAGGGCGCCGCCGGTGAAGGGTGAGGTGGGGTCTATAGCTATAACGCCGACGACCTTGCCTTCCGCCCTCGCAACGCGGATGAGCTTGTCGAGAAGGGTGGACTTTCCGGCTCCGGGCGGGCCGGTGATGCCAACGATGTAGGCGTTGCCCGTGTGGGGATAGATTTTCGAGATTATCTCCCTCGCCTTTTCCTCATCGTTTTCAACGAGGGTTATGAGGCGCGCAGTGGCGCGCTTGTCGCCGGTGAGCATCCTCTCTATGAGACCGTCTAACATCGCCACCACTGGGACAAATTATCCAGGTAAGAAATTATAAAGTTTGCTCAGTTCTCCCTGAATTTCTTCAGCTTCGGCGCGTTCTTGTCTATGAAGCCGATTATATCCTCAATCGGGCTGCCGGGGCCAAAAACCCTTGCCACGCCCATCTTCTCGAGCTGTTCGGCGTCGTCGGGCGGGATTATTCCACCGGCTATAACGAGAACGTCCTCGTTGATCTTCAGGCCGCGCTCTTCGAGGAGCCTGAGTATCTTCGGTATGAGAACCATGTGGGCGCCGGAGAGTATGCTTATCCCAAGGACATCAACGTCCTCCTGAACAACGCTCTCGGCTATCTGCTCGGGGGTCTGCCTGATTCCAGTGTAGATGACCTCAAAACCGGCATCGCGCAGGGCCCTGGCGACGACCTTGGCCCCCCTGTCGTGACCGTCAAGTCCCGGCTTCGCAACGAGAACCCTAACCTTGGAGCGCTCGACCATTTTCACCACCGCCCCACTTTTGTTTCCCGCGGTATTTAAAGATTGTCAAAACTCAAGGTTAAGCTTTACGTTGGATATTTTGTCCAGAAGGCTTTATAATGTCCCCACGAGAGGATAGAGCATGCTCAAGTTTCCCCACGATGCCCACACCCACACCGCATACTCAGACGGCACGGGATCAATAGCCGACAGCGTGGCCGCGGCGGAGGCGAGGGGGCTGGGGATGCTCGGGATAACCGACCACAGCCACTACTTCGAACCCGGAACCCTCAGCCGCTACATCAGGGAGGTCAGGTACTGGGGCGAGGACGCGGAGCTGACGATTCTGGCCGGGTTGGAGGGCAACATAACTGCAGGGGGCGTCGATGTCCCGGACTTCATGGCGGAGAAGCTTGACTACGTGATAGCGAGCGTCCACGAGTGGCTCGATAGGCCGGAGGAATACGTGGAGCTGGTGAAGCTCGCCCTCGAAGACGACAACGTTGACATCATCGGCCACTTCGGAGCCAGCTTCCCCTACATCGGCTTTCCGTCCGCCGACGAGCTGGAGGAAATACTCCATCTGGCGGAGGCGAGGGGCAAGGCCTTTGAGATAAGCTCCCGCTACCGGGTACCGGACATCGACTTCATCCGTGAATGCATAAGGCGCGGGATAAAGCTCACCTTCGCGAGCGATGCCCACTCACCGGGGAAGGTGGGCGGCGTTTCCTGGAGCGAGAGGATATTCAAGAAGGCGGGCGGGGCGAGGGAAGACCTGCTGTTCGGGGAGTTCCTGTGAGCCCGGACTTTTCCATGCCCGTTCCAACTTTCAATTCTCTTAGAGTCCTATTGTCCGGGGGACGTTCCGTCCCCCCACACTCCCTCGAACTTTCGCTGGGGTTTAGTTTCAGTTCTCCCAGAGTCTTATTGCAACCCCTGACCAGACTAAACGGCCATCTTACTCCGATGCAGACTCCTTTCAATTCTCCTGGAGTCTTATTGCAACTCTACTTCGACAAGGCAATACTTGATCTTGGGGGAGTCTCATTTCAATTCTCCTGGAGTCTTATTGCAACAACAAAAGAAAGCAGGACGACAAAGGACAGAACCCCCCTTTCAATTCTCCTGGAGTCTTATTGCAACATTTCATTACGGCGGAGATAATGAGTGAGAATGGTGACTTTCAATTCTCCTGGAGTCTTATTGCAACTCTCAAGCCTGCGCCTCATCTCCTTAATCGCCCACTTCTTTCAATTCTCCTGGAGTCTTATTGCAACCGACGAACTACGCGCTGAAACTGATTATAAGCGTTGCCCCTTTCAATTCTCTGGAGTCTTATTGCAACTTGCCTTCTCTATGAGGTCGTCTTCCTCAGGCTCTTCCTTTCAATTCTCCTGGAGTCTTATTGCAACACTGATATGACAGTAACTTTTGTGGAACCTGTAACTCACTTTCAATTCTCCTGGAGTCTTATTGCAACACTGATATGACAGTAACTTTTGTGGAACCTGTAACTCACTTTCAATTCTCCTGGAGTCTTATTGCAACCCCTAAGTCTCATGAAGTCGTCAATAAGCTTCTCCCTTTCAATTCTCCTGGAGTCTTATTGCAACTCGGGCAAGTATGCCAGTGCTCGTGAACCTCTTCTCCCTTTCAATTCTCCTGGAGTCTTATTGCAACTCGGGCAAGTATGCCAGTGCTCGTGAACCTCTTCTCCCTTTCAATTCTCCTGGAGTCTTATTGCAACTTTGAACTTGCGGAACTTGTACAGTTCTTCCATGAGGCTTTCAATTCTCCTGGAGTCTTATTGCAACAACACTCTTAGTGCTCAGGTACTAGTACAGCATGACACTTTCAATTCTCCTGGAGTCTTATTGCAACTTATGTTGATGCAAGTTCAAACGCAACTGTTAGTGCCTTTCAATTCTCCTGGAGTCTTATTGCAACCCCTCTCTTTTCTCCCATAGACCGAAAGCTTTATATCTTTCAATTCTCCTGGAGTCTTATTGCAACGAGAACCACCACTCGAAATCGCATACCCCCTGTTCCGCTTTCAATTCTCCTGGAGTCTTATTGCAACCCCTCTCTTTTCTCCCATAGACCGAAAGCTTTATATCTTTCAATTCTCCTGGAGTCTTATTGCAACGGTAAAATTGAGGAGTATAATCACCCCTACGATTAAACTTTCAATTCTCCTGGAGTCTTATTGCAACATGCTTTCAAGGATTTATAGCGAGTTGCAGAACAAGGCCTTTCAATTCTCCTGGAGTCTTATTGCAACGAGAACCACCACTCGAAATCGCATACCCCCTGTTCCGCTTTCAATTCTCCTGGAGTCTTATTGCAACGTTCAGGACTACAGATGAAGTTCCTTCGCTTTTGCAGTCTTTCAATTCTCCTGGAGTCTTATTGCAACGAGGTAAAGCCCAGAGTCGAGTGGATCTCCGGAAAATACTTTCAATTCTCCTGGAGTCTTATTGCAACGAAGAGACCGGAGAATACTTCACAGAGCAGGAGATACTTTCAATTCTCCTGGAGTCTTATTGCAACTCACGGGAGATAATACTAACATTGTCGTGTCACTTTCAATTCTCCTGGAGTCTTATTGCAACGCGATAGACTACAACGCGAGCCTCATCAACAATCGTTCTTTCAATTCTCCTGGAGTCTTATTGCAACTCCAGCTCCGCCCGCCCCAATGACGACGATTTTAACCTTTCAATTCTCCTGGAGTCTTATTGCAACACTTCCACATAACTGAGATGAGCTTTGAAGAGTTCACTTTCAATTCTCCTGGAGTCTTATTGCAACAGAACCAACTCGGCGCTGATGCTCCTCGTGCTTCGGCTTTCAATTCTCCTGGAGTCTTATTGCAACAAGGAAGAGAAGCTCAAAGCACAGTTGAAAAAGATAACTTTCAATTCTCCTGGAGTCTTATTGCAACAGGTCGAGGATAGAATACGCGGAAAAGATACTGGGCACTTTCAATTCTCCTGGAGTCTTATTGCAACCCGCTTTTGGATGATGTGATAAGCCATTACATTAACGCTTTCAATTCTCCTGGAGTCTTATTGCAACGACCTCAACGGCCAGATAGCTGAACGGCTGAACCCACTTTCAATTCTCCTGGAGTCTTATTGCAACATAAATCGTGAACGCTACGGGGGTTGAACTCTCAAAATCTTTCAATTCTCCTGGAGTCTTATTGCAACATAAATCGTGAACGCTACGGGGGTTGAACTCTCAAAATCTTTCAATTCTCCTGGAGTCTTATTGCAACTTTGGATTCGAGCCGATTCGGACTTCCGTCCCAAGAGTCTTTCAATTCTCCTGGAGTCTTATTGCAACCATTTCTTCCTAATCCAGGTGCTCAATGATTACGTGACTTTCAATTCTCCTGGAGTCTTATTGCAACCGCGTTCGAACCCGATGTTTATGAAGTGACTTATACTTTCTTTCAATTCTCCTGGAGTCTTATTGCAACTCGGTTGGGAGAACCTCCTCGCGTTCCTCAAATACGACTTTCAATTCTCCTGGAGTCTTATTGCAACCAGCCGCTCACAGTCTTAGTCTCGTTCGCGTAGAGCCTTTCAATTCTCCTGGAGTCTTATTGCAACGATGATAACGCCCCCTTCCTGCCTAATGCAGCCAGCCGCTTTCAATTCTCCTGGAGTCTTATTGCAACACTGCCCCCGAGTCTTGGCCAGAACGTCGAGTTTTTCAACTTTCAATTCTCCTGGAGTCTTATTGCAACGCTCCCCTCCACGCTGATATAATCCCCTTCCCGTAACCTTTCAATTCTCCTGGAGTCTTATTGCAACGGGCCTCTTCATTGTCGATGGCGCCCAGGATGCTCCTTTCAATTCTCCTGGAGTCTTATTGCAACGCGAGGGAGTTCAAGGACTGGTTCGTCGCCCGCTTCTTTCAATTCTCCTGGAGTCTTATTGCAACAGGGCGGGAATTTCGCCCGTTTGCCCATTAAAGGTCTACCCAGGTTTGAATATTTAAACCTTTCTGGAAATCGCACCAAAAACAGCCCTGAGGGGGGAGAACCTCGGGGAAGCAGAAAAGAGTCCAACCCACAAACCGACACCTCAAGGCTTCCCCACCTCAATGAACAAAAACATGCACAAGATTTCCTGGCTGATGAAAGACCATCAAATCATGGAAACTCCATTGTATTGGTCCGAAAATCGAAAAAATTCGTTTTCCATAGGGAATGCCGATTTTCAACCGGCCCCATCACTGTTCCCAAAACTCCGAAGAAAATTCGTTACATTAGCATGCAAAAACATAACAAAAAGGCACAATCCTAAAAACACAAAAACCGATTTCCAACCCTTCCCACGGGTTCCATTCATTTCGGGGAGAAACCTAAAATCCTGGAACCAAGATCTGGGAAAAATCAGCGTGATAGAACCTCAAATCCCAGCTCCCTCAGCTTCCAGATTATCTCAAGCGGGAATCCGACGACGTTGTAGTAGTCCCCGCGGATCCACTCGACGAAGAGGCCCGCCTTCCCCTGTATACCGTAGGCTCCCGCCTTGTCCATCGGCTCGCCGGTGTCGATGTACGCCCCGATGATATCGTCGTCCAGCTCGCGGAACTTGACCTCCGTAACGGCAACCCCCGAAATCTCCCGGCCCTCGTGGATTATACAGTAGCCCGTCGTAACCCTGTGGACCCTTCCGCTGAGGAGCCGGAGCATCTCGTAGGCCTCCTCCCTGCTCCCCGGTTTGCCGAGGATGTGGCCGTCTATGCTGACGACGGTGTCGGCACCGATGACGGTTCCGCTAACGCGGCCGTGCACCTCCCTGGCTTTCCTCCTCGCCAGCTCGAGCGCGTACTCGGCGGGGTTTTCTATGCTGCACTCCTCGCTCGCATTGCTCGGAATAACCTCGAACTCCCGTATGAACCTGGCGAGTATCTCCCGCCGCCTCGGTGAGGCAGATGCCAGAACCAGCATGGTATTCCCTTCCGGAAAGGGTTAAAAAATCTTGCGAGACGGAGGAAGAAAGCCACCGGTTCACTCCATCCCCTCAACCTTTCTCTCCAGCGCCTTTATCTCACCCCTGGTGGAGATATCAGCCATCGGCGGCATTCCCCCGGCCTTTTAGGGATTCCAGCTCCGTCCTCAGGGATTCGAGCTTCTCGTTGAACTCCCTCCTCATCTCCCCCATCTTCCAGACGACGGTGCCAAAGGTGATGATGAGGAGACCAAGCCCCAGGGCACGGCCCTCGGTTATCAGAACACCCGCCAGCCCAAGGGCGCTCAAAACGGCACCGAGCGTTTCAAGGGGGTCGTACCTCTCTCCCACTGCTTACCACCATGGAAAAGAAGAAAACAAACTATAAAAGGTTTTCGAAGTCAAGAGGTCAGGCTGTCGCCCAGATGGGTATCCCCGCCTCGATGAGCCTCTTGAGTTCCTTACCTATGGGCGTGCTCTTGCTGACCTTCACGAGCCCTTTCTTGCTCGGTGTGGCCGTGAAGACGTACTGCTCGCCGCCGTAGAACTTGAGCGGCCTCTTCGCGTAGTCCGGTGAGACGCGGAGGACTATGGTTTTCTTCTTCTCCTCGATCTCCACGGGGAGTTTCTCCCTGGGCTTGGCTTCCTCGCGCTCGGTGAAGCTCTTGACGTCTATGCTTATCCCTATCCTCTTCTCCAGCTCGGTGATTCTCTTGCCCTTCTTTCCGATTATCGCGGGGATGTCGAACTCGTCCGCGTAGATCACCGCCTTGTGGGGACTGACTATCTCGACCTCCGCATAGACATCGGGCAGGAACTTCTTTATCTCCTGCTTGAGCCTCTTCTCCGCGAGTTTTAGTGCGGGGGCCTTCTCCTCCTTCTTCACCGGGACGACGCTTATCTCCTCGCCGTAGGTGTATATCTCGTACTCGAGCTCGCCGGTCTCAAAGTCGCGGACTTCGATGACGGGCCTGGCGAGGTCCTCCTCCCTCATGCCGCTCGGCACCTTGACGAGGTACTCCAGCGTGAGAACCTTCGCGACCCTCCCTGCCTTGATGAACAGGACCGTGTCAACTATCTGGGGAATCATTCCCAGCTCGACCCTTCCGATGAAGCGCTGGATTGCATCTATCGGCTTCGTTGCGTGCACGACACCGACCATTCCAACGCCGGCGAGCCTTAAATCCGAGTAGATCTTGAAGTCGCTCGTCTTTCTCATCTCGTCGAATATCGTGTAGTCCGGCCTGACGAGGAGCAGTATATCGCCGGTCAGCTCCATCCTGCCGCTCAGGGCCGTATACTGGGTGATTTCCTCGCCCACCTGGAGATCGCGGGGCTTTTCCATGGTCTTCACTATCTTACCCATGCCCGCGTACCATTCCGCCAGGGCCTGGGCGAAGGTCGAGTTGTGGACAAGAACCGGCGCGGTTCCTGCTATGAAATTGTGGTTTGGCACGGTTATGTCGTAGACCTCAAAGCTGCCCGTCAGCTCTTCAACCCCCTTGACCCTGTCCCAGAAGAGGTTCTCGTCGAGCATGAGCTCTAGGTGGGCCAGATACTCCTCGATGAAGCTGGCCCTGGTGTAGTACTCCTCGACCGCCCCGTCAACAAGCTTTTTGAGTGATGTAACCCGCATCTCGGAGCCGGACAGGAAGAGGCTCAGCATGGGCCGTGAAACAGCTCCCCACGTGGCACGCCCTATCTTCTCGAACACGATGGACAGCAGGCCCCGGATCTCACTGGAAATTACCCCCCATGTTTCGGCCTCTTCCTTCAGGAGCCCGGTTTCTCGGTAAAACGCGTCCAGTAGCTTCCCTATCGTGGAAGGCATCGGGGTTCTCTTCTCCTCCAGCCACAGCTCTGGCCCCGCGGGATCGATGCCGTTCCTCTTGTAGAAGTCCATCGGAACCCTCGAGTGAATGAACTCCACTACCTCCCTCCACCTGCCAAGCTCCTTTGAGTAAAGGGCGAGCTTTTTGACTGCCCACTCTATTCCGAGGTATTCCCTGTAGAGCTGGAGGTATTCCGAGTAAACCCTCCTGAGTCTGTCCTTGGAGTATGAGCTCTTGAGGGGGCCCTTCATGGGCTTTCTGAGGAGAATTCCGAGGGACTTGACGGCTTCACCGGCGGGGATGGTTCCTATGTTGGGATTCGAGCGGACGTTGAGGTGCCTTTCAAACCCGGCCACTTTGAACCTTGGCCTGACCGTTTCGTAGAACCTCTTTATACCCTCGGAGTTCTTTATGAGCACCCTGTACTGGGGGAGACCCTTAACTTCCCTCTCGGCCACTATGGAGGGTATACCGAGCCTCAGGAGAAGGTACTGAAGCCCGAAGGCAAAACTTTTACTTGCCGTTGCTATCTCGAGCTCCTTCCCCACGTACCCGTCCCCTTCGAACACGCCCCTTAGGAAGGACGCTATCCTGCGCTCATCTGCCCTGAACACCAAGGGGGGAATCCCTACTGTCCTCGCCTTTTTCTTTTCGGGATAGCCCAGGGCGCGCAGGAGCTTTTCAATCGTTTTGGAGTTTCTGAGGCGCAGTCTTCCTGGGCTGACGTAGTAGAACTCCTCCTTCGGGACCCTGAAGATCGACGTCACCAGGCGCTTGAAGTGCCTCACGAGGTTCTCGTCGAAGTTGTTGAACTCAAAGGTACTCCCAGAGCCCTCCGCCCACATCAGGCCCAGGAACTCAAAGAAGTCCTCGTTGAGTTGGATGAACGGTGGTATCTCACGCGAGTTCCTGTTGTTTTTGCCCCTGTAGAAGACGCCAACGGTCTCCTCAGGGACTGCCTCAGAGAGTGGAACGACTTTCCCGTCCCTCAACCGCGCGAAAAAGCCCTCACCCACAAGTTCCCCGACCCAAACTCGCTTTGGAAGCGTTGCTCTCACTGCAATCCTGCCCGGAACCGCTATGGGGGACCCCACCTCAAGGTTTCCTGCATCCTCCCAGACGACGAAACCTTCCCTTATCGTCAGGACTGGGTGGTTGGGGCTGAGAACTATCTCCCTCCCTGTTGCGGTTCTCAGCCTGATAAGCCGCCCTTCCTCCCTCCTGTAAACCCTTTCGACTTTCTGGACGCTCACACCATTATGGGACAGTGTTATGACCTCTTCCCCGGGCCTCAGGGAGGAGATGGGAGCAAAGGTTCCGTCCGCGAGGAGAACCGGTGTGTCCGGCGGCAAACACTTCCCCTCTCCCGGCGCTCCGGCGATGAGGATTCCCTCCGCCCTGTCCTTGAGTCTCTCCAACAGCTTCTCGCTCAGCTCGTACTCCTCTATGCTCAGCTTCCTGACGGGTCTAACTGCCGTTATCTCTATCCTGTCCGCAAAGGGTGGCTTGGCGATGACTATCCTGTAGTTGCGGAGCTGAACCACCGTTGCTCCGGGCTCGTCGAGCTCTATGAAGCTCTCGGGGTCGCGCCTGGCCCTCTCCACTATGTCGTCGGCTATCTCCTCCAGCTCCTCATCGCTCAGCGGCTCCTCGCGGACGGGCACGAGCCTCCATTCGCCGGGCCGACCCTTCTTTGCGAACGGCCTCATGCCGCCCTTGAGGTGAACACTCATCGTGGTCTCATCGAAGAAGTCCTCGAGGCGGTGCTGTACCTCCTTCTTCGCGGTCAGATAGACCACGTCTATCCCCTTGGCGATGGCCACGTCCCTCTGAACCCTGTCGCCCGTGATGAGCGTCGCTCCGAGGGCCTGTGCGGCCTCGCGAACCATGCTGTCTATCTCGCCGGACTTCGCCCTCCGTATCTGCCAGAGCTCGGGCCGCTCTCCGTAGAACTCGAGGAGGATTCTGTCACTGTCCGCCATCTCGCGGAGCTTTTTGAGCTCTTCGAGGCCCACGTGCCCTATGGCCTTTCCCTCGTTGGCCTGGTGCTCTATCTCGGCGATGACGGCTTCGGGAATGACAACCTTGACCTTCTCGCTGAGCGTTGATAGGAACTGCGTGAGCCTGCCATCGACGATAACGCTCGTATCTACAACGAATACCTTCATCTCTCTCACCTCTTTTCTCGCTCAACGGCCTCTGCGGCTAAAGGTTCATAAAGGTTTAGCCGAAAAACAGAATGGGTGGGACGATGGGAAGGCTTATCTCAATAGCCTCCGGCAAGGGGGGCACCGGAAAGACCACCACGACCGCGAATCTCTCCATAGCACTTGGTAAAATGGGATACAAGGTCTGTGCCGTGGATGCGGATTTAACCATGGCAAACCTGAGTCTGGTTATGGGAATAGACGACGCCTACACGACGATCCACGACGTCCTCGCCGGCAGGACGGACATAAACAATGCCATATACGCCACGACCTACGAGAACGTCCACATTATTCCTGCCTCTATAGACTGGGAGCACGTCATTCGGGCGGATCCGAGGAAGCTTCCCGAAACCATAAAACCCCTCAAAAAGAGTTTTGATTTCGTGATAATCGACTCCCCCGCGGGGCTCCAGATGGACGCCATGAACGCAATGATGAGCGGGGAGGAGGTTCTGCTCGTCACGAACCCCGAGATATCCTGCATCACGGACACGATGAAGGTGGGGATGGTTCTCAAAAAAGCCGGCCTTGTTGTTCTGGGCTTCGTGCTCAACCGCTACGGCAGGAGCGATAACGACATCCCGCCCGATGTGGCGGAGGAGGTCATGGAGATTCCCCTGCTGGCGGTTATCCCGGAGGACCCGCCGGTAAGGGAGGCGACGCTTGAGGGCATTCCCGTCGTCGAGTACAGGCCGAACTCTGCCGGTGCCCGGGCATTCATGGAGCTGGCGGAGAGGATAACCAGGATAGCCGGTCTCAAGGCAAAAGTGATGGTGTGATTATCCGTTCCCTTTCAAACTCTCTGAATTCCATGCGGAGGTGAGACTGTGAGGCCGAAGGTCTTCATCACGCGCGCCATTCCCGAAAACGGCATCGAACTCCTGAGGCGGCATTTTGAGGTCGAGGTCTGGGAGGACGAGCACGAGATTCCGCGGGAAGTCCTGCTCGAGAAGGTTCGCGACGTTGACGCCCTCGTTACCATGCTGAGCGAGAGGATTGACGCTGAAGTCTTTGACAGCGCCCCCAGGTTGAGGATAGTGGCCAATTATGCGGTGGGCTACGACAACATAGACGTTGAGGAAGCAACGAGGCGCGGGATATACGTCACCAATACCCCCGACGTCCTAACCAACGCCACCGCTGACTTCGCCTGGACGCTTCTGCTCGCCGCCGCAAGGAGGCTCATAGAGGCGGACGGGTTCATCCGCTCGGGCGAATGGAAAAAGCGCGGTATAGCCTGGCACCCAAGGATGCTGCTGGGCCACGACGTTTACGGAAAGACCATCGGCATAGTCGGCTTCGGGAGAATCGGCCAGGCGATAGCAAGGCGCGCCAGGGGCTTCGGCATGAGGATACTCTACAGTTCAAGAGCGAGGAAGCCGGAGGTAGAAAAGGAACTCAACGCGGAGTTCAGGCCCCTCAACGAGCTCCTGCGCGAGAGCGACTTCGTGGTTCTGGCCGTCCCGCTGACGAAGGAGACCCACCGCATGATGGGCGAACGGGAGCTTAAGCTCATGAAGCCCACCGCGATACTCGTCAACATAGCGAGGGGCAAGGTCGTCGACACGGAGGCGCTCGTAAGGGCACTCAAGGAGGGCTGGATAGCCGGGGCCGGTTTGGACGTCTACGAAGAGGAGCCGTACTACCACGAGGAGCTCTTCAGCCTCGACAACGTGGTTCTGGCCCCCCACATAGGTAGCGCCACCCACGGTGCCAGAGAAGGCATGGCCGAGCTCGTGGCCAGGAATCTCATAGCCTTCAAAAACGGCGAGGTTCCGCCGACGCTGGTCAATGGAGAGGTTGTGAAAATTAGAAAGCCGGGGTTTGAGTGACCTCGGGCTTTTCTTGTTTTAAACCTCCCGTGAAGCTGTTCCAGGATGATTCTTAACCCACCGATGGGGGGCTGGCCCGCTGGATGGGTCTCACTCCAGCGGCTCCCTGCCGTAGCGGAGGAAGCTGAGGAACCCCTCGTCCTCCCCCACCAGCGCGCTCAGCACGGCGCTCACGTAGGCGTCGAACTCCTTCTTTTTAATGACCACCGAATGGTGGGCGTACTCCAGCGGGATAACGTATTCATCCTCTGCGACGGAGAGTATCATCGACAGGGTTTCGAGGGCATCCCGCTCGCTCTCACCGGGTACCTCCAGAAGGTATATGACGCCGCCGTCCACGAAGCGAACGTAGAAAGGCTGCACCTTTACTCTGTAGCCGTCTTTGGTCTTGTCGAGGAGCCTCATGAGGTTCCCGAAGTGCCCCATGTCCATAAGTTTCTCCACGACATCTGGGAACTTCCTCTTCTCCTCCCTCGAGTACCTGAACGGTACGTAGCCCGCTTCCTTTGAAATCATGTCTAGGACAGGGACGTCGAGCATCGGGGTGCCCGGTCTTACCTGCCTTACTATATCGTCGCGGTAGAAGGTTTTGGCTATCGCGGCAGTTCTGGATGCGAGGAGCCTGTCGAGGGCGTGGAGGAACTCGAGGTACTCCAGGAGGATTATCACGTCCTCGTAATCGTCCTGCCAGCGGGTTATCTTGGCCTCCTCGACGCCCCTCTCCTTGAGCAGCGTGAATATTCCCTTCCTGCCGTCCCCCCTCGCAACGAGAGTCGGGGCGTTTATGATGCCGTCCCTCTCAAGGGTCTCCAGCCAGGACTCCCATTTTTCGTCCAGGAGCTTCAGAAAGCCATCCGCCAGGGCGACCAGCTCGTCGCTGTGCCTCCTGAACATCTTATCGGTGTTACTTCCTATGTAACTGGGAGGGCGAATTATCGAGCCGCTTATCGTGCCGTCCATCAGCACCAGCTCGGCCCCCATCTCCGATGCCATGGCCCCTATGCGCTTCTCTAGGAGCTCCATGTGAATCCTTATCCTCTCGTCAACGTGCTTGTACGGCGACACGAAGCCGACTTCGCTCCAGTGGTACAGGTTCTCCCCGATGGCGACCGAGGCGACGCCGTAGATTATCGCCCCGCTGAGGCGCTTCATCATTCTGCTGCCGTCAACGGCGTAAACGCTGGCCCTTTTGGGCTCGGGGAAGGGCAGCCACTGGTAGCTCTTCGATATCTCCCGGGTGAGTTCTTCCATGAGCTCCAGCTGGTTCTTCAGGTAGTCCCTCATCGCCCTTACGTGGGCGTCGCTAATACGCTCCAATGCTCTCCACCTCCACGCGGCTCTTGCCGCCGACGTTCAGGACCCTTATCACGTAGTCCGCCGCGTCCTTCAGCTCCTCGTCGTGGGAGACTATTATGACCTGCGGTATCTTCCTCAACTGGCTCGATATAATCTCCACGAGCTTCTTCCTGCGCTCCTCATCCAGGAAGGGCGTGGGCTCGTCCAGGATCAGAAGCTCAAGGTTCCCCACCTTGTAGAGCGAGAGCGCCAGGCGGAAGGCCAGGCCGAGCGCTATTCTCTCCCCACCGCTCAGGAATTCCAGACCGACCTCGTTGCCGGCGTAGAGCACCTTCAGCTCTATCCGCTCCTTTCCGAACTTCTTCTCGCGTTTGAGCTTTATCCCCTGGTACTTGCCCTCCGTCATCTCCGAGAAGGTCTCGCCGGCGAGCTTCTGTACCTCCTCGAGCCCCCTGAGTTCCTCCTCGGCCTTGAGCCTCGCTACCTTCTCCTTGAAAGCGATCATGTCTGCCATGGCCTTCTCGACGGTCTCCAGCTCCTTTTCGGCCCCTTCTATCTCCTTCTTCTTTGCCTTCAGCTCGTCGAGGAGCTTCATTACCTCGTCCCTCAGCTCTTCAGCGCCCTTGAGCTCCGTTCTGGCTTTCTCAAGTTCCCTCATGGTTGCCATGTATCTCTTCTCCGCTTCGGCGTAGGCTTCCTCCGAGAACTCCCGCGAGAGTTTTTCCATCTCTGTCCTCAGCTTCTTGAGCTCTTCCCCCAGTTTTCCCAGGGCCTCAACACTCTCATCGTGTTTCTTCTCCAGGAAAGATAGCTTCTTCTTTGTCCTCTCAAGCCGGGCCGGGACGTCCCTGAGCGAGAGGTACTCGCGGTAAGATGGTTCGAGCTCCTTCATCCTTTCCTCAACAGCTTCGAACGAGCCGAAGCCCTCGTTCTTCAGCCTTTCCATTATCCTCCTCGTTTCCCTGCCTATCTCCTGGAGCTTTTTCTCTATCCTCCCCAGCTCGTCTTTTGCTTTCTCAAGCTCCTCAAGCTCCTCCCTGAGGTGCCTCAGCTCCTTCTTTATCTCGATGAGCCTTGCCTTGGCCTTTTCAAACTCCTCCGCGGCCTTCTCGAGTTCCTCCAGGTCGTACTTCGCCAGTTTCTCCTCGACCTCCCTCAGGAGGTCCGCCGTCTTCTTCAGCCTTATGAGCTTTGACTCCCTCTTGATAATCCCCTTGAGCTCGATTTCCCGTTCATTGAGCTGTTTGAGCTTCTTTGATAACTTATTCAGCTTCTTCTCGATGGAGGTTATCTCGGCGTCGTACTCGGCCCGTATCTCCTCCTCGTCGTGCTCCTCGATGGGCCTCTTGCACAGCGGGCAGACCCTGGCGCCTTCCAGCTTCGAGAGGTTCTCGATGAGGCTCTCCTTCAGTCCGTTGAGAGTCGCGATCTCCTCCCTTATTCCGGTCACTTCCCCGCGGAGGTTCTCAAGCTCCTCCTTGGCGTTCTCAACCGCTTTTAGCTCCTTTTCCAGGCTCTCGGGGGTAACCCCTGCCCGCTCGAGCTCCCTCAGGTACCGCTCCGCCTCGGCCTTCCTCTGGAGGGCGCGCTGGTAGAGGCCGTTCTTCCTCTTCAGCTCCTCGTAGGTCTCGCGGAGGGACTTTTCCTCCCCTTCGAGCTCCGCTATCTTTGCGGAGACCTCACCGATCCTGGCGACCCTCTCCTCAAAGACCTTTTTCTTCTCTGCCAGTCTTGCTTCGGCGGTTTCAAGCTTCGACAGCTCGTTCTTGAGGGAGAGGAGCGACTTCAGCTTCAGGTACTCCTTTTCGAGGGGTTCGAGCTCCCTGAGGCGTGCGAGTTTCTCCTCAAGTTCTCCTATCTCCTTCTTTACTTCCTCGATCTGGGCTTCATAGTCCTTTATTCTACCCTTCTCGGCCTCTATCCTCTGCTCCAGGACTGCCCTCTTCTTCTCCAGGCTCTCAAGCTCTCCCTTCCGGGTCTTGAGGCGCGAGTAATCCTCCTCCGCTTTCCTGAAGGCCTCTTCGAGTTCTCCAACCCGCTTCCGGAGCTCGCTTATCCTCCTCAGCGTCTCGGAGAAGCGCCTTTGAGCCTCGCGGAGGTTCTCCTCCACCTCGGCCTTTCTCTCGATGAGCTTCCTGAGGTACTCCCTCCTCCGCTTGAGTTCCCTTATCACGTCAGCCGCGTTCCTCTCGGCGTTCTCGTAGTCCTCTATGCCCAGAACCTTGCGCAGGACCTTTTCCATTACCTCGCGGTTCGTGATTATGCCCTCTATCTCACCCTGCCTTATGTAGAGCGCGTTGGTGAACACCTGAATCGGGTAGACGTTCCTCTCGACCCAGCGCGCCACGTCGGAGCTCTTCTCCGCTATCATATTCCCGTCCTCAAGGAGCTCGCTCTTCTTGGAGTCCCTGGCGATTCTGTAGCTCTTCCCGTTGTGCTCGAACTCCAGCGTTAATCCCAGTCCGCCGGTCGAGCCCACGCGGGTGTTTGCCTGAAGGTAGCCCCTCGGGAAGCTCGGGTGCCCCATGTAGAGGGCCGCGAAAATCGCCTCGAGTATCGAGCTTTTGCCTGCGCCGTTCTGTCCTATCAGCAGGTTTATGCCGTCGCTGAACTCCACCTCACTCATCTCGTGTGCCCTGAAGTTCCTGATCTTTATCCTCCTTATCCTCACGGCTTACCCCTCCTGAGCCACGCGTCGAGGCTCGATGGGTTTTTGGGCTTGGAAACGGGTTTGGGTTTTTTGGGAGGCTCTTTCCCCGGATCTTTTTCCGGTTTGGGCTTCTCCGGCTTGGAGGTGCTCTTGGACACTTTCTCCTCGAGTTCTTCCTTCCTTTCAGTCTCCAGAACTTTCTGAGCTTTTTCCGGGATTCCCTTCTCGTACCTCCCAATCAGCCAGGAGACGAACTCGGTGAGCCCCTCGGAGAACTCCTTCGGGGAGACCCTCAGGTTCAGAAGGAGCTCCCGCTCCCATTCGGTGAACAGCTCCTCCTCGCTCAGCTTCTCCCTGGAAAGCACCGTCTCCCCGACGACCCTGCTCCTGAAGGTGTAGTACATTATCCCCGAATCTTTAAGGAGGTCGTTGAACTCGGCCAGGCTCACTCCGCCTTTAATCGTCCCTTCGAGCGTTATAACCGCTATCGCGTCCTTCGGGACGAGCGAGGCGGCCTCCTCAACCCTCTTCCTGAGCTGGGACTTGCTGCTCCCCTCCACCCTGATCGAGTAGAACGGCCTCGCATCGACCTCTACGAACTCCGGCTGAAAGTCCTCGACGATGTAGAAACCCTTCGGCCCCTCTCTGCTCTCCATTACCTTCGGCTTTTTGTCCCTCAGGGAGTAGCGGATTATGTGGCTCGCCTCCCTTACCTCCGTCCTCTCCAGCGAGCCCGGATAGACCAGAGGCCCGCTCAGGCCTGTCTGGGCCGTTTCCGCTATCCTCCTCACGTGGATGTGGCCGAGGGCGTAGTAGGAAAAGCCGTCGGGAAGCTCGTTGAGCTTCAGGTCAAAGGCGTCCTTGTAGGGCGTGTCCTTGGCGAGGTAATCGACCGCCTGGTGGAGCATCAGGATGCCCTTCTTTCCCTTGAAGAGTGCCCTGAGAACGTTTACAGCGCCGTCTTGCCTTATGAGCTGCCAGCGGGTGTGGTGCCTGAGGCCGTGGATTTCAACGTCCCCGACCTGTCCCCAGACGAGGTAGCGGTTCTCACTTATCTTCCTGCTCCTCTGGAACTCGCCCTCCCTCGGCTCCCTCTTCAGCCCGACGGTGTATATCAGCCCGAGATGCTCGAGGAGGTCGAAGACCGAGGTTTCCCTTATGGTCTTGTCGTGGTTGCCCTCTATCGCAAAGACCGGGATTCCCTTCCGCCTCGGAAGCTCAAGGACCTCAACCGCGTCGCGTATCGTCTTTGGGGACGGCCTGCTCACGTGGAAGAGGTCGCCGGCGATGAGTATGAAGTCCACCCTGGCTTTCACGGCCTTCTCGATGGACTCCCTGAAGACCTTGAGGTAGTCGTCGTAGCGGAAGGGCTGGTTGAACTGCTCCCTGCCGAGGTGGACGTCGGCGATGTGCGCGAACTTCATGGCTCATCACCGGCTTCACAGCGGGAGGGCCTCTATGGCCTCCTCCTCGGTTATCTCCTCTTCCTCATCCCTCCCCGCGAGCCACTCGCCGACGATGTCTATGTCCCCGCCGCCGTAGTGGCCGTTCATATCCCTCTCGAAGCTGTATATCTTCACCATCGCCGGGATCGTTATCGCGTAACCCACTAGGACGGCCTCACCAACGCCGAGGGAGGCAATGTCGCTCAGCAGATCCTCGCTTATCTGCTCGCTCGCCTGCTGGACGTAGCGCTGGTCGTTCGGCTCGACGAGCTTCAGGATTATTTTGGTGTTCGTCTGGCTGAGTATATCGTCGTCCAGCTTCTTCGGCCTCTGCGACACTATTCCGAGGCCGACGCCGAACTTCCTGCCCTCGCGCGCTATCTTGCCGAGCCACAGAGTTGCGGGGTTCTTCTCGCCCCTCGGCGCGAATATGTGTGCCTCCTCCACTATGATCAGCACGGGCCTCGTTAGGGCGGGATACCTCTCGGAAACCTCCCTAACGAGGGCCCTGTCGTTGGTTCTGACGCCCTTAACGTAGTCTATCCTGTTCTTGAGGATTCCGCGAAGAACGAAGCTCGCCAGCGTTATCATCTGCTCCTCTTCCATTCCGCTGAGGTCTATAACGTTCACCATCCCCGGTCTTATCTCGCTCAGCACGTTGACGGGGCTTATGAACTCGCCGAAGTTGGCCCTGAGCTCGCTGAGGTAGTCCTTCAGCCTTATGAGGGCCTCTATGTCCCTTGACTGTATTTTCCTCGGCGTCTCTATGCCCTTCTCGTCGTAGTAGTGGATGATCTTGTCGTCGGTGTTCTCGTAAACCCTTATCCACTCCTCTATCTTATCCTCCATCTCGTGGATGAAGGCAATTCCGCCGACGACCTGCCCTTTCCTCCGCATCTCCTCCCTGACCGTCCTGTAAACCAGCCCCAGGAAGCGTCTCTGCAGACTGGCGTTTTCAGCTATCCCGAGCAGCGTGGCGAACTCGCTGAGCCTTATCCTCCCCGGATCTATCGTGGCCCTTATCGGGTTCACGCGCGCGCCGGGCCAGCTGAGCCTCTGGTATTCCCCGTGGGGGTCGAGAATAACAACCGTAGCGTTGACGCTGCTCACCAGCTCCTTCGTGAGAACCGCTATCGTGTTGGACTTTCCTGCACCCGTGACGGCCAGGACCGCGAAGTGCCTCGAGACGAGTCTGTTGGCGTCCAGCCCCACCTCTATGTTCTCCCTTGCGATGAGCCTGCCGAGACGTATGTGCCCTTCCGAGAAGATTTTCTGGAGGTCCTCGTCCCTCGCGAGGTAGACCTTCTCGCCCGGCTTTATCGGGACGCGGTTCGGGGCGGGCTTCGTCAGAAACTCACCGTCGTGCCTCCTCAGCACACCGAGAACCTTCGCCGTCGCCAGAATCGCCTCGCTCTTGTCCAGGACTCCCTTTGAGAATACGTTCACGGTCTTCTCGACGTAGTCATAGCTCCCCCTGCCGGCGTCCATCAGCCAGTTTACGTTTCTAATTGACTTCAGAAGCGCCAAAACCTCATCCCCGTCCCGGTTCTTAACAACCAGAAATTCCCCGAAGCGGGGCAGCTCGTTCCTCGGGTTCACTATGAACGTGAAGTGATCCGTGCTTGATTCACCAAAAACTATTCCAACGGCACCGTTTCCGACCATATTACCACCCTGAGTTGATTGGATTTGGGGAAACAAAAACCTTTCGCCGGCCAAAACCCTAAAAGGCCCCGGGTGCTATCTGGTAACATGAGCGAAATCCCCTGTGAAAGGATTCTCCTGGTTACGGGCAGGCTCGCGGAACCCCTCGTTAGAAAGTACGGAGAAGGCTGCGACGTCTTCGTTACACCGGTGAGCGTTGCCGCCTTCCTAACGCCCGGGATGATAGTCCGCTATCTAAAAAAGGCCGGTATAAAGAGCGACGACTACGACCTGATTCTGATTCCAGGTCTCGTTCGCGGCTCTGCTCAAATCATAGAAGACGAACTCGGAATCCCCGCCTTCAAGGGGCCCAGGAACGCGATGGACATTCCCCAGACGCTGAAGGCGGTTGAAAACGGCTTCAAACTGAGCAAAGAGGTTCCGGCCGACGAGCTCTTCTCCTTCGACGCCCTCAGGAGGGTTGAGGACATAAGGAACAAAACGAGGAACAGGAACTACATTGAGAAAGCCCTCAAAAAGCCCTGGAACGTCCTCATAGGGAATCTTCCGGTCGGAAGGGACTTTCCGGCGAGGATACTCGGCGAGGTCGTCGATGCCCCGAGGCTCGGAGTTGAGGGAACCGTTGAGAAGGCCCTCCACTATCTCCGCGAGGGAGCCGATATAATCGACATCGGGATGATAGCGGGCGAGACGAACCTCGACTTCATCGAGCTGATCCCTGAAATACGCGAGAGGCTTAAAGAGAAGGGCTTCGACGTCCCGGTAAGTTTTGACTCGCTCAACACGGCCGAAATCGAGAAGGCCCTGAGCTACGCCGACCTCCTCCTGAGCGTTGATGCCGGCAACCTTGAGGAACTCGTAACCGAAAAGCCCGTCGTTTTAATCCCGACCAACCAGAAGGAAGGCTTCTTCCCGACCAAACCTGCTGAGAGGGTCGAGTTCCTTGAGGGGCTGAAGGAAAGGGCCCTTGACCTCGGTTACAAGGTGGTGATCCCGGATTTAATACTCGAGCACGTCCCCCATCTGGCGCGCTCTGTAACGGCATTCCAGCTCTACCGCGAGAGGAATCCGGACGATGTTCTTCTGGCGGGGGTTGGAAACGTCGTCGAGCTCTACGACGCCGACAGCGTCGGGATGAACGCCCTGCTCGCTGGAATCGCGAGGGAGCTTTCAATAAACCTGCTTCTCACAACGGAGACGAGCGCAAAGGCGAGGGGTTCTGTAAGGGAGCTTAGAAGGGCAATAGACATGAACCTCTTTGAGATGCCGAAGGATTTAGGCTTCGACCTGCTGATTTTAAAGGAGAAGAGAAGCCCGGAGTGGAGCTTCGAGCCGGCTGAAAAGGTCGTCGAGGCCAGGGAAAGGCCGGTGGAGCTTGAGCCACTCTACTTTCGCATCTGGGTCGAAAACGGAAGGATATGGGTGAACGCCCATCGAGGAACCGAGGCCATTCTGACGATAGTGGGCGACGAGCCGAACGCGATAATCGACACGATCCTTGAGCGCTTTGAGATAGGTCCAAGGCACGCCTTCTACCTCGGCAGGGAGCTTGAGAGGGCTTACACAGCTTTAAGGCTCCGTAGGAGCTACGTCCAGGAGGTCAAGCTTTTCCCGGACTTCTACGCTCCACCGGATAAAGGTGTGGAAAAATGAAAGCGCCTCACCGCCTCCTGTATGCGTAGGCTAAAAGCGCCAGAATAGCCAGCGCCGCAAGAACGTAATAGGTCGTGTTACTCCCTTCCGGAGCCCCCGCGGGGGCCGTTTCGGTCGGGCTTTCCGTGTGGGTCGGTGTTTCCGTCTCTTCCTGGATCTCATGTTCCTCCTGTGTGACTTTCACCGCAACGGCGAAGATGGAGAGGGACGGGACCTCCGCGTGGTAGTGGAGGTAGTTTACGTCCTCGTAGTCCAGAACCGGGACGTATTCCTCCCAGCCCCCACCCCTGCGGAGAAGAGCGAGGTTCTCGGGGCTGGCATTGTTCTCCTCGAACCATCTCTTCGGAACCCTGAAGTACAGGGTGACGTTTTCCACGCTCCAGTTCCCCGGATGGGTGACATTGAAGGTCGAGTACACCGCGTAGCCCGTGATCTCTCCTCCTGGCTCCTGAGAGACGGCTATTGGGCCTTCAACCTCCTCCGGGGCCACGAGGGAGATCATGTTGAGGTCCGTCCCGAACTCAAACACCATAAACCCGGAGCCCTTTACAAGCGTTCCGGAGGCTTTTTCCGGCGCGATCCGGGGTTCTATTATCTCGACCGTAAAGTCCCTCGATGTGCTGAAGTTTCCGGCCATGCAGGTGGCCCCAAGTGTGTGCTTTCCTACCTTCAGGCCGTCGGTGGGCACGAAGATTCCTCTTCCGGTCCTTCCGTCGAGTCTCCACTCCACCACGCATTCTTCCGGTGCCGTTATGGTGATTCTCTTTCCCGCTTCGAGTGTCAGCGGAAAAGCATTCAGCTCCGGGGCCTTCACGCTTCCCCTGACAACTGTTACAACGTCGTCCAGAACCCCGACGGAGGCGTTACCGGTCACGTGGATCGTCGTCGAGTTCAGTGGGACGAAGGAGGGCCTTATCTCGATGACGTCCCCGTAGTGTCCAATCCGGGTTACGTTGGCCAGGGTGACGTTTGCGTTCGCGAAGATTTCTATCCCCGTTTCCTCCTCGCACGGAAGGGAGTTCAGGATTCCGGAGGCTGTGATGGTCACAACTCCCCCCGCAGTGGAAACGTTCCAGAGGGGCTTCTCCGCGAAGTATGCCCCAAGGAGCATCCCCATGGTGCCCTCGTCCCTGAGTGCCCTCAGGAGACGCCCCGCCCCCTCGGCCGTGGGTTTCATGGTTATCGTCACGTTGCCGAGCATCTCGCCCCTTCTCCGGCCCCTCACGCTGGTTCTTATCCAGAGCAGGGTTCCGTTGAAGAGGGCCGCTGTGGGCAGGCTTTCCGTGGAGCTCACGTAGCTGGCGCGGTAAACGTCCACATCGCCCAGGGACAGCGACACGTTTCCAATGCCCGCTCCAACGCTTCCCCCTCCGAGCACCGTCACATTGGAACTCTCAGCGTGCACCGTGAAGTTGCCGGGCGGGTCGAGGACGTATATCGTTCTGCTCCCTGGAACCGGGGCCAGAACCACGTATGTGACGAACTGGGACATGTCGAAGGTGTAGGTCACTATCGCCCCAACGCCCTTCCCCACTTTCTTCTCGTATTCATCCTGCTCAGCGGGCGTCAGTCCCTTGTAGTAGCTCGTCTTCTTCAGCTCCTTTAGAACCGCCTTCTTGGCGGCCTTTTTCAGGCCCTTCTTCAGCCCGGCCGTTCCCACGGCACTTCCAGCGCCGACGACCTCACCCCTGTCCCCCGTGTAGATTCCCTTGGCTATCTTGGCGAGGTTGTAGTAGAGGTTCATGTTGTTGAGCGCTATTATCGTCTCCAGGAGGAGTATCTGAAGGTCCTCGTCCAGCACTATCGCCTTGACGAGCTTTCCAAGAACCTCTGCCTGTTGGGCAACGGGAAGCTCCTCAAGGTTCTCCAGGCTGTTGTAGTACTCCCTGTCCATGCCGTAGTTCTCCTCGAGCCTGGCAAAGGTGTCTATACCGACAGGGGCTATGGCCGTCTCGTTGCTCGCTATGATGGCCGCGTCTACCTCGTCCCTCCTGGCGCTGGAGTTTATCGACTCGAAGCTCTCAGACTCCGTCTGGAAGTCCACGGTCTCGGCCAGGTTCACCACCTTCACGGCGGTGTGGGCGAGGGCGATGGTTATCGTTTCGGCCGGAACCTCCACACCGAGCACTCCCAGGAATGCCTCAAGCGTGGATGCGAAGACCTTGAGGATGTTCCCCGTCATCGAGGGCATGGCACCCACTACGATCCTGTAGTGGGGTATCGTCCTGTTGGGTTCGAGGCTGTTGTCGGCTATCGCCCTCATCGTGAAGTCGGGCGGTATGAAGTGGTACCACAGGTAGCCCTCGCCCGGCCCGTAGGAGCCCTGGACGAAGTAGTCGTAGTACACGTTCCCGTTGGTGTTGTGCAGCTCAACGTAGGTTTTGCCGTTCTTCACCGCGAGCACCTTGACCTCTATCGGGTCCATCCTGACGTTCTGAACCACGAAGGTCTTGTTCAGGGCCTTCACCGGTCTCTCCTTGTAGTTCAGGCTAGGGGTGTAGTAGGTCTTCTCGTCCTCGCTCCTGTAGTAGAACATGGCGTTCGTGAGGTAGTCCCCGCTGAAGTTCACAGGCGGGATTATCACGGGAGGAACGTCCGCCCACCAGTCGATGAAGAGATACTTGCCGCTCTTCTCGACCCCGACGGGGGCGCTTCCGAGGAGGTCAAAGGAGCCGGGGCTAGTGTCCGCAAGGGCCGAGGAGTTCGGGAATATGTATGCGCTCTGCCCGCGGAGTATCTTCTCCCCGGGATACCTCTCGGGTATATGGTCCGTCAGGTCTATCATCAGCACCTCCGCATCCCTGTCGCCGATGTTCTCGTAGCTAAGGTCGAAGTGGTGGCTTTCGGCAGCTTCGACGGTATCGTCGCCGTCCCCGTCGTAGGGCGGGGTGTTGTGGCAGTCGTTGGGGAAGCTCTCGCAGTAGGCCCTGGAGTACGGGTACATGGTGTAGTGTGTTATCTCGAAGACCGGGCCGAGGGTGAAGCCCACCCTCACGGGTACATCTGCCCTCAGCAGGTTGTCCTCGTCGTAGAGCTTGACCCTGACGGTGAACCTTTCCAGGTCCGGCAGTTCATCGGGCAGCACGTCCCACGTCATGGTTCCCCAGTCGTATTCAACGACAGGTATCACGAACTCCAGGTTCAGGGACCCGTTGGGCGGCAGGTAGGCGATTCCCTCGACCTTTCCGGTGTGCCTCTCGATGTACTCCGGCAGTTCCAGCACGACCCTCGCCGTTCCGTTCATCAGCCCGGTGTTCCTCAGGCTCACCGTGACGCACGCCATCCTGTCCCAGTTCAGGGCGAAGTCATGCGGCCCCTCCGTGTAGTCGTCGTATTTAACCGTGTAGAGCGAGTAGACGTTGGTGGCGTTTTTGACGCTGACGTTCTCCAGCACAACCTCGGCGTTGGCGAAGTAAACCCTCACGGAGCTCGTGAGATTCTTGCCGGTTGAATCCGTGGCCGTGAACCTCAGAACCCCCGGACCGGTGAGGTTCATCCCGAGCGTGTCCACGAGTATGTAGTCGTCGTAGGTGGTCGAGCCGACGGAAACCTCGGCCAGCGTTTCCACGCTTCCGTTTCTCTCAAGGGAGTAGGTGACCTTTGAGATGCCGTCCCTGGATACGGCCTTTCCGGCTAGGGTTATCACTCCTTTCACGGACCCGTTTTCAACGGGGATTACCTCCAAAAAGGCCGAGAGGAGGCTGGAACCCCAATCTTCCCCGGTCTCGGTTGAGTTGTACACAACCGGCTTCCAGTTCCTCGCGAGTATGTCGTAGTCCTCCCTGATGGTGCCATCGCGGGTGTACATTAGCCCCTCCTGGTAACTCTGCACCATCTCCGGCTCCTCACCGCCCCAGTCAATGTTGAAGAGCATCTGGGCGGAGGGGCCCTCTACGAGCACGTCCCTTTCGTTCACCAGGGAATCGGAGCGTATTCCTGGCGTTGGAGTCGAGTTTATGAGCAACCCAAGGTCGTTGTTCTGGATCAGGCTCTTCGTGAGCTCAACGTAGCCGCTCCCGTCCCTTCCCTCGAATAGAACCCCAACGGAGTTCCCGACGATGGTTCCGTGCGTTATGGACAGCTGATTGCCCCTCGTGTAGGCGTCTCCCCCTGCGTTAACCCTTATGCCGATGTTGTTGCCGTAGATCACGCTGTTGTCTATCCGGCCGGTGACGTTGGAGGTCTCTATCCCAACGCCGTTGTTCATGACGTAGGAATCCTTAACCACGATCCTTGCACTCTTCAGTCTTATCCCGACGTCGTTGTCATACACCTCGCTTCCGGTTACGTTGACCTCGCTCGTGGCCACTATTCCGCAGTCAAACCCGTGTATCCGGGAGTTCTCCACCTTCATCATCCCGTAATCGGTCATCTTGAGTCCCGTTCCGCTTCCCTGGCCGATTAGCTCGCTGTTGATAAGCTCAATCCTCCCGACGGCCTGCAGGGTGCCGTGTATCCGGGAGTCCGAGACGGTGACCCGGGAGAGGTATCCGAAGCTCATCCCAGTGTTGATCTCGTCCCTCGCGAACATAACCCTGCTCCCGTAGCCGCTCACCTTCCCGTTGAGAACGCTGTCAGTTACGGAGGCCAGGCCGCTCTCCAGCGTCAGGGAGGCCCTGAAGGCTCCGAACTCCGGGTACGGGTAGCCGGAGGGGACCTTAACGAGGACGGCTATCAGGTTGTCCCCCGGAAGCAGGTAGGGGGCCACATCAACGCTTCCCGAGTGGGGCTTTCCGTGTGCGCCCAATCCTGCGAACGAAACGCCTCCGAGCCTTCCATCGTTCACGGCCCTCCGCCCGTTCACGTAAACCTCCACCCTTCCGACGGCGGAGTAGAACAGAGTGGCCCTCACCGGAAGCTCCTCCACGCTGAACGTCCTCTTGAGATACAGCAGGGTGAAGGTTCCAAGTTCCGTACCAGAGTTCCAGCCCAGCGGTGCCGTCGAGGAGCGTGCAACAAAGGGGCCTGTGCCCAGGCTCATGCCCTCCACGTCCCGCGAGTAGTACCAGTTCTCCGGGAGCGTATTCGTGCTGTAGTACCATCCGGCGTTTGAGCCGAAGGCCACCTCACCGCTGAGACCCCCGCTCAGGGACTCGTCGTCGGTGTTGAAGCTCAGCTCGCCGTCGATTACGCTGCCCCTTATCAGGAACCATCTGGAGTCGGTGACGATGCTGCCGTTCTGGAGCCTGGAGTTCAGGAAGACGAGGTGTGCCTTTTCCTCGCCGGAAGCCTCCTGGATGAGAACCCCTTTGAGGACGCTGGCGTCCCCATCGGCGGGGTCTGTGGCCGGAATGCCGTCTTCGTCCTCCACCCTGAGCGTCCCACCGCCGTGCACGGTTATACTTCCGCGGTTCAGGGTGTAGCTGACTACGGACAGAACGCCCCTCACGTCGCAGCTGACCTCGTCCGCAGCACCTCCCTTCAGCGACGCCCTCGCTCCCGGACTCACCAGAACCTCGGTGTAGCCGACGCTTCCCCTGATGTCTCCACTCAGGTTGCTGTCCCGGAGGGAGAGGGTGCTCAGCTCCCTTATCAGGAAGCCCTTACCTCCCACGCTGGAGTTTTTGAACGTCAGGATTTTTCCCGCCGAATCCACCAGCACCGCGTAGCCTTCCCCGGGCTCTATCTTTGAGCGGTTGAAGGTCGCGCTCCCCCCGTTTACCACCACGTTGCCCCCGACAACGCTCAGGTTCGTGAAGACCGCTTCCCCGCTCCAGTAGCCTCCTCTCAGGTCGATGAAAATCCCCGCCTCGCGTGGGTTCTCCACGAGGACGTCCCTGAAGACCGCGTTCCTCCCGTTGTCGTTTATGAGATGGATCCCGTAGGTACAGTCCCTTACAGTTACGTTTTCGATCCTTCCCTCGCTCACGTCGCCGATCGCTATTCCTCCCCCGCCCGTGACGAGGGTGTTTGTGATATCAAAGCTCCCACCTGTAAAGAGGCCGCCCTCAATCCTGCTTGAGTCAATACTAACCTCGGAAATTTCAAAGGTGAACTCCCCCGCGAGCAGTGCCCTTTCAACCCTTACCGTTCCATCAACGAAGCTCCCAACTTTACCGCCCTCAAGGGTTGAGTCCTCTACCTCCAGCTTTCCGGAGTCGCCCCATAGTCCGCTTGCGTTTCCTATCAGCGAGCCCTCAAGGACTCTCAGACTTCCATTCACCCCCACTCCTCCGCGGAGATGAACCTTACAGCCCCTGAGCGTCAGGTTGCCGGTTTCATCCACGGCCAGTCCACCGTTCACGGTGAACTCGTGGCCGATGCACTCTTCTGTATCGTTCACAAGCCAGTCGCCGTCGCTCGGCGGACCGAGGAACACTGAAACATCCCGTCTCGCTTCTACACCGCACCCGCTCACGGCTATAACCGAGACCGTGTTCTCACCCGGCCTCAGAAGGCCCGTGAGGTTTGCACTCCCGTTGAACTCCCCCCATGGCCCCCCGTTGATGGAGTAGTAGAACTCCCTCACAGGAACACCGTTGGTGACCTCCGCGGACACGATGACCTCTTCATCGCGGTAGTAGAAGTCCTTCAGGTTCACCGACAGGTCGGGCTTCTCCGGGTTTTCACAGACGGTCAGCTCCTTCTCTGCCGTGAGCGAGCGGGCACAGTCGTCGGTAGCCCTTACCTCAAGGTGCACGGGGATCTTCTCCTCGGCTCCCTTCAAAACGGCGTCCCTTATCCCCCAGAGGTCGAGGGTGAAAATGGCCCTGACGATGTAGAGCCTCCCTACCTTCCCCCAGAAGGGATCCTCGACCTCTTTAAATCCAACCACCTCAAACTCCGGCTCAAAGGTGCCGTTTACGCTCTCACCCCGGACGGAAGCCCTGTAGGAGTACTCCCTCGCGAGGCTGTTTGTTACGAACGTGAACTCCACCGGGAAGAGGAGAGAGTCCTGTCCTCCTGTGGATTCTATCGTCAGGGAGCTTCCATCGGCAAAGCATTCCCTTTTTACCGAAAACCTCCGGACGGTAGTCCTTGCGGTTCTTCCGTACACGTCCGTCGCCGATATCGAGAAGCTGTACTCTCCGCCGGGGATAACGGTGAACCTCGCCCTGCAGGCGTTCCTGGTCACCCCAGCCGGCAGCGATACACCGTTCCAGGTAACCTGACATTCCCTGAGCGATACGCTCGATGCCACAGCCACCGTGACCTCCCGAACCTCGCTCTCAAGGACAGTTCCGTTCTCGGGGGTGGGTTTCACGTAGTAAATCACAAAGTTTGGCAGTGGCACCGTGAAAGCTATACTCACCGGCTTTCCGATGTTCCAGTATCTGTCGAAGGTCCTCACGTACAGGACGTGCCTCCCGTGGGCGAGGTTCATCGAAAACTCCATTTCCTCACCCGGGTCCCCCGTGAGGTTGGCAACGAGTGAGGAGTTCCAGTCCATGACCTTCTCTCCCTTCTCGCCCTCAATCTCCTTCGGATCGAGGTACAGTTCAACCCTCTCGAAGTCATCGTTGGTGGGGTTCCTCCACCTTGAGGTGAACCCCGAAGTGCTCGTGCTGACCGTCAGGTCTGCAACCGGCTCTGGCGGAGTGGTATCGACGACGTGAACCGTGTATCTAAGCCTGGCCTCGTTCCCTGCCCTGTCCCTCACGACGATGAGGTAAACATCATCCCCCACCTCCCGGGTCCTGACAGGGAAGCCAAAGGGAACACCGCTCTCGTAGCTTCCTCTCCATACGGGCGGCTCCAGCAGGTTCGGAAGCGGGTTACGGTAGACCTCGTAGACCAGCGGGTGCTCGTCGGTGGCGTTCACCTCGATGGACGCTCTGGAGAGCCTCTCCACCTCAAAGGTTCCCGGCGCGATGGGGCTCATGTTTCTCCCATGCACCCATTCAATAAGCGGCGGGGTTGAGTCGACCGCTATTGTCCTCCTCCCGCTCGTTCCCCTGTTGCCCCCAAGGTCGGTGCCGTAAACCATGAAGGAGTATTCACCATCGGAGGAGCAGAGCTCTCCGGTGTAGCTCCAGAGCCTCCCCGATCCTGACATCGTGAAGTTCCCTCCGTCCATCTCCAGGACGGCAGAGCCGAGGGGCTCGCTGGCGTTTACCGTGACAGTGAATGTGCAGGTGTTGATGAGGGAGCCGTTTTCCGGTGTTGGCGGGACGAACCGGAGCGCTGGCGGGGTGGTGTCAATCCTGAAGGTTCTGCGCTCCGTTTCGTTGGTGTTGCCCTCTATGTCCGAGGCCTCGATGTAAAAGCTGTATTCCCCGTCCTCAAGCGCCATCGACAGGCTCCAGTTCCTTCCGGAGCCGTTCATTTCGTACGCGGTCCCGTTCAGGTAAAGCAGGGCCTGCGAAAGGTTCTCGTTCGAGAGCAGCCTGAACTCCACCGTGCTCTCGTTCAGAATCGAGCCGTTCTCCGGGGTGGGCGGGAGCAGGGCAAGGGCCGGAGGCGTTCTGTCCCTCACCCTAATCTCCACGGTTTTCTCGCTCTCCCATCCGAAGGTGTCGTTGGCCCAGATCCTGTATTCCACGATTCCGGGTTCGGAGGCCTGGAAGGTTAATCTGAGCGTGGAGTTGCTGGGGTACCCTCCTTCCTCTTGGAGGGCTTCGTCAAGGTACACCCTGTAACTGTCCGGGTGGACGTCGTTTATCACCGCTTCCACGGTCACCGATGTCCCCTCGTCCACCTCCCCCGGACAGTTCACCGTTATTTCCGGAGGCTTTCCGTCGGAGTCAAAAGCCACCTCCCCGCTCGCTGCCCCGTTTCCGCGTTCGTCCGTTCCGTACGCCCTGATGACGTGGTGACCATCAGTCAGGGAAACGTTCAGGCTCCAGCTCTTTCCGGAGCCGAGCATCGTGTGGTTTACTCCGTCCAGCTCCAGAACCGCCGATGAGAGCTCCCTGTTCGCCTCAACCCTGACCTCCACATGGTTCCCCTTCACCCTCGACCCGTTCCCGGGCGCGGTGATGATCACATCAAGGGGTGCCTCTGGTCTCCTTACCCTCATGAGCCACCAGTGCCTCGCGAGACCGTTCCCGTTACCGGCGATGACGCTCACGTTCCAGAGGCCCGGAATCAGGGTCGAGTTCGTGTACGTGGATTCGTTTCCTACCTCTTCAAAAACCTCCGTCCCGTTAACGAACCACGTGACGTTTGCAATCTGGTTGAGTTCCACCGAGAAGACCGCTGTCCCGCTGTGGGGAAGCTCCACCTCATTGCCCTCTGGGGAGAATGAGATTATCCTCAGCCTTTCCCCGACGCGGAAGCACAGCTCCGGTGTCTCGTTCTCGTTCCCGAAGGTGTCGTTTGCCCTGATGTACCAGCAGAAGACCTTCCCCGCGAAGTTCCCGTCGGTGTTTATGCTCCAGTTGCTCCAGCCGCCGGCGATTTCGAGAGGAACCTCGCTCCAGACGAAGGCTCCATCAACGAAGGTCGCGTTCGTCACCAGAACGGCCCCGTCGAGATGGGCATCGCTCCACCTCGCGAATACCTCAATGCTCTCCCCTTCAAGAACCTCGTCCGAACTCTGGCCGTATTCGATGAACCCCGGGGCCGTTGCATCTATCTCTATCGTTCTCTCCTCGGTGGCGTTGCTAACTCCGTCGGCCGAGCCGTAAACGCGGAAGGTGTAGGTTCCATCGGCGAGGTTCTCCTTGGTTGCCCACCAGTTTCTTCCGGAGCCGCTCATGCTCTCGTTGACGCCGTTCCATTCGAGGGTTGCGCTTTCAAGGTCGAGCGACGAGGTGACGTTTATAACCACCGTTCTCACGTTGAGCCTTGCCCCGTTTTCCGGCGTTGGCTCGACGAAGCTCACCGTGAGGCCCGGCCTCGGATAGACGTACCACGCCCAGAACTGGCTCGCCGAGCCGTTGGCGTTCTCTACCGCCGCCCTTACCCCGTGCTCGCCCTCTCCAGCGTCGGAGTTGGTGTAGGTGGACGTTTCGACGTTCTGCTCCGTCTTCACGGGGCTCCCGTCGAGGTACCATGTGACGTTCACGACCTGGCTCGCGGTTATGCTGAAAGTCACGGTATCGCCGACGTAGCTCTCGACGGGGCTTTCGGGGGAGTGAGAAACTATCTCCGGCGGCTCATAAAGCCGGAAGCACTCGGTTGGGGTCGAGTTCCAGTGCTCCAGGGAGTCCGATGCTTCTATGCGCCAGCAGTAGAGACCCGGATCAAGCCCCTCGGTTGAAATCGTGAAGTTGCTCCATCCCTCGCTCCCCTCGAAGAAGGTATCGTCTATCCAGTCCCATGCCCCTCCCTCGGTTGCGTTCGTGACGAGCCTCGCGTAGCTGAGATGCGGGTCGCTCCAGAGGGCGTGAACGTGAAGCTCCCCTCCGGGTGGGATTCCAGCTTTGTCCTGCCCAACCTCCGAGTATTCCGGTGCCTTCGTGTCAACCTCAAAGCTCCGTCCCTCGCTCGTTCCGTTGTTGCCAGCTAAGTTAGTCCCGTAAGCTTTGAAAGTGTGAACCCCGTCCGAAACGTCGGCCTCGTAGTGCCAGTTCCTCCCGGAGCCGAGCATGGTGTGGTTTGCTCCATCGAACTCGATGAGGGCTTCACTTAGGTTCTCGTTCGAGGTGACGTTGATAACTACATGGGAGTATCCGATGAGGGCACCATTCTCTGGAGTCGGCTCAACGAAGGTCAGAACCGGAGGCGTAACGTCGTTCTCCTCCTGGGCCAGCGGGGCAAAGATGCTGAACTGCGTCAGGTTCGCTTCGACAAGGTTCTTCGATGTGTCCAGGCTCCCTCCGCTCGTCCCATCGAGCGTCCAGTCCTCATTGAAGCGCCATATCTCCAGGGTGTCCTCTCTGAGGCCTCCCAGCGATGAATCGTCGTAGTAAAGGCCCAGATGGAGCCAGGAATCGGCGTCTATCTCCAGGTACTCCCCAACGTCCCCGTAGCCCTCCGGGGGAGCGGGTCTGTTCTCCGGCGAAACACCCCTCAGGAGACAGTTTTCAGGGCAGACTATCTCAGTCTGTACTCCGTTTATCCTGTTTCCGCTCAGCGAACCTTTGAACTCCCCGATAACGAGTATCGCCCACGCGTTCTCCTCCGACAGGTTGGTCGTCAGTCCGTTGTTGTCTATCGAGGAATCTTCCGCCAGGTACAGATAGAGCGCGTAGCCGGGGGTTTCCCCCACGCCGCTTATCGAGACCGTGTTGTCGTAAACCCGTGCCGAGGAGTAGAACACCTCTATCCCATCGGCGCTGTCGCCCTCAGTTACAACGGTGTTCCCGTAAACGTCGCTTTCGCCGTCCGTCTCGTAGACGTAGATTCCGACCCCCTGGAAGCCCGAGACGCTCACCTCGTTGTTCCTGACCACGTGATTTCCACCGTAGCTGAGGTAGATTCCGTAGCGCTCGCTCTCCCCGGCCTCCCTTATGATGATATTGTTGTTCTCGACCGTGCAGTTCCCCACGTCATCGAGCCAGACCCCGATGTTGGAAACCGACGAGTCTATCTCAAACCCCCTCAGCGTGACGTTGTCCGAACTCACGTAGAAGACCGGCTTTTTCCCGTTCTCCCATTCGGAGCCGTCGCCGGTTACGCGGGCATTTTCGCCCGTTTCCACGGTCAGGGGCTTGTCCACCTCGACGCTCTCCGGGTACGTCCCGGCGAGGACCATTACCGTCCCGCCCTTGACAGCCCCGTCTATGCCGTCCTGGAGCGGGGTCTCGCTGGGGTTCAGCTCGCCTCCCTCGTACCACCAGCCGCTCTCGTTTACGTAGACGGTTTCGGCCGGTGTGAGCGTCGTTGCCGTGTCGTTCACCCAGGTGGTGTTCACGTTCCCGGAATAATCCCTCGTGAGGATTCCAATCGTATGGGTCTCGCCCGGTGACAGCTCGTCGAGCCACCACTCACCCTCGTCGGTCTCGCCCTGAAACTCCCCGTCGATGTAAACGAGGGCAGTCTCGAAGTCCTCATCCTCCGGGTTCTTCCACGTCCAGTGTATATAGTCGGTCCCAACCTCGTGGGTGAGGTTCTCAACGGTTCCCGGCGGAGTTGTGTCTTCCTCGCTCGCGTTCACATAGAAGTTCACCTGAGCCATTCCTCTCTCGTCGCCGGCCAGGGCGTATACCACGAGGAGGTTCTCCCCGTTCGGCGCCGTTATGGTGGTGTTCGGGGTGAACGTCACGTTCTCTCCACTGTTGAGCGAGTAGCGCCACTCATCAACCGGCTTGTTGGCGGTGACGTTCAGGTCTATCACGGACGTGTCGTACTCCCTTTCCTCCGGGGAAACGATGGTCACCTCAAGGGGCTCGTCCTCCGGAAGGGCCGGCTCGTACTCAACCGCGGCGTTGTCAAAGTACATGTGGGAGTAGATGGAAGAATAGTCCCAGCCTCCTATAACCAGCTGGAAGTTTGTTGCGTTCTCCAGGCCTGTGGTTGGCACTGTCTTGACCAAACTCCCGCCCTCCCAGTATTCGAAGTGATCCTTGTAGAGAACTACCTTGAATGTGACGTAATCTCTGGGAATGGCTCTATAGTTCGTTATCGAGCCCTCAGGCCGGTCGTATGTTATCTTATCCGCTGGCCAGCTGACATAGCGTACACCGATGTAGTTGCCAGAGTTAGTGTCATAAATCCTGAACCACATCTCTGCTGTTCCCGGATCTGTGAACTTCCAGCTTCCCGAGAAGATAACGTAACTCCAGTTGTTTATGGGAATCATAGAGCTCCGAAGGAACGCATGCCCGTTCTCGATTCCCTGATGCCCATAGGTAATGAATTGGGCTTCTCCGTTTGCTTCGGTGTAGCTGTTCCCGCTACCGACAACATCCTCTGTCCACTTATCCGTATCGAGGCTGTTGTCGTTGAAGTCGTCCTGAAAAACGTACGTTTCCTGGGCCCCGACAACATGGGAAACGCCGACGAAGCCCACGTTTAGATAGGAGGCTAAGAGGAGGTAAATAAGAAATATAACCCTTTTTCTCATTTTCTCACCTTCTCGAAGAAGAGACCCTAGCTGTCGGGTGTGTGAGGGTGATTAGAGGGGCCTTGATTGGAGGCAACAGTTAGGGCCCCTCCTGTGTCGGATACGTATACTTCATATAACGAGTTTAAGGTATAATAGGCTTTTGGTGAGGCTGCGAAATGTTGGAAAATATACAGCAAGGCATCCCGGGACGTATGCGCCCCCCGGTGTGCACCTTTTTTGGCTGGCTGACTTACCTCAGGTTCTGCATCGCCGGCTTTCTGAAAAGTTCGTCCAGCTCCGCCCGCCTGGCCCGTATCCGCTCGTGGAGCCCGGCCACACGCTCGTTCTCGGGGTATTTCATCATAAGGGTCGTGGTTATGCCCTCCAAGAAGCCGAGTATCGAGACCTTTATGAAGTCCTCGCCCTTCTTGCTCTCAAGCCCCTCGTTGAGGGTCACGAACGAATCGAGCCTCGCTATTAGCGCCCCCTCTCCAAGCTCTTCCAGCAGGTTCCTGACCTCCGTCACCTCGGGTATATCGATCGCCATACCATCACCTCACAGCCTCAGATTGAAGAACCTCACCGCGTTCCTCTCGGTGACCCTCTCGACTTCCTCAAACTCCATGCCCTTAAGCTTTGCCACCTCTTCAATGGCAACGCGGACGTTGCACGGTCTGTTTCTCTCCCCCTTGATGGGACTCATGTAGGGAGCGTCCGTTTCCACCAGCATGTTTTCGACTTCAACTGCCTTCGCCGCCGCCATTACCTCTGGGATGAAAACTATCCCCGTGTTTATCCCGATGGGGTGCCCGTTTTCCGCTATCTCCCCCGCCAGCTCAACGCTCCCGGCGAAGGAGTGGAAGTACGCCCTAACGCCCGCGCGCTGAACCATCTCAAAGGCCTCCCTTTCGGCCTCTCTGGCGTGTATGACAACCGGGAGGTCGAGTTCGGCGGCAAACTCCAGAAAATACCGGAAAATTTCCTTTTGGTTCTCCCGCTGCCTTTCGTTTTCCGCGTAGTGGTAGTCGAGCCCTATCTCTCCTATCGCCACTATCTCGTTCCTGTGGTTCAGTATGAACTCCTCAACCCGCTTCACCTTCTCCCAGTTGCCCCTTCTGGCCTCGTTCGGATGGTACCCAAGGGTGGGGAAGATGAAGCCGAAGTACGGCCTGAGCATCTCCCAGCTCTTCCAGACGTGGGTTTTCCTGTACTCGGTGATTGAGTCCACCACAGCGGCGAGATCCTTCCGGCACTCCTTTATGATCTTCGGTGCGTCCTTCTTGTAAAACTCGAAGTGGGCGTGGGCATCAATCACTCTCTCCCCTCCTGTCCTTTCTGGTCTCCCATATTACCTCTCCATCTTTTCTAACGACCCTCAGAATGCGGTGGTAGGGTATCTGGGCGTCCCCGACAAAGAAGTAGCCGTGACCGAGCTCTATCATCTCGACGGGGATCTTTTTTATATCCCCGTAGGCCCCGCGATGTTCGATAACGATGTAGTAGTCCCCTTCGTCCTCCCTCGGGTCGTACTTGAGCTTCGCGAGAACCTCCTTCACGGAGCCCTTCCGCATCAGAGCCACCCCAGGATTTCATCGATGTTCTCTCTCCAGTCCTTTATGACCCATCCGTGTCCAGGAAGACCGAAATCAACGTCGTAATCCCTGAGCCTTTCGAGGCTCTCCTGAAGTTTCCAGCCGTTCCCTGTCGGCAGATCCGTCCTTCCAACCGTGCCGTTGAAGACTGTATCCCCTGTGAACATCACCCTCGTCTCACCATCGTCCAGGTAAAGGCACGAACTTCCCGCCGTGTGGCCGGGCGTGTGAATCAGCTCAAGCTCCAGTGAGCCGACCTTGAGCGCATCGCCCTCCCTCATGTGGAGATCAACCTTCTGCGGTTCAAACCTCCTTCCGTAGGAGTAGGCCAGAATCACGTAGTCGTCTCCCTTCTCCAGCGTTTTTGCCGTGGCTTCGTGGGCGGCGAAGAGAACCTCAATGCCCTTCCTCTTCAGCCAGTCCGCCAGGGCCATGTTCCCGCCCACGTGGTCGAAGTGCTCGTGGGTGTTGAATATCGTGACCCTCTCAACGCCGTTGAGGAGACCTTCCCTCTCCCAGATTTCAGCGTAGACGTGCCAGTTAACGCCGGTGCCGGTGTCCACTACGAGGGCCTCTCTCCCGTCCCTCACCAGGTAGACGTTCGAGTCCCAGCCTATGCCCCTCAGCATCGTGGTGTGGGGAGGAATCTCAACGGGCACTATCTCGCGGGGGAACTCCTCGATGGAGCTTATCCTCACGCTTTCACCTCCAAAAGGGGCTCGAGGGAGGACCGCCTCCTCATACGGAGGGCAAACCCCGTCGGGAGGGGTCAAACTCTTCATCACCCCCTCGAATTACGCGGGGGATGTTTATAAACTCAACCGCGGAGGTTGAATTAGGTGACCCAAATGAAAACCGAGCGCGCGAAGGAGATACTCCTTCAGCTTTTGAAGATACCCTCCCCATCCGGGGAGGAAGACAGGATAATGCTCCACATAATGGAGTTCCTCCACAAACTGAACTACGACGTCCATATCGAGAGCGACGGGCAGATCATCGACCTCGTCGTCAACCCCGAGGCCGAGCTCTTCTATGAGGTTCACATCGACACGATACCGATTCGCGCGGAGCCCTTCGTGAGGGGCAACATCGTCTACGGAACCGGAGCGAGCGACATCAAGGGCGGGGCGGCGGCTATACTCCTCATGCTGGAGAACCTCCGCAGGGAAGGGAAGGAACTCAACGTCGGCATAGTCTTCGTCAGCGACGAGGAGCTGGGCGGCCAAGGGAGTGCGCTCTTCATGGAGCGCTACAAGCCAAAGATGGCCGTCGTTTTGGAACCGACCGACCTGGAGGTTCACATAGCCCACGCGGGCAACATCGAGGCCTACTTCGAGGTGGACGGCAAAGAGGCCCACGGAGCGTGCCCCGAGAGCGGGGTGAACGCGATAGAGGAGACCTACAAGATGCTGGAGGAGATGAAGAAGCTCGAGCCCTTCAAGGCCAGGGGCGAGTTCTTCGACCCTCACATCGGAATCCAGGAGCTGGTCTGTGAGAACCCGGTCTACTTAATCCCCGCCCTCTGCAGGGGAAGGCTTGAGGCGAGGCTTCTGCCCGAGCAGGAGGTAGAGGACATACTCGACCTGCTCGACCCGATATTCGACGAGTACACGCTGAAGTACGAGTACACCGAGATATGGGACGGCTACCGGCTGGAGCCGGACGAGGAGATAGTTCAGCTGGCGAAGAAGGCGATGGAAGTCACGGAGATAGACGAGTTCGGCGGGATGAGGAGCTGGACCGATGCCATAAACTTCATGTACAACGGAACCAGAACCATAGTGTTCGGCCCCGGAAACCTCGACATCTCCCACACCAAGAACGAGCACATCGACGTGAGGGACGTGGTTACCGCCAGCGAGTTCCTGAAGGCACTGAACGAGATTTATGGGAAGAGCGGGTGAACTTTCTCTTCCCATCACCTTTTTAAGGAAGGCCCCCCACCAGTAACTGGTGGGGGGTATGCTCTTCAACCCGAGGCCGAAGACCAGAAGGGAAGAACTGTACGACAGAAGAGATGAGCTTGAGCGTGTTGAGGACGGCCTGAGGAAGGTCCTTGGCCTCGTTACGATCCTCGGAATCAGGCGCCTTGGAAAGAGCTCACTCCTGAACGTTGCTTTGAACGAACTACCCTACGGAAGCGTCAAGATCGACGCGAGAAAGGTCTATTCCGAGTTCGGCAACGTGCCGAGGGAGGCCCTGGCAAAGCTCATCCTCGAGGGGTTCCTGAAGAGGTCGGGAAAGGAGCGGGCCAGGGAGCTAGCGAGAAGCATCAGGGGCGTGCGCCTCCTTGGATTCGGCGTTGAGGTTGAGGTCGAGAGGGGAGTAAACCTCTACGGCCTCCTTGAGCGCATAAACTCCCTCGGAGAGCGCTTTGTCATCGCGATAGACGAGGCCCAGTACCTGCGATTTTCGAATTCCCGCTACCCCGAGCTCATCGCGTGGGCCATCGACGAGCTTGAGAACGTGAGCTTTGTGCTGACGGGCTCGGAGGTTGGCCTGCTGGAGGACTTTCTGAGGCTTCATGACCCGGGCTCGGCGCTCTTTGGGAGGCCCCACCTGGAGATCAGGCTGAAGCGTTTTGAGAGGCACCAGAGCGTGGATTTTCTTGAGAGGGGTTTTGACGAGCTCGGCCTTAGGGTTTCACGGGAGGAGATCGATGAGGCGGTCGATGAGCTGGACGGCATAGTCGGCTGGCTCACCCTCTACGGCTACAACCGCTACCTCGGGCTGGGCCACTCCCGGGCTCTCCAGAGGCTCAAGGAGGACGCTAAGAGGCTGATTCTGGCGGAGTTCTCCCGGCTGAGGGAGCTATCCCACCGCTACGAGCTGGCGATGCGGGCGGTGGCCAACGGGAAGCACCGCTGGAAGGAGATAAAGGAGACCGTGGAGATTCTTGAGGGGAAGAGGATAGACGACAAGAACTTCTCCAACGTCCTCAGCAACCTCGTCCGTTACGGCTACCTTGAAAAGACCGTTGATGGCTACGTGATCCCCGACCCACTCGTGGAACTGGCTTTCAGGTAGGGGGCCACCAGTAACTGGTGGGGGGTTAAGGGCACCAAAACCCCCGGAAAGTGGAACCCTTTCTTGCATGGAACCGGGGGTTTGGGGGGCCCGCCGGGACTTCGAAAACCTTATCTCCAATAGCGATGAAGTTTGAGGGGTGGTGGCTTTGTCGCTTCTGGCCTTGACCGGGATGTTCATATTCGGGGGGAAGAAAAAAAGGAAGCCTTGGAGAGAAATACGTAAAGAACTGGCGAAGAAGTATGGGCTACCCGAAGAAGTTATAGAGTCCATAGAAGGCGCGCATATGCCGTTCAACGGATACATAGAGTTCGTAAGGCAAATAGACCCTGAAAGAAACTATGAAAGGGTAAAAAAACCCTTGCAGTTGATGAAACTGGCGACTTAAAAACTGCTAGAGCACTCTTTGACCATGAGTACCATCATTACATTGGGAGAGAGAGGGACCCAAAGTCACGGGGATACCATATACTCCACGGAGTGCTCGCTGTTCTTGTTGCAAACCATCTGGGCAAGGAACACGAAGATATCGGGTGGGCCATAGGTGACGCAATATACGACTATCTCGTCATGAAAAACAAAAGCATAGAGGAGGTTGAAAAGAGGCCTTCAGAGTTCGCAAAACTTGTTGTGAAAAAATTACAGGAAAGAGAAATACTTGGACCATCGGTTGCCAAGTCCACCGAGCGCGCAATAAAGGAAGCGATTCCCCCCACGATAAAACTCATCAATAAAATGTGGCCAAAGGATCATGATGTCAAGCACCTGCGAGCGATGGAAGAGGCGTTTTCGCCAGATATCAAAGATCCGCTAAGAACTCTAAAAGCCGCAGGAATAGACGTTACAAAAGAGGTCGAGGAGCTAAGGAATGCCATCGCAGAGATCACAGGAAAGAAGCCCAAGGCGAGGGGGGCACCTCCAGGGGGGTCGAGGAAGAGGGCCAAGTCGAAACGCCCCGTAAGCTCTGCCGGCCTTCCCCCCGAGCTCCTCGCCATCGTCAAGGCCCTCGAGTTCTCGGACTTCTCGGAGAGGGCGATGGAAAAGGCGGAGAAGGAACTCCTCAGGCTCGTGGACGGGCTCCTGGAGGACGAGGCCAACGCCCCCCAGCTCTTCCACGCGGTCAAACTGCTGAGACTCGTCCAGAAGGGCGACATCAAGGGCATCAAGAAGCTGGGAGGTTAACTACCCGGCGGCGCCCGAGCATTGGCGCGGCCCTCATGAGTCCTCTTCACCACCTTCTTCCTTCTCCTTCCTATCCACCCAGAAGCGCCTCGTCCTTATGAACTGCCTCTCACGCTCCATGAGTGCGACGAGGAGTGCCTCGCCCCGGTACTGCGCCAGAAGCCTCGCCGCCGTGTCCGGCCCGGTTCCGTAGCTGGCCAGTGCTAAAACTGCCTCGAAGCCGTAGGAGTCCACGAGGTCCGCAGCTTTCAGCAGCTTCCGGTAGGTTCTCTCCTCCCTCCTCTCCAGCGGCTTCCCATGGCGAACCTTCTCAAGAACCGGCAGAAACTCCTCCGCATCTATCGGGTGGGCAACCGCGAGCATCTTCGAGCCGCAGCGCGGGCACTGTCTGAGCTCTATGTTTTGAAGCCTCGCCACCCTCGTCTTCGCGCTCCACCCGCAGTTGGTGCACACTAAAACGACCTCGTGGTCGAGCAGTCTCTTCCTGAACAGCTCTATCAGTTCGTCCCTCTCCAGCGTCCCGCTCAGCAGGAACTCGCCGCCGACGGTCATGTTGAGCCTGGCCAAAGTCGAGGGTTCCTTCCTGAGAACCGTTTTCACCCTCATCGTGCCCCTTTTGAGCATCTCAAGGACGAGCTCTCCCTTTCTTACGTCAACCTTGTCGTGGTACAGCTCGTTCAAGGTCTCGCGCTCAATCACCGTCCCCTCGAAGAGCCTCTCGACCTTCCTTATCTTCGCGTCCCTCCTCAAGGCCCCGAAGCGCTTCGCCACGTTCAGCATGCGCCACCTGTATGCATGGGAATCCCTCAGCGCGCGGGAGACTATGAACTCAAGGCTTTCTGGCTCTTGGTAGAGGTAGCCCTTCACCTCCTCCGGGTTCAGCTGGAAGGGCGTCTTGAAGACCACCGCATGCCCCTGGCTCCTCACGGAGAAGACCCTGCCGTAGCGCAGGATGAGGAGCGAGTGAACAAGCCTTCCCAGAGCCTCGTTCGCCCTGTTTCCAAAGTCCGCGTGGATTACCAGCGCTTTCGGCGTGCTCTCAACAACGATGTCGCGGTCGGTCGAGAAGGGCTCGTCCCTGATCTCGTCAAACGCCCTCCTCAGCTCCTCCTCGCTGAACTCAACCCCCTCAAGGAGCTCCTTCGCCTTCTCGAAGTCAAAGGCCAGCTCCCTCTTCAGCCTGCCGACGTCGAGGGCCACTCCGAGGGGAACGGGGATCATCTCGCCCTCCCAGCTCGGTATCGCGCTCTCCAGACTTTTGCTCTCGCGGACCTTCAAAAGTCTCGCCTCGTCGTCGATTTTAAGCACGATCCAGCTCCAGCCGTTCATGACGAACTCCATGCCCTCCTCCAGGTCCATCACGAACCTCTCGTCGAGCCTTCCAATGACGTGCCCGCTCCCCGCGTCGAAAACCCTCCACGAGACTTCGTCAGGAATCGTTGAGAGGTTCTCGTAGTAGTACTGGAACGCGCCGCGGCGGAGATAGAGAAGGTTTTTCTCCTCGTCGTAGCCCATGAGTCTCGCATCTTCGAGAACCCCCAGGACGTCGAGGTAGTCCTCCCAGCTCAAATCCCTGTAAACGTAGGCCCGCTTCGCTATCTCATAGGGTCTCTCGCGCGGGAGTTTCTTATACTCGATGAGCAGGCCGACGACGAAGTGGGCCAGAACGTCAAGGCCGCCCATTGGCTCGACCGCCTCAAAACGGCCTTGGAGGGCGTGTTTCGCTATGACGAGGCTCTGGAGGTAGTCCTCGACGTTCGTCGCTATGACGTAGCCCTCGCTGACCTCGCCGATTCTATGTTTGGCCCTCCCGACGCGCTGGACGAGCCGGTTCACCTGGCGCGGGCTCATGTACTGGATTACGACGTCAACGTCGCCTATGTCTATGCCGAGCTCCATCGAGGACGTGCAGATCAGCGCTTTAATTCTGCCCTCCTTGAGGGCCTTTTCGGCCTTGATTCTGGCTTCCCTCGAAAGCGAGCCGTGGTGAACCTCGACGGGTTTTCCCCAGGCCTTGAGGCGGTGCGCCAGAATCTCCGCGAACTGGCGCGTGTTGGTGAATATCAAAGCTTTCCCGTGCCCCTCGACGACCCCCCACAGGGCCCTCAGTCTAGAGGCTATCTCGGACGAGACGCTCAGCTCCCGGGCGAGTTCTAAGTCCTTCTCAGTTGGCCTTGGATAGAGCACGTGGAAGCGGTAGCGCTTTTTCCAGTTCGGCTTGACTATGACGTCCGCCTTCAGCCACTCCCTCACTTCCTCCTCATTGCCTACCGTTGCAGTCATGCCTATTCTCCTGAAGTCGGCTATCTCCGCTAAGCGTTCAAGGTTCAGGAGGAGCTGTGCTCCCCTTTTGTTGTCCACCAGCTCCGCTATCTCGTCGACGATGACGAACTTCACGTTCTCCAGGTGCTTCCTGAGGGATTTGACCGTCAGGATAACCCCCAGCGTTTCGGGAGTGATTATGAGCATCTGCGGGGGATTCTTCGTCTGCTTTGCCTTCCTGTAGGCTGAGGTGTCGCCGTGCCTCACCTCTACGGTTATTCCCAGCTTCTTTCCCCACCATTCCAGCCTCTCAAGCAGATCCCTGTTGAGGGCCTTGAGCGGTGCGACGTAGAGCGCAGAAACCGGCTTAAGTCCCCCTTCAAGGATTTCATTGAATACCGGTAGAACAGCTGCCTCGGTCTTCCCCGAGCCGGTGGGGGCTATTATCAGGACGCCCTTTCCGGAGCTAACCTCCCTGAACGCGTCCTGCTGGAGCCTGTTGAGCCTTCCGAAGCGCTCTTTGATGGCCTTTCTGAGGAGGGGGTGCATGGTGAAAAATGGGGTACGTGGTTTATAAGCCCAACCACCGTTAGATTTATAAACGATATATCGTTCGATACATCGGTGATAAAAAGTGGAGGTCACGAGGAATATCGAGACCTACGACATGGCCTATGCAAAGCGGGCGATGCTGGTGGTCGTTATCCTGCCCCTCCTCGTCATGTACACGGAGGCGATGCTGACCCCCGCACTGCCGACGATACAGAAGGAGTTCGCCATCAACCCCAACGACGTCAGCTGGGTACTGACGATATACCTCCTCGTCGGAACGGTAAGTGCCGCCATATTCGGCAAGCTCGGGGACATGTACGGCAAGAAGAAGATGTTCCTGGTTGCGTTGGGCTTCTACACGCTGGGGGTTATACTCAACGGCTTTGCGCCGGGCTTCGAGTGGCTCCTCTTCAGCAGGGCAATCCAGGGCCTCGGCATGGCAATATTCCCGCTCGCCTTCAGCCTCGTCCGCGAGGAGTTCCCGCCCGAGATGGTGCCCCAGGTTCAGGGGATGATAAGCGCGATGTTCGGCGTCGGTATGGTCATCGCTCTTCCCCTTGGCGCGTACGTAACCCAGAACTTCGGCTGGCGCTGGACGTACCACTCGGCGGCACCGTTTGCTGTCATCATGTTCATCCTTGCGTGGAGAATCCTCCGCGAGAGCCGCTACGTGAACCCCGGAAAGCTCGACTGGCCCGGTGCACTCTTCCTGGTCTGGGCTGTTGTTCCCGCCCTGGTTGCCGTTACGCGCGCCCCGAACGTTGGCTGGCAGGCGGGGCAGACGCTTGCGCTCTTCGGGGTGTCCATTGTTGGGGCCCTCCTCCTCTACCTCTGGGAGAAGCGGGCGGACAATCCGTTGATTCCGCTCGACATAATATCCTCCCGGAATCCCGCGATAGTGAACCTCGGCATAATGTTCGCGGCCTTCGGCATCTCGATGATGAGCCAGGCGAACACCTACATCTTCCAGATGAAGCCGCCCTACGGCTTCGGCAAGACGATACTCGAAAGCGGCCTGCTCATGACCCCTATGGCCCTCGCGATGCTGGTCGTAGCTCCCCTCGCCGGCAAGCTGATGCCCAGGACAGGCGCAAAGCCCCTCGCCATAACTGGTGCCCTGACAGCAAGCGCCGGTCTGGCGTTGCTCTCCCAGTACGCCACGCAGCTATCCCTCACCCAGTTCGTGGCCCTCATAACTGTCGTTGGGGCCGGAATAACCCTGATGAACGTCTCCTTCATCAACGTGCTGGTGTTCTCTGTCCCGCCGAGGGTCATGGGAGTGGCGACCGGAGCGAACAGTCTGTTCAGAAACTTCGGTTCCACCTGGGGGCCGGCCATAGCGGGAACCGTCATGAGCACCTACTACATACTCGTGCACATTCCTCAAGTGCCGGTGCCCATCAAGATACCGACGGAGAAGGCCTACGAGGTGCTCTTCGGCACTTCAGCGCTCGTCTACCTCTTCCTCGCCCTGCTGAGCCTTGCCATCGTAGAGGTCATGAAGGGCGGGAAGATACACGAGGTTGAAAACGGTGGAGAAAAGGAGATAACCGTTGGCTGATTTCTTTTTCCCTTTTATTCTCCCCTGTAGGCCCTCAGGTAGAGCTCCCGTATCTCCTCCGGCTTTGGCTCGACGGGGTTGAAGACAACGAGCCCGTCGCGGTAGGCATTCTCGGCCATCTCCTCGACCCTGCTCACGAAAGTTTCATCGTCCACCAGTTCACCCAGCTCCGGGACACCGAGCATCTCGTTGAGCTCCCGTACTACCTCCACGAGGTCTTTGGCCGTCGAGAAGCCAAGCTCCCTCGCTATCTCGTCGTAGCGCCTCCTCGCGTAGTCGCTTTTCGTGGCGTTGAACTCCATGACGTGGGGCAGGAGTATCGCGTTGAGGAGGCCGTGCGGACCAATCCACGCCGCCTTGTGGCTCATAGCATGGCAGAGGCCGAGGCGCGCGTTGAGAAACGCTATACCTGCCATCGTTGCTGCGTAGTGAACCCTCGCCCTCGCCTCCTCATCGCCCTTCACCGAGAGCGGCAGCCACCTATAGACGGTCTTTATTGCCTTAATCGCCATGGCGTCACTGAATGGATTCGCCACCTTTGTCGTGTAGGCTTCTATTCCATGAACGAGGACGTCAAGGCCGGAATTGCGTGCCACCTCTGCCGGCATAGTCCTCGGCAGTCGCGGGTCAAGTATGGCAACGTCGGGCGCTATCTCCGGGGTCACGATGTTGTACTTAGCGTCGCCCTTCTTCAGGACGCTCGCCCCGGAGACCTCGCTCCCAGCTCCACTCGTCGAGGGAATCGCTATCAGCGGTGTTCTGAGCTTGGGAACGGGCTTGGGCTTTGAAAAGCGGTCTATGAAGGCTATCTCCTCAAAGTTCAGCTCGGGAGCATCGTAGAAGACCTTCAACGCTTTGGTCGTGTCTATCACGCTCCCGCCGCCTAGGGCTATCAGCAGATCCGGCTCGAAATCCTTCACTTTCGGCAGAAACTCTTCTATTACCTCAACGCTCGGCTCTGCTGGAAGTCCAGCTATCGAAAAGACCTCCGCCCCGGCCTCCTTCACGTAGTCCTCGGCCTCCTTCAGGAAGCCGTGCCTCTTCATCGAGCGTGAAGAGAGTATGAGAACGCGCTCGTACCCTCTGGCCTCCTTTGAGAGCCTTCCCAGGCTTCCCTCACCCTCAATGAGTTTTGTCTTCAGCCAGAACATGAGCACCACCGATGAAGGTTGGGAGGGAGGGCTTTTAACGTTAGCTGAGTGGACTGCTGAAGAATGCAATTCTGTGGCCATCTGCTGGAGGAAGTGGTAAAAAATGGGTTAAAATAAATGGGGAGGGACATCAATCTTCGTCGTCCCAGTCCCACTCCTCCTCGTCTTCCCACTCTTCATCATATTCGTCAAAGTCCTCGTAGGCCTCCTCCACCTCATTGAGAGGGTCGAAATCTTCTTCCTCTTCCTCGACCTCAACCTTTGGCGGGACCTTCTTCTTGGGCGGATACATCTGAGCCACCCCCTTCAGGGCAGAGTATAGCCGGAAAAGGGACTTAAAAACTTTTCTTTTCAATTTTCACGGCAATTATTCGGCTGTCTAAAAATTTTATCGGATAAGAAAATAGTTAGGCGAGAAAAACGGCCTTACCTGGGAGAAAGGTTTATATACCCTTAGCCAACCCAATGGTGCTTTCCCATAGATTTCGGAGGAGCATGGCCATGGAAGCCTTTAAAGCGGCCCCACCAGGGGAGTATAAGAAAAAAACAGGATCTTTGGCAGGAGAATCGGAGGCAGGTGATGCCCCCGGCGGCCTCGGAAGGCTCTTTAGAGCACCCCTTCTTGAGGAGTTCCTCGGAATCAATGAAATCCACATTGAGTACGAGGGAATAAACCCGACGGGAACACACAAGGATAGGATAGCAATGGCTCACGCGAAGAGGGCTCGCGAGGAAGGCTTCTCCGGAATAACCGTCGGCACCTGCGGGAACTACGGAGTCGCGATAGCCAGCTACGCCCGCCTCTTTGGCCTAAGGGCGTACATTTTCGTCCCCGAAGGTTATACCCTCGAGAGGCTCCCCGAGATGAGGGCCCTCGGCGCCGAGGTCATCATGGTCTCAGGTACTTACGAGGATGCCGTCGAGGCCAGCAGGCGCTTTGCCGTTGAGATGAACGTCTACGACGCCAATCCCGGAAGCAAACGCGATGTGGACTTCACGGCCTATTCCCTGCTGGCGGAGCAGATATTAGAAAGAGTACAGCCGGATGCGGTCTTCGTTCCCCTCGGCAACGGCACCACCCTCGCCGGCCTCGGGGAAGGCTTCAAAGAGCGTGGAGCCAGACCGAGGATGATCGGTGTTACAACTGCCTTTGGCAACGAGGTTCTCAGAAGGTTCCACGGCGATTCAAACGAAGACTTCGCGGAGACCGCGCTGAATGAACCCCTTGTTTCGGGGCGTTCCTTCGACCGCGATGCGGCCCTACTGGCGGTGATGAACTCGAACGGCTACGTCTTTGGCTTTGCGGATGACACCGCCCTGAGGTGCTCCGAGGTTCTCCACCTAACGACGGGATTGAAAATCATGCCCGCCTCGGCCCTCACCCTCGCCGGCCTCGTCAAGTTTGTCGTGAAGTTTGGGATCAGGAAAGGAAAGTTTGTGCTCCTGCTTACCGGAGGTGTTGATAGTGGAAGAGGCACTCGTCCTTACCGAGGGGCGTTATCTGACCTCCGATGGGAAAACGGCCCACGGGCTCGTGCGCTATTCCAGGATGTTTAGGATAGTGGGTCTCATAGACTCAACTCTGGCCAGCCTTGACGCCGGGGAGGTCCTCGACGGAAGGAGGAGGGGCATACCGATCTACGCCACCCTCGAGGAGGCCCTCGCGGAGAACCCCAACGCGAAGTGGCTCATCATAGGCGTGGCCACCCCCGGGGGAAGGCTCCCGCCCGAGTACAGGAGGATCGTTGAGGAGGCGATAAAAAACGGCCTCGGGATAATCAACGGCCTCCACGAGTTCCTGAGCGACGACCCCTACCTCAGGCACCTCGCGAGGCGCTACGGCGTCGAGATAATCGACGTCCGCAAGATTTTCTACAACATGCGGGTTCCCTTCACGGGCAGGATAGCGGAGGTCAAGGCCATCAAGGTCGCCGTCCTCGGCACGGACGCGGCCGTGGGCAAGAGAACCGTCGCGATAATGCTCCACGAGGCCTTCAGGGAGCTCGGCCTGAAGAGCGTCTTCATAGCGATGGGTCAGACGGGCTGGATGCAGGGCTTTAAGTACGCGATAGTCACGGACTCAATAATAGACGACTTCGTTCCGGGAGCGATAGAGGACGTCTTCTACCGCGCATGGGTCGAAGAGAGGCCCGACGTCATTGTAACCCACGGCGAGGGTTCGCTCCTCCATCCCGCCTTCCCTGGCGGTTTCGACCTGATAGCCGCGGCAAGGCCCGACTTCATCGTCCTCCAGCACGCTCCCGCGAGGAAGACCTTCGACGACTTCCCCGAATTCAGGATCCCCCCTCTCGAAACCTACGTCCAGCTCATAGAGCTTCTCAGCGGGAAAAAGCCGATCGCAATAACGATAAACTCCGAGGGGCTGAGTGATGAAGAGGCCCTGAGCTGGGCAAGGCGTATAGAAGGGGAGACGGGGATAATGACGCGCGTTCCCTTCCTTCAGGGAGTTGGGGACATAGCGAGGCTCATCGCGAGACAATCCTCAGGGGTGGGGGGCGTTGAGCCTTCAAGAGCTGAAGTGCTTTGACTACATCCTCATAGAGCGCCCGAGGATCTCGGCGAGGCGCGTCTCGGCGCACTACGTCCTCGGCGTTGACGGCGAGGAGCTCTCGTACAGGCTGATCCACACCTATCCGGAAAGGATTCCAAAGGTCGAGGCTTTTGCAAAGCTCATGAGCATAGTTCCGGCCATAAACTACGGCCTCTTCACACCCGAGATAAGGTTTGAGTTCTCTCTCGATCCCCGTGACCTCGAGTTCTTCTCGGACATGATGGAAACCACGGCCCGCGACATCTTCGTCAACAGGATAGCCAACCCGACGGAGTTCATAAGGCCCGAGTTCGTTCCCAGGGAGGTTCATCCGGCCATGGCCAGGCCGATGGCAAACCTCGTTCCCGAAGGTGTGGAGGAGGAAGAGATCCACTTCAAGCCCGACTACTCGCGCTGCGCAGTCATGCTCAGCGGTGGGAAGGAGAGCCTCCTCACCTACGGCCTGATGAAGGAGCTCGGTTGTGAGGTTTACCCCTTCTTCTACAACGAGTCCGGGGCCCACTGGCACGTGGCGATTCCGGCGTACAGATGGTTCCGGGAAAACGAGCCGAACACGAGGCGCGTCTGGGGCAACGCTGACAGGCTGTACACCTTCATAGAGCGCAACATGAGAATCCTGCGGGGCGTGGGGAAGAGGAAGTCGGAGGTTTACCCGATAAGGCTCTTCTTCTTTGAGGGCTATGCCTTCGCCTTTCTACCGCTGATTTACAAGTACGGCATCGGGAACCTGCTTTTCGGCAACGAATACGACGACCCCCGCGGCTATGAGCCCTTCCACGGGATAGAGCACTACAACGCCACCTACGACCAGAGTCAGGACTTTGAGAGGTACATGACGGAGTGGTTTGGGAAGAGAAACCTCAGAATCCGCCAGTGGTCGGCGGTCAGACCTTTGACCGGCTTAATAGTCGAGAGAATCCTCCACAACCGCTATCCCCATCTGTTCCGCCTCCAGAGGAGCTGTCACTCCGTCCATAAGGAGGGTGACGATTACCTCCCCTGCGGCACCTGCTTCAAGTGCAACGGAATCCTCACCTTCCTCCTCGCCAACGGGATAAACCCGAGGTTCATAGGCTATAAAGACTGGCACATCGTTACACTTCCCAAGAGGATAAGGAAGGGACTCGTTCGCCTGGACAGGGACGAGCTTGAGCACTCGCTCTACCTCATAAAGCGCAACCTCCCCAACTTCCCGCTGGAGGGAAAGCCCCACTGGCATGTCGAGATGGTGCACTTCGACGATAAGAGCTCCCGCCTTGATAACATACCACCAGAGTTCAGGGAGGGGCTGTATTCAATTTTCGAGGAATACACGAGGGGTTACGCTTACTTGACTGGCAACGGGTGGATCAGGATAACCCGGAGGGAGGCTGTAGAAGGTGCTCTTCAGGAAGGGGAGAAAGGCGGAGCTACCGCCCATTGAGGAGACCGCGAAGGACTTCCGGATCGTTGACGGCGAGCCCTACATGGGCGAAATCTTCGAGTACGACATGGAGGTCAGCAGAGACTTTTTGCGGGCCGAACTGACGGAGGACGAGTACGTCTCGGCCTATACCAGGGTAATCAACCGCCTTCGGGCCCATGGGACCCACAGGTTCTTCGCCGCCGTTGACCCTTACAACCGTTATCTCGGGCACATCTGGGTCTGCATCCTTGATGACACAGTGGATTTCGTGCCCACATCTTATATCCTCGACGTCGAGACCAAGGTTCACGGTCTCGGAATTGGTTCTGCTCTCCTCAAACGGGCCGAGGAATGGGCCAGAGCCGAAGGCGCCAGAAAGGCCTCCCTTCGCGTTGAGCTTAACAACCCTGCGGTGGAATGGTACAGGAAAAGGGGTTACTCGGAGAGGGCCCTCATCCTCGAAAAGCCTCTGTAACGTTCTGTTTTAAACTTTAGGTTTGAGAAATGCCTTTAATCCAGTGTTCCTACTCCCTCCGATGCTCGTACGGGGGAAGGTGGTTGGTGAGAGGGGTGTCGCGAGGTTCGAGGCCGTGAAGGACGGGAAGGGAGTAGCGGTCAGGGCCGAGTTCCCAGAGGGGGAGCCCCTCGAATACTCCGTTGAATGTCCGTGCTTGGAACCACTTGAGCTTGTCGGCCTCCTACTGCCTGCCTTCGAGGAACGCCTCGGGAAAATTGAAGGCGTTTTTGTTGAGGAGGTCGTTGAAGAAGGCACTCAATCCCTCTTGGGGAAACTGAAAAGGATGTTCTCCAGAGGTTAGAGAAAACGTTTTATTGGGGGAATCGTAGGTTAAACCGGTGGTGTTATGCCCCTCTCGGCCAGGAAAGTCCAGTTGATGATAACCTACCCCCACCTCAAGAGGTTTCTCAAGGAGGCTCAACCCGTAGAGAAAGTCAGGGAGCTTCTGAAGGACGTTTCTGGGGAGTTGAGCGAAGATATAATCCGGGAGAGGGAGGAGGAGTGGAGGTAGCCTTCTTCGACACGAGCGCTCTCGTTCCTCAGTGGGGAACTTCGAAAAGTGACGTTCGATGAGAAACTGAAAAAAGCCGCCGAAGGGGAGGGCTTCAGGGTTCTCCCCTGAACAGCCTCTTCAAGTTCCTCTCAAAGGGAGGGTAAACGATGCCTCTGTCGGTTATTATCGCCGTCAGGTACCTGTGCGGCGTGACATCAAAGGCAGGGTTGTAGACGTCAACGTCGGGCGCAATTCTGCAGCCGCCGCAGGTCAGGACTTCCTCGGGCTTCCTTTCCTCGATGGGTATCTCCTTCCCGCTCTTGAGGCTCATGTCTATTGTCGAGAGCGGTGCGACCGTGAAGAACGGTATCCCGTGCTCCTTGGCGAGAACCGCGAGGGTGTAGGTTCCTATCTTGTTGGCGAAGTCGCCGTTGGCCACTATCCTGTCGGCGCCGACGATGATGGCATCGACCTTCCCCTGCTGCATGACGAAGCCGGCCATGTTGTCGGCTATGAGCTTAAGCGGTATTCCATCGTAGTGGTACTCCCAGGCTGAAAGCCTCGCGCCCTGGAGGACGGGCCTCGTCTCGTCCACCCAGAGGAGCTTGAGCGTCCCATCGCGGTGCACCACCCTTAGAACCGCTCCAACCGTTCCGAGCTGGACCGTTGCCAAACTTCCCGCGTTGCAGTGCGTTAGAACGTTCCCTTCCGGAAGGGCCTCGGCACCGTAGTGGCCCATCCTGAGGTTGGCCTCGACGTCCTCGTCCGCTATCCTCTGCGCCTCGGCGACGATAAGCCTCTTAATCTCGTCGAGCGGGCTCTCAAGGTGCTCCTCGACGAGCTTCTTCACCCTGTTGAGCGCCCAGAAGAGGTTCACAGCGGTTGGCCTCGTGTTCTTAAGCCTGTCGTACGCCCGGTAAAATCCATCCATGAACTCATCCTTGGTTTTGGCTTTTGAAGTGTCGGCGTAGAGGGCCAGACCGAAGGCTGCCGCCGCACCTATTGCCGGCGCACCGCGAACCTTCATCGTGATTATGGCATCCGCCACCTCATCAACGGTCGTCAGCTCAATCGTTTTGAACTCTTTAGGCAGAATGGTCTGGTCTATCATGATGACCTTCCCGCGCTCATAGCGTACGCTCCTTGGGAGCCTCGTGAGTTCCTCGGGTTTATACCTTATCTCCACAGCCACCACCCCAAAGGGTTTAAGGCAGGAGCTTAAATCTCCTTCGGTGGTTGAAATGGTGCTGAGGATATTCGTTACCGGCCCGGCGGGAGTCGGGAAGACGACGCTGGTGGAGAGGGTCGCGAGGGAAGCCGACCGCTGGGGCTACCTCGTCGGTGGAATGATCACAAGAGAGGTACGGAGGGGTGGAAGGCGTGTGGGCTTCAGGATTACTGCCCTCGACACCGGAGAGGAGGGAACCCTGGCCAGCGTTAGAGGGACCTCGCACCTCCCGGGCGTTCCCTTCGGGAAGTACGTCGTCCACGTTGACGAAATAAACCGCGTCGGCGTTTCGGCGATAAGGCGCGCCCTTGTTGAGGCGGACCTGATAGTCATAGACGAGATCGGCCCGATGGAGTACAAGAGCGACGAGTTTGTTAGGGTCATCGGCGAGGTTCTGAAGTCCGAGAAACCGCTGTTGGCGGTCGTCCACAGGAAGATGGCCGATAAATTCCGTCCCCTTGGAAAGCTCTACACGCTGAGCGTTGAGAACAGGAACAGGGCCTTCGCTGAGGTGCTCGATGAAGTTATGAAAGAACTGAAGGGAGTCAGAGGTTGAGGCTGTCCTTGCAGCTCTCACAGATCCACTTCTCGCCGCCCTCGATGTAGACCTTGTAGAGGGGACCGTACTGGCCGCAGAGCTCGCAGATGCCGTAGACCTCCGTCTCCTCGCTGGCTTCCTCCTCACTCTCACTATTGTACGCGTTGAGCGCAGCGAGAAGGTCCGCGGCGGTGACGAAGCCTATCGGCCTTCCGAGCCTGGTAACGAGGAGTCTTCTTATACCCTTGTCCATCATCTTGTCAATCGCGTCCTGAACCTCGTAGTCGTCCTCGATGGTTATCGGGTTCTTCGTCATGACCTCCTCGACCTTAACTGTCTTGGGGTCCCTTCCCTTCGCAACGACCTTGTCGAGTATGTCGCGGTCGGTTATTATCCCAACGATCTCGTCGCCTTTAACAACAACCGCGCTTCCCACCTTGTTCTTTGAGAGAATCCTGGCGACCCTGTGGACGGTGTCGTCCGGCTTGACGATGACTGCCTTCCTCTTAACCACTTGTCCCACGGCCATCCTAGGTGCCATTTTATCACCTCGCCAACGGGGGTTGGGAGAGAAACTTAAAAACCTTTTCTTCAACTCCTGCGCTTCATAATGTATGAAATCAGGAGAAACGTTAAGACGAACGCCGCAACGGCAAGAATTGCAGGGGTAGCCGGATTCCACGCGGTTGGGGCAGCGGAGGGGGTTGCCGAAGTCGTTGTCTGAAACACCGCGCCCGTACTCGTGTTGGTGGCCATCGGCACAAGGGCCTTTTCCGGCGTCGACATCACCGTTACGTTATTCATCTCATGGGATACGTTGGTTCCGGATTCCACCATTGGTGTCAGCATGCGGTTCGAGACCGCGTAAACTCCCGCCGAGATCAATCCGGCTATGCCAAGGCTTATGACGTGGAGCCTCTCAAAGCCCAGCACGGTCTTCTTCTTCACCTTGGCAACGCTCTTCCTTGGGACGAGGAGAATGGGCCTGTTGGAGGCGCGATAGAGCTTAACCTCCTGGAGCCTCTTCCCGTACTTCTTCCCTGCCACCTCGATGAGGCCGACCTTGAGCATCTTGTCTATGTGGTATGAGACGGTGGAGATGGGGAGGCTCAGCTCGCGGGATATCTCGCTTATTGACAGCGCCTGGTCTTCCACGAGATGCAGGATGGCTATCGCTTTGTCGTTCATCAGAATCTGCGCGAGCTCCTTGGCCCTTTCGTCGTGTATATCAATGGTCTCATAGTCCAACCGGCGCCACCTGGGAAGAATAGGGCACGGACGTATTAAAGCTTTTCACAGCTTCAAGCCAGTTTGAAGCGTCAAAAGAGCCCCGAAGGAAAAGGAAAGGGAGTCGAATTCACGGCTTCTCCATAACAATCTCGATGGTCGAGGTGTTGGCGGTCCTGCCGTCGGCGGTCGGGAGCTCCTCGGTGCCGATCCTGATCTCCTTGACCCTGACCTCTGGGAGGAACCTGTTCCTGACGATCTCGGCGACGTCAACGGCCCTGCTGATGGCCCTACCGCGAGCCTTAACGCTGACCTCCTTGGCGCCCTCGTTGAACTGGGTTATCACAGCGAGGACGTAGTTCATAACCGGCTTCTTTCCGATGTAGACGACGTGCTCCTCAGCCATTTCTGGCACCTCCGGAAGTTTTGTCGTTAGGCTATCGTTGGGTTCCGGTTAAATACTTTTCGGTCGTTTAATAGCGTTATTGAACACTCCTGTGGCTCCGATGCGCGAATCAAATGACCAACCATGTTCCTGCAAATTTATGTTAAGCGAAAGGTTTTAAGGCCCAGAAATTGCCATATGGTTGGTGATAAGATGGCCGTTCATCCGATAGATTACCGCTACGGAAGCGAGGAAATGAGGCGCATCTGGGACGAGGAGAACAAGCTTCAAAAACTCCTCGATGTGGAGGCGGCTCTGGCAAGGGCCCATGCAAAGGTTGGAAACATACCCGAGGATAGTGCCCGCGTCATCTCCGAGAGGGCCAACACGAAGTGGGTCAAAGTGGGGCGTGTCAAGGAGATAGAGGCCGAAATACACCACGACATAATGGCCGTCGTCAAGGCCCTGAGCGAGGTCTGCGGAGAACACGGTAAGTACGTCCACCTGGGTGCCACTTCCAACGATATAATCGACACTGCCAACGCGCTCCTCATAAAGGAGAGCCTCGCCATAGTGGAGAACGACCTCAAGGAGCTGCGCTCGATCCTCAAGAACCTCGCTAGGGAACACAGGTACACCGTCTGCATAGGCAGGACTCACGGCCAGCACGCGGTTCCAACCACTTACGGCATGAAGTTTGCCATATGGCTCGACGAGATACAGAGGCACATAGACAGGATGGAGGAGCTGAAGGAGAGGGTTTTGGTTGGCCAGATGAGCGGTGCCGTTGGAACTATGGCCAGCTTCGGGGAGAAGGGCCTTGAGATACAGCGCCTCGTTATGGAAGACCTCGGCTTAAAGCCGGCCAGGATAAGCAACCAGATAATCCAGCGCGACGTTTATGCGGAACTCATGATGGTTCTCGCTCTCATTGCCTCAACACTCGACAAGATTGCCCTGGAGATAAGGAACCTCCAGAGGACCGAGATACTCGAAATCAGCGAGCCCTTTGGGAAGAAGCAGGTGGGCTCTTCGACCATGCCCCACAAGAGGAACCCCATCAGGAGCGAGAAGGTGAGCGGCCTGGCGAGGGTTCTCTACTCAAACGTCTTCCCGGCCCTGCTCAACAATCCCCTCTGGCACGAGAGAGACCTCACGAACTCCTCCGTTGAGCGTGTTATCCTTCCAGAGAGCTTTGTTCTGCTCGATGAGATGCTGAAGAGCATGAAGAAAGTCCTTGCAGGCCTGGAGTTCTTCCCTGAGAACATCAGAAGGAACCTCTACATGACTAACAACCTCATCATGGCCGAGCCGTTGATGCTGAAGCTAACTGAGAGGGGCATGGGGAGGCAGGAAGCCCATGAACTCGTCAGACAGCTCGCGATGAAGGCGTTTGGGGAGAATAGAGACCTGATTGAGGTTGCCAGGGAAAACGAAGATGTTAGAAAGTTCTTAAGCAGGGATGATTTTGAGAGCCTGAAGCCGGGGAACTACATAGGGATGGCCCCGCAGATAGTCGACAACGTAATCGCGTGGATAGAGGAGAAAGAGCGAAAAGAAGGGCGGTGAGGCTTTGATTTCTTGCCTTTATCTTATGCATCATCTTTGTTGCTCCGCCATCATTGTTGAAGTTGTCTCTCAAATTTTTGGGCGAATTGTTACATTTAATTATAGTGATTTTTATGTTTTCTATTTGGTTCCTATTTATACTTAATTCATTTGTACGTTTAATTCTTGTTTGTTCGACTTAAAAATTACTTACTAAAATATTAAAAAATTTGGATTTTTGACTTATTTTTAGCGTAATTTCCACAATCATCCTGGGTAGGCAAGATGTGTGGATGCCATATGCCGACGAGTGACTTTGTCTCTGCCGCTGTCTTTGAGTCTACTGACAGTAGTATCCACGGCTGGAATCAACACCACCTTTAATTGTAATCGATTTTTGGTCTGTAGAAGCCGGACCCTGTCGATAAAATCCCCCAATTTGGAAAGGGTGTCCATAGTTGTACCCTCAATATCCACTTGAGGGGGATAATCTGGTTGCGGGTTGTCTATGTGTGCTCAGCTTGTGTTGTTCAATCCTGCTCAGTACATCATGATAATTTATTTGCAGTTCCTGCGGCTGTAGCTCTGTCTCCGCGAATCAGATGCAAATTAAGAGTTCTTGACGTCTCCGGCACTACCTCCGTGGGGGTCACTTCAATCCACCGTGGAATTCGTGGATGGCACGGGTAGCAGTTAGCTGGAACATAGAGCTTTGAGCATGTAAGTGATGCCCCCCGTGCAGTTCACTCATCGGCCACTCTGTTTCTGCTCTTTTTAATGTTCGGGTATGTCCATGGATTTTGGATATAAGGCACATTATAGGAAAATTAAATAAAGTGGTAAATACTAACAAGGGGCGACAGTGAGGGTCGCGGGCATCTACTGTCGGCGCCAGTGCAGGTGCGCCAAGTCCTTTGTAGGCCCCTGTGAACTTTTCTGAGTGGGGAGATATCCATATAAAGGGCCGTGAATACACACCTTCGTGTATTGAATACGACGTTGCTTTCCGGTATCCCAATTCACACTGGAGGTGTTCGGCGGATGAACAATACCAATACTCCTAAATATGGAGCCTCTGGGTACAGGTACCTGAGGCCGCTGGCCGAGGAGATAATCCTCAAGAAGCTTGAGAGGGTCTCCACCGCACGTAATTCAATCAGCCCGTTCTTCCGGGAGAACTACAGAACCAAGCACCTTGAATTTGTCATACCGTTTAAAGCCCTTACCAGTATGGAGAAGCATGTCCTGAGGGAGGCGGGATATCCCGAGAGGCTTGTACGGGGAGACGAGAATGCGGGACTAGCCAAGGCCTTCGTTATCGATGTGCGGGCGGTTGAGGCTACGTCTCCCGAGCTAGCGGAGGCAATACTATCCGCATATCGGCGGATGTGATCTGCAGTGGGGCTCACATAGTCTGACTGTACCGTGCGGGAGCTTGCTCCCAACATATTTTTAGCAAACGCTGCATGAACGGGTCGAACCCGTTTGGGCTGTATGAATGTGTTCATCTTTTGAGGTTTTACTTTTTTAGAGGGTAGATTTTTTGGGTTTACTAATTTTACAAAATGGTAATATTACGATTTTTGAAAATTTTAATATTTTTATTTGATATTATCTTAATTTCAATAATAAATCATAAAGTATTTATTGAAGCATAAAAACAAGTACTTTTAATGACTTTCTTAAAAAGTAAGAATTCACCCAAAAATTTGAGAGATAAACCCCGCACAAAAATTAGGCAACCCTAAAAAAGAATAAACGGCCGGGAAACCCCGTCTGGCAAAAACGGGCCATAATATCATTTGGAGGTTAGAAAAGAGGACAGTTATTCCTCTTCAACGATGTTCTTTGGAACCTCATTCCCCTGGGGCAGTATCACGAGTTCCCGCCCCTCGACCAGCATCTGGGCAACTTTTTTCCTGGCCGAGCTCAGCGCCCTCCACACGGTGCCGCGGGAAACTCCCATTCTCTTTCCAGCTTCTTCCTGCGTCAGCCCTTCGTGATCCACCAGCCTAAGGGCTTCGAATTCCTCGTAGGTCATGAAAATCGGTGGTTTGGGCTGACCCATCGGGGGTAACGCGGGATAGAAATGTCTAACCTCCGGAACGAATCCTATCCTCCTCAGTTTCCTTCTCCTCCCCCTTCCGCGGCCCCAGCCGGGTCCCATTCCCATCGGCATGGCTATCAAAGACCTTTGAGCTTTGGGGTTTATAGGCTTTCCCCCGCCCAGTAAGGGTTATAACTCTTCCCACTAACTCCTGGGTGGTGAGAGATATGGGGTTTCACGTGACTGAGAGGAAGATAGGATGGCACAAGGACTTTGACAGCTCGCATTTCCTTGCCCTGCCCTACGAGAGCAAGTGCCTCCGGATACACGGACACACATACAACGTGGACGTTGAGATATGGGGTGACGTTAATGAAAACGGCATGATATTTGACTTCAACCACCTCAGCAGGCTTATCAAGCTCCTCGACCACAGGATCATCGTGAGCGAGAGCTGGGTTGTGGAGAGGAAGGAAGGTCTTATTGTCATTGAAAAGAACGGAAAACGTCTGGAGCTGCCTGCAGATGAGGCGGTGATCTTGGATAAGCCCAACGTCACCGCCGAGTACATAGCCGAGTGGTTCGCGGAGAGGATAACGGAGAAGGCGGGGGAAAACGTGAGAAAAATCCGGGTCAAGATATGGGAGGACCCGAGGAGCTACGCGGAGGTAACCCTGGAGAGATGACTCTTAACTCCCTTTTTGTGTTTGTCTCTATTTTCGAAACCTGTGGATAGAAAGACGTCCATGTTGACCGCGTGGCGTGCCCTGGCTTATAAAGCGTTTTGTCGACCCTGAGGCGGAGTTTATCTTCGTGCCCGCGATACCGGCCCGGCGACCATCACGAGGGAATACCCTTTGATTTTAAGGGGGATGAGCTCGGTCATCACGATGGGAAATGCTTCTTTGACGCTTTCGTTGAGAAGTACAGCATAACCGACCCTGCCGTTCTGAAAGAACCCTCAGCCTCTGGCGGTTGCCCTGGATTGAAGAGGGAGAGGCTTAGCAGCCATTCTCTCTTTTTTCGTGGAGTACCTCTTCGATTCCACAGTTCTTGTAAACCTTCGCAAGCATCTCTCCGGCCTTCGTTCTGAGCTCGCTGAAATACTCCCCTCCAAAGGTTTCCCCCGCTTCAATCGTTAGCAGGTAGGCGGTTTTCATGTATGCTGGACCTATCTCGCAGTCGGACCTTTCTGCAATCTTCCCCGCTATGTCCACGAGATAGCCGACGAACGAATGGAGGAGCCTTCTGTAGTCGTTCTCAAAGCCATGCTCGTTGAGCCAGCCCTTGAGGGTAAGGAAGACTTTGAATGCCGGCACCTCGACGTTTTCGTCCCCGTAGCGGCGGTATCTGATGAGGAGGTACTGGAAGACTGAGATGAGAAACTTTCCAACGTCGGCTTTCGTTCCGCCGTTTTCCTCAATGAACTCCTCGAATTCCCTTAAGCCGGCTTTCCCGCTCTCGAGAAAGGCCATCAGCATGGCCGCGTAGGGTGTTGAGTACTGGGAGAAGTCAACCTCGCCGAATTCCGGAATCTCCGGAAAGATACGCATTATCGCCCCTTTGGTGCTCATTCCTTCCACCCAAAACCGTTAAATCGGGGGAGGCTTATTAGCTTTGAGGTGAGTACCGTGAGGTTCTCGAGGGGCAGGAATTTTCTGTTCAGGGTCCCCGAGGGGGAGGAGCTCCTGAAGTTCATAAACAAATTTGCAAAGGAGAACAACGTCCTGATTGGGACGGTCAGCGCCATCGGGAGTCTGAAGAATCCGAAAATAGGTTACTTCGATGAGGATGCGGGTGAGTACAAGGTCATTGAGCTGACCGGCACCTATGAGCTGGTCTCCCTTGCGGGCAACATAAGTGTTAAGGACGGCGAGCCTTTCGCCCATATCCACGTTGCCCTGGGAGACTCCGACGGTATGCTGTACGGAGGGCATCTCATTGAGGCTGAGGTCTTCGTGGCCGAGGTGTTCATGCAGGAACTCCTGGGTGAGCTCCTTGAGAGAAAGCCGCAGGAGAACGGATTGGCGCTGTGGGACACGGTGGAACTTTGATTTTTGTCCTTATTTGTCCTTGAAAAACTTCATCCACATCAGCATGTAGTGCCAGGTCAGTATCGCAAAAATCCCGATGAACTCGGCAATGGCAACGCCGCTGAAGGCACCGAACGCCCACCGGGCAAGGAGCACCTCGACCGCGAACAGTAATACCGTGAAAATCCCAAAGCGCCGGTTCCCTTCGAACCACATGCCTGCTCCTGCCATCAAAAATCCCAAACTTCCCGCGGCGAAGAAGCCCCAGCTGACGTGGTAGTGCGGTTCAGTTCCTTCTGGAAAGACCGCTATTCCCGCGAGGAAGAATAGACCTAGTATGAACACCAAAACGCCCAGCCTTGAAACCAGGTTTTTCATTTCCCCAAGGAGGTCGAGCGCGTAGTAAATCGTTAGGATCGCAGATATTAAGAGCGGAACGTTCATTACCCAGCTGTGGGGCAGGCCGACCTTTCCCAGGTCGCTTATCGCGTTGTCCGTGAGACTCCACCAGGAGCGGTTTATGAGGATCGCCGCCCCTATCCCGCCGAGGGCGATTGGGGGAGAAAGAATGCCAGCCAACAGCTGGCTCTTTTTCATTCTCGGTCACCCTTCGTAGAAGATTCGGTAGTGCTGAACGTACTTCTCCTTTTCCAGCAGGAAGTCGTCGTCCTCAGGATAGTACTTGGCTATCTCAGGGTTCTCACCGGCGAACTTCTTGAGGGACTCCATTGAGTCCCATGTCGTGACGAGAAGGAAGTGGGCAACGCCTTCTTCGTCTTTCCTCATGAAGTAGAGCTTTAAAAGGCCATCAACGGAACCGTAGTCCGGAACCGCCCTTTCGATAAGGAACTTTTCGTATTCGTCCGCCTTTTCGATCGGCACCCTCCCGTGCCAGAGCCTCATAACGGCCACTGAAATCACCCCAGCATTATTCTGGGCCGCATCATATAAAAAACCTCCCGGGGTTACTGGGTAAGCGCCCACCTGGCGCTCTTTACAAGACTCGCGACAGCAACAACGCTCGCAAAGGCCCAGAGGGCCATGATAAGGGCAACTCCGAGCTCTGGCAGCGCGAGCGCTTTGATTGAGGTGAATATGGTCGCGGAGATTACAAAAACCCCTGCCAGTCTGCTGAGCCTTCTAAGTTCGAGCCTACATTCCGTGAGCCCAACCTCTCCGTGCTCTCGGGACTTCTTTAGGGCGCGGTACAGCAGCAGAAGCGTGGCCGCGTAGAGCAGCCAGATTGGGGCCTGGGCGGCAAATCCAGGAAGGGCTTCCCTTCTCAGCAGGGAGCCGAAGATGATGTAGTACGCCAGGAGGGCGAGAAACAGAGGCTTAAGCTCCCGTGAGGAGGGGAGGAGCTCCTTCATGTCATAGCGTCCGCCTTTAAAACGCCCCAGCCAGATGTGTACGAGGAGGATCAGGAACGCCGAGGAGGAGAAGGTGGAGAGGAGTGAATGGGGCGGTGAGGGGGCGTTTGAGGATTCGACGATGCCGAGGATCGCTGCCGTGAGATAGGGATGTTTGAGCACGGCACCGGGGAGCAGCCTCCTTCCGGAAGTCAGGAGCTCTGCGATGCCGACGGGAATCATGAATGACATGAAGGGGTGCCAGAAGAGCACCACGACGAGGACCTCGAAGATTCCGACGCCGCCGATCTTGAGGAAAGAGCCCCACTCCGGGTTCCACACAACTTTGGTTATGTACGCCTCGTAGAGGCCGAAGAGGATTCCCGCGAGGTAGAGGGTCTCGAACCGGGGCTTCCCAAAGCGGTAAACAATTCCGGCGAGAACCAGCGTGTGGAGGCCGTAGAGCGGGAGAAGGGAGATTATCCCCCAGAGCGTGAAGTACGGGTAGAGGTACGAGGCTACGGTGACCTCGGCGAAGAAGACGGAGAGCGAAGCCAGCAGGAACCAGAAGAAGTACCTATGCCTCATCCGTCCGTCCCCAGGGGATCCCATAAGGGCACTTACCGGGCGCATGGTTCATAACTGTCACTCCTACAGGTAGTTCCTCAAGTATGAATACAGCGAACCCCGAAGCGAGTATTCTAAGAATGATTGCTACCACGGTTTTGAGGGCTGGCGCGGACTTCACATAGTTTTTTCTTCACATGGGGTTTTTTAGGATTTTGGCCTGTGGTGAGTCAGAATTTGCCCTCCGGAGACTCGGATGTTGAAAGCGTGTAGAAGACGAGGGAAAGGAGGAAAAAGCTCACCAGCCGCCACCGCGGCCGTATCCTCCGCCCCTACCTCTTCCCATTCCACGACCCATACCGCCGCCTGTTCCTCTGCCTCTCCCCATCCCGTAGCCTGCTCCCGGTCCGGCTCCCCCCTCGGGGCCAAAGACTGCCTGGGTGAGCTCGCCCCTCAGGAAGGCTTCGACGGCTTCTCTGACGGTCATCGTGGCCGGGGCGGAGACCATCCTTATGCCAGCGGCCTGGAGGACTCCCGATGAGTTGGGCCCGAACTGACCCGCAATGACAACGTTGGCCCCCTGGTCTATGCAGAACTGCGCCGCGGTAACTCCGGCTCCCCTCGGCTGGCTGTAGCCGGGGTTCTGGACGACATGGGCGTTGGTTATTCCCCCGTTCCCGACGTCAACTATCGTGAAAGTGGGGGTTCTTCCGAATGCCGGGTTCACCCTGTCATCGAGTCCTCCGTTTACGGTTGAGACTATGATCCTCATTCACATCACCTCCGGGAGAATTAGGAAAACCGAACTTAAAAAAGTTTGCATACGCTCAAAATGGCCTCCCCCATCCCCAGAAACGGGGCCTCAGGAATGACCTGAGGACTAGAAGGGCCGCGAGACCCAGAGCGTATGGAAACGCCACAACGAATAGCTTGAACATGAAATACAGGATCCCCACAAGGAAGAGCAGGTCAATTAGACCGTACGCGCCGCCGAATGGATAAAATCCGTACCCCGGCCTGCCGTATCCCCTTCCCATCCCCCTTGGCATCGTGTGTTCCTCCGTGCATTATCAACAGCTCATGCTGAGGTGTCATATAAAAAGAACGAAGTCACCACCAGCCAAAGAATCTGGAAAGCCATGCTCTCCTGCTTGGCTGGCCGGTCCAGGGGCAGTAGCCGAGTCTGGCTCCCCAGCCTCTTCCTCCTCTGCCCCATCCACGGCCGAAGCCTCTGCCTCTTCCCCAGCCGCCACCGCGGCCCCAGCCTCTGCCCGGGCCAAAACCGTAGCCGTAGGCGGGGTAGGCCGGGTAAGCCGGCGCCGCTGGGTACGGCCCGTAGGCCGGTGCGGGAGCTGTTGCAGTTGCTGGAGCGGGCGGCACCGGTGCCGTGAACTGGCCAACGCTTCCGCTGGTGACGGCCTTTACCGCCTCCTCAACCGGGGTTCCCGGAGCGACCTGGTAGAGCCTTATTCCTGCGGCCTGTATGGCTCCAAGGGCGTTGGGGCCGACCTGCGGTGCTATCACTGCTTCGACACCCTCGTTGATGAGGGTCTGAACCGCCATCGGTCCGGCTCCGCCTCCCGCCATGGCGGCACCGTTCTGGATGACCCTGCTGTTGGTGAGGTTGCCGTTTTCGTCAACGTCCACTATGAGGAAAGCCGGCGCCCTGGCAAAGACCTGAGCAACGGTGTCCTCGAGTCCCCCTCCGTTGGTGGGTATCGCGATTCTCATCTCAACCACCTCCATTTCATTCTATTATTTTGTGCATATGCACAGCATTTAAAGTTTTCGGTTACCCTAACGGTGCCGTTAATAAGGGGTTGAGTGCAGGGGAGGGTGGTGGTGATATGCTCCTGAGGAGGATAAAAAAGGAGGCGCTCAAGCTCGCCGGGGACCTTGAGCTGGTCGATTTTGACTTCGCCCTGCCCTACACGTGGGTTCTCGCCCAAGGGCCGGAGGGAAAAGCATTGGGGGTTGCGATGACCCTGCCCGAGGAGATCCAGCGCTACACCAGCTCAATAAGCGAGCCGTCGCTTGAGGCTTTCATAGAAAGGGCCGACAGCCTTAACGTGGTCGAGCGGACCCTCGGTTTAGCCGCGATAAACGCGGTTTCGCAGTACCATATAGACCTGAGCGGGGCGGAGTGGGTCGACGTGCTCGACCTCCTCCCCGAGAACGCGGGTAATATAGCGATGATTGGGAACATGCCTCCCCTGGTAAGGGAGCTCCGCGAAAAGGGGCACAGGGTGTACGTCTTCGAGAGGAACGCCAAGCTCTGGGACAGGGACACCTACAGCGACGCCCTTGAGTACCACCTCCTCCCCGAGATGGACGCGGTGATAGCGAGCGCGAGCTGTCTCGTGAACGGAACAATAGACATGCTCCTGGACAGGGCGAAGAAGGCCAGGCTCTTCGTCCTGACGGGCCCCACCGGCCAGCTCCTCCCGGAGTTCTTAAGGGGGAGCGGCGTTACACACCTGGCCTCGATGAAGGTCGTTGAGGTCGAGAAGGCCCTCCTGGGACTCAAACTCGGCTCATTCAGGGGCTTTGAGGAGGGAAACAGAAAGTACGTCGTGGAAGTGGGGTGAGCTCTCCGTTTTTATAATAGTGGGAACCACATTTTTTGAAAGTCCCTTCTTCAAGGCAGAGGAAGAGCCCAGAGATTAGGCAAGAAAAGCAAATAGGAACTTCCAAACATTATGTGGTTCTGAAACATAGATGAAAACGACGAGCTAGTTCTCCAACACTTTGGCAACGGTTCGTTTCCAAACATTATATGGTTCTGAAACCGGGCTTTAAATTACATTATTAGCGAGCTCAAGAAACGTTTCCAAACATTATGTGGTTCTGAAACCGGACAGGTTAATGTCAGGAGCCTTATCATGGAGGCCCAGAGGGAGTTTCCAAACATTATGTGGTTCTGAAACCCGCCAAAGCTTCGGAAAAGTCTCCTCAGCAGTCAAGAACTTCCAGGTTTCCAAACATTATGTGGTTCTGAAACCTTCGTTGTCTGCTTGATGATCCTCAGAAGTGCGAGCGTGTTTGAGTTTCCAAACATTATGTGGTTCTGAAACTGATATGTTTGGTTTGTGGTCGCAAGGTGTAGGGGAGCTCGTAGTTTCCAAACATTATGTGGTTCTGAAACCTCAATGAACAGTATGACCTTGCGAAAACCATTCTTAGAGAGGCCCTCATGTTTCCAAACATTATGTGGCTCTGAAACGGTTAACTTTTTTGCCCTATTGAGCAAATAGAGTAACGCCAAATCCCCATATAAATTTTGCGGTTACCAGAAGTTCAGAAAACAGCACCAGAACAAAAACCCTAAACGCCCCCAACACAAACCATCTAAAATAGTAAGAAAACCGAAAAAGAAAGAAAAAGCTCCAACAAACCAGGGAAGAAGATAACGCCAGGGAGAGGACCAGCGGGGCGGATTAAACGGTTCACAGGGAGAACAAAGACCAACCAGTGGAAACCACTCCACCAGACTCCCGCGCGAAGCCTCCGAAAGCTCAACTGAGACGGCAGAGAGCCCCGTTTGAGGCCCGTCTGAAAAATAGTAGAAAATGCTCCCCTCGGCTAAAGGGGAATTCTCAAGGCCTTTCTATGGTTATATAGAAGTCATAACGCCCCGTTTTCAAACGTGTGCACGATTTTACTTCTATGTAATGTAAAAATGGGAAAATCTGCTTTAGCGTTTTTCTGGCCGAGAAAAGCGTTCAGGGGAGAAATCGCTCCACCCATCTCCGAGGAGAATTCTTAAAACGCCTGAGTAAGCCTGAAGCTTGCCTGTTTTATCAATGCTTTCAAAGTTAGAGAAGCTATTTAGTGGTTTTATTTGGGTTTTGAAAGTTTTCTCCGCGTTCATTCGCTTGAAACAAAAAAGTAAAGTCCCGAATTCAAAAAAGAAGGAAAAAACTCAAAAGACCCAGTGTAACGATGGACAAAAATGTTCAACCAAGTGGGGGGTGCGGGGTTATACCCTCAGGAACTCCCACAGTCTCTTGAAGAACTCCGTTTTCCTCCCCTTTTCCGTGATGAAGTGGAGAACCTTCAGCTCCTCGGCGGTTTCGTCGTCTATCCCAATCCCCCGGCTGGCCTCCCGTATGTTCCCGGACTCCGCGAGAGCTTTAACGACCCTCCAGCCGTCGGAGAGGAGGGAGTTGAAGTACTCCTTCAGCCACCTCCCATCAACGGAGCGGACCAGCAGTTCTCCCTCGCGGGAGAGGCGGTAGTAGGTGTGGTGCTTGTGAACCTCGAAGGCCTTCTTTAAGCGCGCCCTGCTTCGCTTTACCGCGCTCCCCGGGTCGCGTTCTATCAGGCCGATTTCAAGGAGGTCGCCGATGGCGTCGTTGATTAACTCAAGGGAAAGGCCGCCAACTTTGGCCATCATCTTCGCATAGTCAACGCCCGCCCTCTTCAGGTGGGCTAGGACGTAGAGGTGAACTGGCAGAAGTTCAAAGCCTCGGTAGGAACCTGGGCGTTCTCTCAGCGTACTGTCTCCACTCATCCCCGAACCTCTCCTCCAGGACTTTCTCCTCATCCCCTATAAACCCCACCACCGCGAGCCAGTAGACGAGAGGTAAACCTAGGAGGAAACCGCCGAAGACGAGAGAAAAGCCCGGGACTATGAGGAGGCCCCATATCGAGTATATCGGGTGCCTGACCCTGGAGTAGCAGCCTCCCGTGAGGAGCCTCCCCTCGGAGTAGGCCCTTGAGACCTGGAGGTAGCAGAGGAGCCAGAGGACTATCCCAACGCTCAAAAGGACAACTCCCACACCGGGGAGCTGCAGAAAAGACTGGGGGAGCCTTGAGTTGAGGTAAAATGCGAAGAGAGCATAAGGGGCTGTAACCAGAAAGACCCTCGGCTCGATCCCCCAAAAGCGCATTGCTCACTCCTCTATCGGCGGCTTCTCGGCCTTCTTCGCCTGGGTCTGCTCCCAGAGGTCGTCGAAGTTCTCAACGACACGCTGGAGGGCTATCTTAAGGTCCCTCGTCCTCGTGAAGAAGGCCACCTTGTTGGTCTTGTCTCTGATGCGCAAGAAGTTCGGGCCCATCCTGAACGCTGCCAGAACGTCAACGTCCAGGAGCTGGCTGACAACTGCTTTAAACTTCCTCGGGTCCCCGTGCCCCTCGTCGTGTTCCTCCTCAAGGTCTCTGGCCCTATTGTGCCTCTTCTCAAGTAACTTAACGCTTCCGTCCTCGCAGACCTCGTAGATAGCGAAGAACTTGGAGTCGCCGTAGTGGGCATCGATGAGCGTCTCGTCGTTCTCCATTCCAAACGCGACCTTCAGGCATCTCATGAGCATCACCGTTTTGAGCGTATGCACAAAGCTTAAAAGCTTTTAGGTTAGCCTAATTCCTGGAGGTGAGAGCTTGCAGATAGCGGTGAGTGGTGGAAAAGGTGGCACCGGAAAGTCCACGGTCGCGATTAACATGACGATAGCGCTTAGGGAGCGCTACGACCTTGTCCTGGCCGATCTCGATGTTGAGGCCCCAAACGACCACCTCCTCCTCGGCGTGGAGCTGGCCAACGAGGAGCCGGTTGAACTGTTCATGCCCAGGTTTGACTATTCGAAGTGCACCCGGTGCAGGAAGTGCGCGGAGGTCTGCGAGGAGCACGCGATAATAACCATGCGCGATGGGACGCCCTTCCTGATGCCGAACCTCTGCTCCGGCTGCGCCGCCTGTGAGATAGTCTGCCAGGTTCCCGGAGCGATTCTGCCGGGTAAGAAGCTAATGGGGCACACCTACCTTACCGAGACGCCCTACGGCTTCCCGCTCGTTACGGGAAGGCTCCTCGAAGGAGAGGAGAGGGCGATGCCGATAGTTTCGAGGGCGAAGAAGCGCGCCCAGGCCCTCGGGAAGGAGCTTCTCCTGGTGGACACCGCGGCCGGAACGAGCAACACGGTGTCGAAGGCCCTTGAGGACTCAAGACTCATCATAGCCGTCACGGAGCCGACGCCCCTCGGGATCCACGACGGCGAGCTGATACTCAGGCTGGCGAAGCTGATGGACATTCCCGCGATGGTCGTAGTGAACCGCTCCGACCTCGGCGACGTGGGCAGGGTGCGCGAGATAGCGGAGAGGTACGGGGCGGAAGTGATAGCCGAGATTCCGTACAGCGAGAACATCATAAGGAGCTACGTTGAGGGGAAGCCGATAGTCCTGGGTGACTATCCCGAGGCCGGGATTTTCAGGGAGATCGCTTCCAGGGTCGTCGAGTTCCTCGGAGGTGGTGAGTGATGCAGCTGGTCATAGCGAGCGGCAAGGGCGGCGTTGGAAAGAGCACGGTAACGGCTTCGCTCCTCTACCTGCTGAAGGACGAGTACCGTTTCGTTGCCGTTGATGCAGATGCGGACGCGCCGAACCTCGACCTGCTCCTCGGCGTCGAGCACTGGGAGGAGGAGAAGGAGCTGATAGGCGCAAAGGTGGCGAGGATAAACACCGAGAGCTGCATAAGGTGCGGCATCTGCCAGGAGCGCTGTCCCTACGACTGCATCAAGGTCATAGACGGCGACTACGTTGTCAGCGAGCTGACCTGCGAGGGCTGCAACGTCTGTGGCCTGGTCTGCCCGGTTCCAGGGACGATAACGCTGGAGGAGGTCCGCTCCGGCGTTGTGAGGAAGACAACCACCCGCTACGGCTTCCCGCTGATCTCGGCCCAGCTCGACGTCGGCAGGCCCAACAGCGGAAAGCTGGTCACAGAGGAGAAGGAGTGGGCGAAAAAGCTCATGGGCGAGCTTGGCCTGGAGCACATGATAGTGGACAGCGCCGCTGGAATAGGTTGCCAGGTCATAGCGAGCATAGGCGGGGCCGATCTAACGATACTCGTTGCCGAGCCGACCCCCGCTTCCCTCAGCGACGTCCAGAGGGCCTACAGGGTCGTTCAGCACTTCAGGCAGCCGGCGTACCTGATAATAAACAAGTCCGACTTCAACCCGGGCTTCACCGCCCTGAGGGAGTGGGCCGAAACGGAGGGGATCCCGATACTCGGCGAGATACCCTACGACAGGGCCATTCCGAGGAGCATGAGCATGCTCAAGCCCTTCGTTGAGGCATTCCCCGACTCAAAGGCTGCTGACGCGATGAGGGAGATAGCCGAGAGGGTTAGGAAGGAGATTCTGAAGTGATTCCACCGGGCCCGGTCTCGGGCCCAGGTTCCATTTGCCTATCCTGAAGATGTGGTTAGGGGGTCCCCGCAAAGAGACGCTTCGGCAGGAGAATCGTCACCAATTTTGAGCTTCTCGAATCCTCCCCGCTCAGACAAACCCTGAGATGCCCCTACTTTGGGAAATGCGGGGGTGCCTCTGGCAGGGGATGAAGTACCGGGACCAGCTGAAGTTGACCCGCCGGGGAAGGGGTTGGAGGAGGCACCGAAGCTTTTGATTAAAAGCGGCGTTGAGGGAATCGTTTACGTCCTCTGCAATCCGGGGCGTTCAAGCTGGACTACGGGAACCATTCAAGAGGGTGTATATGGTCCAGGACGCGCTTTGGTCGATATGTCCCCCCACACGCCCACGTTGAGGCGGTTCTTCTGCTGGAAAGGAAAACTGGGGAACGGCGGTTACTTTTTCATGAAATCTTCAAGGCTGAGCTGTCCTTTCCTCGGGGGTTTCTTCGTTTCCATCTCTGTTTTCAGCTTCTCCTCGATCTTCTTCAGCGTTTTCCAGCTCCGCCTGACTATCGGCGGGAACTCGCCGTGCTCGCGGTAGTAGTTCTCCAAGAACGCCCTCGTCCTCGGGTCGCTCGGGTAGCCGCTTCCAATCTCGCCGTACCTCCCCTTCAGCTTCTCTATAGCCCTGTCGCGCGTTACCTTCGCTATTATCGAGGCCGCCGAGACAGGCACGAACTTGTCGTCGGCCTTGTGCTCTGCCACTATCTCCGCCTCGAAGTTGAGCCGTTTCCCTATCTCCTCGCCAAAGCGAGCCTCTTTGACGTCAGCTGCATCGATGTAAACGACATCGGGCTTCACCTTGAGCGAGTTGAGGGCTTTAACGAAGTTCTCCACCTCGAACTCGTTTAAAGTTCCCTCGCGGGAGTCTATCTCCTCAGGCCAAAGCTCCAGAACCACGTAATCGTCTAGTAGATAGATTATCTCATCGAACAGCCTCTCACGCCGCTTGGGGGTGAGCTTCTTCGAATCCTTAACCCCAAGCTCCTCGAGCTTTGGAACGTTCCGTTCATCCACAACAACCGCCGCTATGACCATCGGGCCGAGCACCGGCCCCCTGCCTGCTTCGTCGATTCCCGCGAGCTTCAAAGTTTCACCTCCTGAAGAGCAGGGCCCCGTAGATGAGGCCAAGCATTATCGTCGCCAGGCCGCTGGGGGGTATGTCGGTGAAGTAGGCGAGGATTACGGAGGACACCTGGACGCCCAGGGTCAGGAACAGGCTGACCCCGATGACCTTGCGCAGGTCGCTGCTGACCATCAGCGCTATCGCGCCCGGAAGAACGGCCACCACCTGGAGGGTTATCAGCCCGACGGTCTGGACGATGAGGGCCCCGATGGCACCGACGAGGACGTAGAGGATCATGAGGTATGCCCTGGCGTTGCCCCCGTAGCTCTCCATGCCGTCCGGGTCGAAGCTCAGGTATAGAAAGTCGCGGTACAGGAATAGCATGGCGAAAAAGAGAAGTGCACCCCCCAGGACGAGGACGGTAAGGTCACCGAGGGTTATGAGGAATATATCGCCGGTGAGGTAGGAGACTATGCTCTCGCCGAGCGGGAAGTACGGCCTGGTTGCCATCACCTTGTAGAGCACGCCAAAGCCAAGGACTGTAAGTCCGGCGACAAAGCTGGCCACTATTCCAACGGCGGAATCGGGCGAGAATCCGAGCTTCTCAAGCTCCGCTATACTAAGCACGACGATGATAGTGACGATGAGTGCGACGAGCATGACCAGGGAGAGGTTCTCGAACAGCAGGCCGAGTATCATTCCAAGGACCGCACCGAACAGCAGGGAGTGGAAGAGGGCGTGGGTCAGGAAAGCCAGTCCCTTCGTGTTGATGAGCGGGCTGAGCATGCCGAGCAGGACGCTTACCATAACGCTGGCAAGGAGGGCCCGGATCAGATACTCCGGAATCACCGCCCGCCACCCCCGTGCCTGTGCAGGTGGACGTCGCCGGTTATGCAGAAGAGCTTGCCCTCAACGGGAATTACCCTTGCCAGCGGGCCGTAAACGGACTTGATTATCGTATCCTGGAGGACGTCCTCCGGCCTTCCGAAGGCTATCAGGCGCCTGTTGAGGAGCATGATTCTGTCCCCGACCTCGATTAGGGGGTTGATGTCGTGGGTCGTGATGACCATCGTCACGCTTTTCTCACGCTTTATCTTGGCCAGAACGCTGGCGACCTCCACCCTTGCGCTGGGGTCCAGGGCGGAGAGCGGCTCGTCGAGGAGGAGCAGTTTGGGGTCGCTCATCAGGGCCCTCGCGAGGAGGACGCGCTGCTTCTGACCGCCGCTCAGCTCGCTGAAAAGCCTGTTACCCACTTCTGCGAGTCCGACGAAGCCCAGGACTTCCTCTGCCTTTTCCAGGGTCTCTGGAGGGAGCTTGAAGTGGACGAAGCCGCGGCGGTAGACGCCCCCCATCGCAACGACCTCGAGGGCGGTGAGGGGAACCCTTTCGTTGAGGCTGTGGCTCTGGGGGACGTAGCCTATGAGCTCTTTCGCCTCGCAGGGTGGTTTCCCGAAGACCTCCAGCCGTCCGGTGTAGTCCCTGTGGAAGCAGGCAATTGCCTTGAGCAGGGTCGTCTTGCCTGCCCCGTTGGGGCCGAGCAGGAGGAGCGTCTCGCCCTCCTCGAGGGTGAAGTCTACCCCCTCCACAGCGGGCTTTCCGTCGTAGAGTATCGTGAGGCTTTCGGCGGTTATTGCCTCCATGGTAATCTCCAGACTCCAGTTTAAGCGGTGCGTTTTTAAACTTTGATGTGCCCCTACTGGACAGAGGTGGGTAATGGAAGGGCCGGTTTTTGCACCTTCCTGGGTTTGTGCAAAAATTTTAAAAGCACATGCCTGTACTCTCGTTAGAAAAATTTTTGCAAGGCTCAGGTTTATAAGGGCTCGGGCCTATTCGCTGGAGGTGATGATCATGGCGTACCACAGAGGAAGAGGCGGAAGAAGTGGGGGGAAGAAAAAGAACAGGCAGGTTCAGGGTGACGAGGTCATCCGTGTTCCCCTCCCGAAGGAAGGACAGCTGTTCGGTGTAATCGAGCAGGCCCTGGGGTCAGGATGGATGGACGTGAGGTGCTCCGACGGGAAGATTAGAAGGTGCAGGATACCCGGCAAGCTCAAGAGACGCATGTGGATGCGCGTGGGCGACGTCGTTATAGTCCAGCCCTGGGACGTGCAGACCGAGGAGCGCGGGGACATAGTCTACCGCTACACCAGGACTCAGGTGGACTGGCTCCTGAGGAGGGGCAAGATAAGTCAGGAATTCCTCAGCGGTGGCGAGCTCCTGTTCTGAGCCCGCTTCTTCTAAAATTCCGGCCGCCGGCGAGTGATGGGAATGCGCGAGGATGTAATAGAGCGCGAAATCGAGGGAATGCTGGGCCTCCGGGAGAGGAGGGAGAAGGACAGCGACCTCTACAAGATAGCCAACGAGGTATTTGACCGAACAACAAAGGAAACGTTGGCCTACCTCCACAGGCGCGGTAAAATCGAGGAGTTACACGGCGTCATAAGCACCGGAAAGGAGGCCAACGTCTTTGCCGGCGTGGACGCCGGGGGGAACAGGATAGCCGTCAAGATATACCGCACGTACACGACCGAGTTCCGGCGCATATGGGAGTACCTCGCGGCAGACCCGCGTGTCGGCTACCTGCCCAAGGATATGCGCAAGCTGGTCTTTGTGTGGACCCGGAGGGAGTTTAAGAACCTCCAGCGGGCGATAAAATACGCCGTTCGCGTCCCTGAACCGGTTATCTTCCGCAACAACGTCCTGGTGATGGAGTTCATAGGGGACGAGCTCCCCGCACCCCGCATCAAAGACGTCGAGCGTTCGCTCGAGCCTTCGGACTTTGAGGAACTCTACGACTTCACGATGGGCGTCATCGAGAGGCTCTGGAAGCGCGGGGACATGGTGCACGGCGACCTGAGCGAGTACAACATACTGCTCCACGACAGGCCCGTTGTGATAGACTGGTCGCAGGCGACGGTGAAGAGGAACAGGATGAGCGTGGAGCTGCTCAGAAGGGATCTGAGGAACGTCATAAACTACTTTGGAAGGAAAGGCGTTGATGTTGATGATTTCGACGATAAGTTCCGTGAGCTGGTTGGGATTTAGAGGGTGAGAGCATGGACGAGTTTGAGAGACTGCTGAGGAAGTATGAGCGGATAGACAAGGATGGCCGGCCCACCCGGGGCGGTCGCGATGAGGAGATCACCTACGCCGCGGAGGGCGAGCAGGAGGAGTTCATAAGAATCCCCCGCGACAGGGTTGCCGTCGTCATAGGCAGAAAGGGGCAGACCAAGAGGGAGATAGAGGAGAGGACCAAGACCAAGATAGAGGTGGACAGCGAGACCGGCGAGGTCTTCATAACCTCCACGGAGGAAACGGAAGACCCCCTGGCCGTATGGAAGGCACGGGATGTTGTGATGGCCATAGGAAGGGGATTCTCCCCGGAAAGAGCATTCAGGCTCTTCAACGAGGGGGAGGTTCTTGAGGTAGTCAACCTTACCGATGTAATAATCGGCAACGATAAAAACGCCCTTCCCCGCGTCAGGGGAAGGATAATTGGAAGGAGAGGAAGGACGCGCGAGATAATCGAGGAGATGAGCGGGGCTGATGTTAGCGTCTACGGAAAAACCGTCGCGATAATCGGCAACCCGATTCAGGTCGAGGTTGCCAAGACCGCCATAGAGAAGCTCGCCAGGGGCTCCCCGCACGGTGTCGTTTACAAGTACCTCGAGCGCAGAAAGAAGGACCTTGAACTTGAGAGCACGACCTACTACGAGGCCCTTGAAGGGGAGCCGGGCGATTTCGGGGAGAACTACGAGGGCCCCGATGAGGATTACGATGACGAAGACTTTTGGGAGGACTGAATATGGCCGAGGCGAATCAGCTGTTTAAGGAGTTCAAAATCCAGAGTGTCAGCGAGTTCTTCAGACGGAACGCGGCAATGCTCGGCTACACGGGCAAGATACGCTCCCTCACCACGGTGATCCATGAGGCCGTGACCAACTCACTCGATGCCTGTGAGGAGGCGGGCATACTTCCCTACGTCCGTGTTGAGATAGAGGAACTCGGAAGGGAGCACTACAAGGTCATAGTCGAGGACAACGGACCAGGAATCCCCGAGAAGTACATAACCCACGTCTTTGGTAAGATGCTGGCCGGTACGAAGGCCCACAGGAACATACAGAGCCGCGGTCAGCAGGGTATCGGTATAAGCGGCGCCGTTATGTTCGCCCAGATAACGAGCGGAAAGGCCACTAGGGTCATCACCTCCACGGGCGACGACAGCATCATCGAGGCATGGGTTAAGATAGACGTTGACAGGAACGAGGGCAAGATAGTGAAGAAGGAGAAGCACCCCAATCCCAAGGGCTGGCGCGGCACGAGGATAGAGCTGGAAGTGAAGAACGTCCGCTACGTCCGCTCCAAGCAGGGCGTCTACTGGTACCTCAAGCTCACAGCGATAGCCAACCCGCACGCCCACATAGAACTCATTGAACCGGACGGGAAACTCATAGTATTCCCGCGTTCCAGTGAGGACGTTCCCGAGCCCCCGATGGAGATGAAGCCCCATCCGCGCGGCGTCCTCACCGATGACGTTTACAGGATGGCCAAGAAGACGAGGAGAAGTTCCGTCAAGCGCTTCCTCGTCGGGGAGTTCTCAAGGATAAGCGACAAGAAAATCGACGAGCTCGTTGAGTACATCGCGGCGCTGAGGCTCATAAAGACGGAGGACGACAAGAACGTCCAGGAACAGCTCTACGAGAGGCTCATGAAGGGCGAGGTAAAGGCAGTCCTCCGCTCCTTCAGGGGCTACACCAAGGTCGTAAAGCAGGTTGCGAAGCTCATGGAGAAGCCGCCCGAGAAGCTGAGCTGGCACGAGGCTGAGGAGATAGTCGAAGCCTTCAGGTACATGAAGTTCCTGGCCCCGCCGACCCACGGCCTCAGGCCCATAGGCGAGGAGAACATAGAGAAGGGCCTCACCAACATCCTCAAGCCGGAGTTCGTCACCGCGGTCACCAGGTCGCCAAAGGTCTACTCCGGAGGTATCCCGTTCCAGGTCGAGGTCGGCCTCGCTTACGGCGGTGAGATTCCCGGTGGGTTCGATGTGCTCCGCTACGCCAACCGCGTGCCGCTGCTCTTCGATGCAGGTTCCTGTGTGACGACGCTGGCGGCGCGCTCCGTTGATTGGAGGCGCTACAAGGTTGATGACCTCGACCGCGCCCCACTCGTGCTCATGATAAACGTCATCAGCGTCCACGTCCCCTACACCGGCACCGGGAAGCAGAGCATAGCAAACGTAGAGGAGATTCAGAACGAGATAAGGCTGGCGATAATGGACGCGGCAAGGAGGCTCCAGACCTACCTCAGCGGAAAACACCGCAGGCTCCACCAGGCCAAGAGGAGGAGGACCTTTGAGAAATACGTGCCCGAGATAGCGAGGGCACTGAGCGTACTCACCGGGGAGCCCGAGGATGAGGTTAAGAGCTACTTCCTGTCATATATAGAGGGCCATTTCGCGTCCAAGGAGTCAGGTGGAGCGGAGGAGGTGAGCGAGAATGCCTAAATCCAAAGCAGTCAGGCGCGAGAAGCCCAGGGAGCGCTTCAGCTACGACCCGACTAAAGTGCTCACCAGGCTGGAGGAGTACGGGAAGAGGATCCTTGAGGACATAAAGAGCGGAAAGAACCCCTACTTTGACATCCCCATGCGCGGCATTGGCAACGTCTACTTCGACGAGAAGAGGCGCGTTATCAGGATGGGCGACAAGCTATCAAGACGCTACTTCCTCAACGTTGCCCACGCCAGGAAGTTTATGCAGACCCTCCTTATAATGGCCTATGTCAAGAGGCTTGTGAGCGAAAACAAGCACGCGAGCCTTCGTGAAGCCTACTACGCCAACAAGCACACAATCCCCGGAACAAAGGAGAACACCTTTGAGGACCAGCGCGAGAGCGACCCCATCATAGAGGACCTGGAGAGAATGATGGGCGTCCTGCGTGAGGAGATGCACCTCACGGCGGACAGGCGCGGCTACATCTACGGCGACATAGTCATTCGCGACGGCGAGGACGAGTTCAACACGAGCAAGCTCGGTATGGGTGGCTGGGCCGTCCCGGGAACCGTCGAGCACCTCCAGTTCGTTGAGGTCAACGTCGACTACGCCCTGGTCGTCGAGACCGCCGCTATGGCCGATCGTCTCATCGAGGAAAAGTTCCCGAAGAAGGAGAAGGCCCTCATCATAGCCACCCAGGGACAGGCCTCGCGCGGTGTCAGGAGGCTCATCCACAGGCTTCACTACGAGGAGGGGCTGCCCATCATAGTTTTCACCGACGGCGACCCCTACGGTTGGTACATCTACTCCACCATAAAGCAGGGCTCCATCAACCTCGCCTACCTCAGCGACAAGCTGGCAACTCCCGAGGCGAAGTTCGTTGGAATGACCATGGACGACATAGAGCGCTACGGCCTCAAGAACGTCACCGAAAAGCTCAAGGGAATCCCGCCGAACAAGAAGGGCGGCCCGACGGCCGATTACAAGAGAATCCTGGAGGAGATGGAGTACCCGTGGTTCCAGAACAGGGAGTGGCAGAGACAGCTCAAGATGGCGATCAAGATGGGTGTCAGGATAGAGCAGCAGGCCCTCGCCAACAAGAGCCTCGAGTTCGTCGCGAAGAAGTACCTCCCCGAAAAGATAAACAACGGTGAGCTGCTGCCATGACGACGACTGAAGAGCTCGTCGCGCAGGTCAACAAGATCCTGGACGATATTGGGATAGACATGGACGGGTTATTCGAAACCTTCGACATCCCGTCCATCTCCCTCCGCCTTAAGGAGAACCTCTCGCTCCTTCAGGAGCTTGAGGACGACCTTTCAAGGCGCGTGGGCGAGGCCACACCCTCGACCGGGTTCTCGGACAAAAAGAACAAGGACCCCCACATCCAGTGGATATACAAGAAGAAGCGCAACCGCGTCCTGGCCCTTGAGAGGCTCCGCTCGGCCATAACGGCCCACAAGATGGCCCTCGCACTCATCTCCGCCAACTACACATTCTTCATGGGGAAGAAGCTTGTTGATCCAAAGGAACTCACCCGGGAGAACGTGGAGCGGATCAGGGCCGTCCCCAACCCCGTTCAAATCGGGCGTGTTGAAGTCCTTCCGTATCTGGCTTACTCCGGTGACGTCCTCCGTCTGCTCGCCAGGGAGAGCGTGGACGTCAGGGAGTCGTTCAAGTTCATAAAGGGCAAGCTCCGCGAGAAAGGAACGGTCCGGACCCGCGGGCTTAGGATAGAGGTCGAGTACTGGGAGAACAACCGGCTGAAGAAGACCCGCCTCGACCTGCCCGCGGACGCCGATATCGAGGCTGAACTCCGCCAGAGGTATGGGAGACGCTTCCGCTGGCGCGTGCTGAGCTTCGTCAAGACGCGTGGAGTGCTCATAAACAACCACTACACTGTGGACAACCTGGCCCTGGCCTACTCCATCCTCGACCCGGAGAACGGCGCCAGGAAGCTCGGCCTCGACCTCTTCAGATACTACTTCCTCACGTCGGAGAATGACAGGGAAAACCTCGGCCTCTACCCGGACATAAGGCTCTGCATCGACTGCCACTATTCGATATTTGACCTTCCATTCACCGAGGAGAAGGGCTTCAGAACGGGCCACGGCAGCATGCTCCTCATCCGGAAGTGCGAGATGGAAAAGGCCATGGTGGGCAGGAGGAAGGACATAGCCAACGTACCCAACCACCTCCTCGGGGGAGTGCTCCTCTACGGGATGAGTGAGTACAGCGAGGACAGGGTCGCGGAGATTCTCGGCATTCAGGCAGACGAGCTGGTTGAGGCCGTGAAGAAGTTCGTCATCTCCGGCCTGCACAGGAGGCTCTTTGCCGACACAAAGAAGTTCGAGAAGTTCCTCCCCAAGAGTGACAAGGCCAAACAGTTCCTGGCCCTCCTGCAGGGGTGAGGCTATGCGGGTGGAGATAAAGGCGCGCAACAACGCCGAGCTGATAGCAAAGCTCGGGGAGTCCCTGAACGAGGATGTTACCGAGGTATACATCAACCTCCGTCCGACGAAGGAGATACTCGTAAGGATACTCGAGCGGGCCCCCAACGTGCGCAAAATCTCCTGTCCCCCCAGCCTCTACCCCAAGGTCTCCAAGAGGGTCATAGCGGCACTCGCCCAGATGGGCATAGAACTCGTCCCCGAGGGTTACCCCCGCGGGAGGCCCCGGAAGTACAACGAACGCACCATCCGGGAGGTCCAGAACCTCCTGATGAAGGGGGTGCCCGCCAAGGAGATAAGCACCCGCATGGGCATCCCCCTGAGGACAGTTTACTATATGATAGAGCGCACCTCCAAGGCCGACCGCACATGAGGGGCCGATGTTCGATTCTCGGCCCCTGTGAAATCCGTAAAAGCCTTTAAGGCCAACGTCGATTACATGTACGATGAGTGATGGAGGCGCGAAAAACTACCACACTCGTCATGCTGACCATAGTGGTTACCTTCGCCCTCATCCAGTCCTCAACAGTCCACGGCGGCACGACGGCCTTTAACTTCGAGTGGTACTTCTTCCTATCCTCGCTCTTTCTCTTCGGTGCCGCCGGTTACGTCGTCAAGCTGGCCATCGAGGGCCGTCTCGGCGCACACGGTGTGAGGAACGGGAAGAGCAACCCTCTGGCAGGGATAATAACGCTCATTGCTATGATGGTCGCGGTTTATCTGCTCTTCTTCAACAGGAGGCCCGAGAAGCTGGTGGAGGGCGGGGAGGTGGGCAGGACCCTCGAGGGGGTCTGGTACAACGTCACCTCGGGCGATTTCGTGGTGGTGTGGAGGCAGTTCCCGGGCTGGGCATATCTAATCCCGTTCATCCTCTTCATCGTCATCGTGCTCACCGCCAAGAGGGTGAAAAAGGGCCGGCCCGTTCCGGAGGTCAAGTTTGAACCTGAACTTACCTACGACGCTATCGAGGGAACGCCCGTTGAGAAGGTTATTCGAATGTACAAGAACGTTGTCGCGGGCCTCGTGGAGAAGGGATATCCCTACCGGAAGAGCTGGACCCACTGGGAGCACGAGGAGAAGCTGAAGGAGATATTTCCCGACCTCAAGGACCTGGACGTTCTTACCCGGCTCTTCGAGAAAGCCAGGTACGCCGAGAGATTGAGTGATGGGGACGTCGCTGCCGCCCGCGAGAGCTACGACAGACTCATGGAGTTCCTCAGGTAGCGGGTAGCTTTAAAAGGGGCCGCGGTTAGAACCACCTAACTAAAAAGTGAGGGTGATGCTAATGCCGATATTTGAGACCCAGGAGGAGACCCCGAAAATAAAGGAGCGCCTTCACCGCGTCGGAATCACCAACCTGCGGAGCGTTGCGAAGATAAACTGGAAGGGGAAGGTTTACACGTTCCTCCCGCTCTTCGAGATAACCATCGACGTCCCCGAGGAGAAGAAGGGAATCCACATGAGCAGGCTGGTCGAGAGCATAACCGAGGCCATGAGCGAGGCCGTCGAGGAGGAGGTCATGGAGGCCCATCCCTCCCTTGAGGAGCTTGGGAGGGCAATAATCAGCCGTCTGGAAGGGAAACACCCCCACAGGAGGGCCGAGGTCTGGATAAGGACGCACCTCATAATCCCGAGGCAGACCCCAGCCAGCGGAAAGATCACCTACGAGCCCTACGACGTCGAGGTCGGGGTCATAAAGCACTACGACGGGGCCTTTGAGAAGGTTCTCCGCGTCAAGGTCATCGGAAACACCGCCTGCCCCCACGCCATGGCCAACAACAACGGGAAGACCCACATACAGAGGGCGATAGGCGAGCTTGAGGTTAGAACCCCCTTCGATGAGGAGATAGCGCTGGAGGACATGATCGACGTGGTTGAGAGCTCGTTCAGCCACCCGACGTACACCCTGCTGAAGACGGTGGACGAGAACGCGGTCGTGCAGGGTATGTTCGCCAACCCGAAGTTCGTCGAGGACGTCGCGCGTGAGATATTCGCCAAGGCGAAGGAGAGGTTCAAGGGCAGGATCCACGTGAAGGTCATCAGCAACGAGAGCATCCACAAGCACGACGTCATAGCCGAGACGTGGAGCTGACTCTCCACAACCTTTTTGGTGCCCACAATGAAGCTCGTCCACGACCCCATACACGGCCACATCGAGCTCGACGACTTCGCGGTCAGGCTTGTTGATACCCCCGAGTTTCAGCGCCTCAGGCGGATAACCCAGCTCGGCCTGGCTTTTCTCGCCTACCCTTCTGCCAGGCACACCCGCTTCGAGCACTCCCTCGGAGCCTTCCACCTCGCCAGGAAAATCGCCGGATATAATCCAGAGATTGATGATGGGGCCGTTTACGCGGCTTTGCTCCACGACCTCGGCCACTACCCCTTCAGCCACACGCTTGAGACCCTCTACCCGAGGCACGAGGAGAACACGAAATGGTTCATAAGGCACGGTGAAATCGGGGACGCGGTGAGGGAGCGCTATTCCCTCGGCGAGTTCCTCAAGTTCCTCAAGCACCCCCTCGTGAGCGGAGATATAGACGCCGACAGGATGGATTACCTGGTGCGTGACGCCTACTACACCGGCGCAGCCTACGGCCTGGTTGACCTCGACAGGCTCGTGAGGAACCTGGTGTGGAAGGATGGCATGCTCATCGTTGGGGAAAAGGGGGCAATAGCTGCCCAGAACCTGCTCCTGGCGAGGAGTATGATGTATCCCACCGTTTACCAGCACCACGTCTCAAAGATAGCGAGTGCCATGCTCGTAACGGCCGTTGAGCTCGAAGGAATTCCCTCCGAGGAAATACGCACCATGGACGAGGTTGATTTGATAGCACGGCTCAGGGCGAGTGAAAGGGCAGAGGTTCGGGAGCTTGTTCGGGCGATAGACGATAGAAGGCTCTACAAGCGTGTTCTCTACAGTGCCAGCGACCCTGGAGGGGACGCTGTTGCCGAACTTCGGGGAGAGCTTGAGGCCGAGTTCGGACACCTCGCCATCGTTGACTATCCCCCCAAACCCAAGTTCGGGGAGAAGAACGCCTTCGTGGAGGCCGAAAGGGAACTGAAGCGCCTCAGCGAGGTCTCGCCCCTCGTCCGCTCGCTAGTGGAGCTGAAGGACACCCACTGGCGATGGGGCGTTTACGCGAGGGCCGACGTGAGGGAGCGGGTTGAAAGGTTTCTGGGGGCCTTCTTTGATTGAGGGTGATTTTTTCCTCCAAAACCCTTAAGTAGTTTGAACGCGTTCCCGCGCTGCCGCTTCTCAACCGGGAAAAGCTTTATAACCGCACCTTTTAAGTGAGTGGTGAACAAGCTCATCAGGTTAGAAGGTGGTGTAAATGGGAAGAAGGGAAGAGATGGTTGCGAAGATTAAAGAACTCATGACCCAGCCCGAGAGGATCAGGAACATGGGTATTGCCGCTCATATTGACCACGGTAAGACGACGCTGAGCGACAACCTGCTTGCCGGTGCTGGGATGATAAGCGAGGAGCTCGCCGGAAAGCAGCTCGTCCTTGACTTCGACGAGCAGGAGCAGGCGAGAGGAATCACCATCAACGCGGCCAACGTGTCGATGGTTCACAACTACGAGGGTCAGGACTACCTCATCAACCTCATCGACACCCCGGGTCACGTTGACTTCGGTGGTGACGTTACCAGGGCCATGCGTGCCATCGACGGTGCCATCATCGTCGTTGATGCCGTCGAGGGTGTTATGCCGCAGACCGAGACCGTTCTCAGGCAGGCCCTGAGGGAGTACGTCAAGCCGGTTCTCTTCATCAACAAGGTTGACCGTCTCATCAAGGAGCTCAAGCTCGGCCCGAACGACATCCTCCAGAGGTTCGCCAAGATCATCACCGACGTCAACAGGCTCATCAAGAAGTACGCCCCGGACGAGTTCAAGAACCAGTGGTTCGTCAAGGTCGAGGACGGTAGCGTTGCCTTCGGAAGTGCCTACTACAACTGGGCCCTCAGCGTTCCCTACATGAAGAAGACCGGCGTTTCCTTCAAGGACATCGTCGAGCTCACCAACAGCGGCGACCTCAAGACCCTCAGGCAGAAGGCTCCGCTCCACGTCGTCGTCCTCGATATGGTCGTCAAGCACCTGCCGAACCCGCTCGAGGCCCAGAAGTACAGGATCCCGCACCTCTGGAGGGGCGACGTCGAGAGCGAGGTCGGCCAGGCCATGATGAACTGCGACCCGAAGGGCAAGATGGTCATGGTCGTCACCAAGATCATCCTCGACAAGCACGCCGGTGAGGTTTCAACCGGCCGTGTCTGGAGCGGTACGGTTAAGACCGGTCAGGAGGTCTACCTCATCAACGCCAAGAGGAAGGCCAGGATCCAGCAGGTCGGTATCTACATGGGTCCCGAGAGGGTCAACATGGAGGCTGTTCCGGCCGGTAACATCGTCGCCGTCACCGGACTGCGCGACGCCATGGCCGGTGAGACCGTCTCCCAGGAGCAGATCGAGCCGTTCGAGGCCCTCCACTACGCCAGCGAGCCGGTCGTTACCGTCGCCATCGAGGCCAAGAACGTTAAGGACCTTCCGAAGCTCATCGAGGCCCTCCGCCAGCTCGCCAAGGAGGACCCGACCCTCCACGTCAAGATCGACGAGGAGACCGGCCAGCACCTCCTCAGCGGTATGGGTGAGCTCCACCTCGAGGTCAAGCTCGTCAAGCTCAAGGAGGACTGGAAGCTCGACGTCGATGTCAGCCCGCCGATCGTCGTTTACCGCGAGAGCGTCAGCAAGATCAGCCCGATAGTCGAAGGAAAGTCCCCGAACAAGCACAACAGGTTCTACATCACCGTGGAGCCGCTTCCGGACGAGATATACGAGGCCATCCACGAGGGACTCATCCCCGAGGGCAGGCCGAAGGACCCGAAGGCCGTCGCCAAGAAGCTCGCCGAGCTCGGCATGGACTACGAGGTCGCCAAGGGCATAGTTGACATATACCACGGCAACATATTCCTCGACAACACCAAGGGTATCCAGTACCTCAACGAGGTCATGGACCTCCTCGTCGACGGATTCCACCAGGCCATGGACGAGGGTCCGCTCGCCAAGGAGCCGGTCATGAAGGTCATGGTCAGGCTCCACGACGCCAAGATCCACGAGGACAACGTCCACCGCGGTCCTGCCCAGATCTACCCGGCCATCAGGAGTGCCATCCAGTGCGCCATGATGAAGGCCCAGCCGATCCTCTACGAGCCGTACCAGAAGGTCATCATCAACGTGCCCTACGAGTACATGGGTGCCGTCAGCAGGGAGATCAACCAGAGGCGCGGCCAGCTCATCGACATGAGGCAGGAGGGCGAGGTCATGATCATCATCTCGGAGGCCCCGGTCGCCGAGATGTTCGGATTCGCCGGAGCCATCCGTGGCGCCACCAGCGGAAGGGCCCTCTGGAGCACCGAGCACGCCGGCTTCAAGAGGGTTCCGGGAGAGCTGGCCACCAACATCATCAGGCAGATCAGGCAGAGGAAGGGTCTCGACCCGAACCCGCCGAGGGAGCAGGACGTCTGCCCGCAGCAGTGAGGGCTTTCAGCCCTCTGAACCTTTCTCTTCCCGTTTCTGCGGTCTTTTTCTGTCTTCCAAATCCCGAGGTACGAAGTCCCCTCTGGACGCTCGAATAGTTGAAACACAGGTATCATACTCACGGGTGGACAGAGTAGATGTAGCGTTTGGGGCTATCTTTCTATTCGTGTAGGGGTCGTCTCAATGGGTTGAAGGGATTGAAAGTCTGGGGGAAGAAGGGTGTCCCGTGCGGGATCCGGCGGATTTTGAGGGCCTGTCCTGAAAATTGACAGATTCCTGCCCAACGGCGATTAGTTAAGTTTTTAAACTCATCCCTCAAGTTCACTCCGGAACTCGTGAGGCCTCCCCGATAAACGGCGGGTTTCCCGCCCGAGGGGGCCGAGGTTCGAAAGATTTAAAAAGCCATCCTAGTCAATCGGACTAGACCAAAGTTTGGAGGTGTATGGAAATGGCTAAGGAGAAGCCGCACATTAACATTGTCTTTATCGGACACGTCGACCACGGTAAGAGCACCACCGTTGGAAGGCTCCTGTTCGACAGCCAGAACATTCCGGAGAACATCATCCAGAAGTTCGAGCAGATGGGTGAGAAGGGTAAGTCCTTCAAGTTCGCCTGGGTCATGGACAGGCTCAAGGAGGAGCGCGAGAGGGGTATCACCATCGACGTCGCCCACACCAAGTTCGAGACCCCGCACAGGTACATCACCATCATCGACGCTCCGGGCCACAGGGACTTCGTTAAGAACATGATCACCGGTGCCAGCCAGGCTGACGCCGCCGTTCTCGTCGTCGCCGTCACCGACGGTGTCATGCCGCAGACCAAGGAGCACGCCTTCCTCGCCAAGACCCTCGGTATCAACCACATCATCGTCTCCCTCAACAAGATGGACATGGTCAACTACGACGAGAAGAAGTTCAAGCAGGTCGCCGAGCAGGTTAAGAAGCTCCTCATGATGCTCGGCTACAAGAACGTCCAGGTCATCCCGACCAGCGCCTGGGAGGGCGACAACATCGTTAAGAAGAGCGACAAGATGCCCTGGTACAACGGCCCGACCCTCTTCGAGGCCCTCGACCAGATACCGGAGCCGCCGAAGCCGACCGACAAGCCGCTCCGCATCCCGATCCAGGACGTCTACTCCATTAAGGGTGTCGGTACCGTCCCGGTCGGCCGTGTCGAGACCGGTGTCCTCAAGGTCGGTGACGTCGTCATCTTCGAGCCGGCCAGCACCATCTTCCACAAGGCCATCCAGGGTGAGGTCAAGAGCATCGAGATGCACCACGAGTCCATGCAGGAGGCCCTTCCGGGTGACAACATCGGATTCAACGTCCGTGGCGTTGGTAAGAACGACATAAAGCGCGGTGACGTTGCCGGACACAGCAACAACCCGCCGACCGTCGTCAGGCCGAAGGACACCTTCAAGGCCCAGATCATCGTCCTCAACCACCCGACCGCCATCACCGTCGGCTACACCCCGGTCCTCCACGCCCACACCCTCCAGGTCGCCGTCAGGTTCGAGCAGCTCCTCGCCAAGCTCGACCCGAGGACCGGTAACATCGTCGAGGAGAACCCGCAGTTCATCAAGACCGGTGACTCCGCCATCGTCGTCCTCAGGCCGACCAAGCCGATGGTCATCGAGCCGGTCAAGGAGATCCCGCAGATGGGCAGGTTCGCCATCCGTGACATGGGCCAGACCGTCGCTGCCGGTATGGTCATCTCCGTTCAGAAGGCCGAGTGAAGGGCCTTCTCTGGCCTTTCCTTTACTTCCTTAAGCCTTAGGAGGGACGGAAATGCAGAAGGCAAGGATTAAGCTTGCGAGCACGGACATTAAGGCCCTCAACGAGGTCACCGACCAGATCAAGCAGATCGCCGAGAGGACCGGTGTCAGGATGAGCGGGCCCATCCCGCTTCCGACCAAGAGAATAAGGATCACCACCAGGAAGAGCCCGGACGGAGAGGGCACCGCCACATTTGACAGGTTCGAGCTCCGCGTTCACAAGAGGCTCGTTGACATTGAGGCCGACGAAAGGGCCATGCGCCAGATCATGCGCATCCGCGTCCCCGAGGACGTCACCATCGAGATCGAGCTCATCTCCTGATTCCTCTCCTTTATGCGCCGGGGTAGCCTAGCCTGGGAAGGCGCGGGCCTGGAGAGTCCGTGGGCGTTTGCCCACCAGGGTTCAAATCCCTGCCCCGGCGCCACCAAACTTTGCCTGCGCAAAGCATTGACGGAATTGTGTTTACACGTCTAAAACGCTGATTTTCGTAGAGATTTGGTATTAATTGGAGGTTCTAACGTGTTTTACAGTTCTCAAGACGTTCAAAGAATGCTAGAATGAGAATGAAACCTATTAACATATTCATGGAACTTAAAACTTCATCTGGTTTTCTTGGTATTGGGCTCCTGTGGGCGGAGGTGGGGGAGTCGAACCCCCACACCCTCTGGGAAGCGAGGGTAAGACACTCTTGGCCCTGTATAACGATCCCCTAGTACCTCCGAGCCCAGAGGGGGACCGCCGCTCCGCCCTTGTTCCACTGTAGTGAGGTAGATAGCCATACGGCCACCTCAATCACCTCCTTTACAAGCTGTATTAGCAGTACTGTAGTCGCTAGATTTACTGAAGCTGCTAGGGCCAAGAGCGTCCCAACCTCCACACATAACATTGTGTCTTTACAAACAAATGGTACTTATACTTTTTCATTGTGTTCTTCTAGAGTTCCCATTCGAACTTGGTCTTTGGATTGAGAAATTGGGAATTGATTTTTGAATAAGCTTTCCTCTAAATACATAATCTCCTGCTTATTTATGAAAATTTTAACTTTCTGCTCTTGATCAAGCAGATATACAAAATCCCCAAATTTTAGAAGTTTGCCTTGGAGAATCTGTCCATTTTTTAGGTGAATGATTGCAGGAGGATAATATGCAGTACTAAACCCATAAACAAGTGCCATCATTGTGAAGAGAAAGAACCCAAGTACTAATGTAACTGTAATAAAGATCAGAGAGTTCTCTGAGATTGCTCTATATAGTGAAAAAATGGAAATTGTTGATACTAACATTAAAAAGAGGTAATTGCTGGAGATTTTTCTATTAGCCTCCAATATACTTGAGAATGTTGAAACAGGATCTTTGTTATTTTTCACTATATCGTAAACCGCAATAATGTTTCCCAAAAGGGTATTATCTTTTTTGATTTCCTCTAGTTTCTCTCTGTATTTCTTTTGGAACACATCCAAAAGACCGTGCTTAAGAAAATATTCGTAAGTTTTTACTGCCCAAGAAAGCATTGAGAACATCACAATCTGAAGAAGCACTAGTGCAAGTTTAGGTATCCACACAAGGTAATCTTTGATATAGTACACAGTCCCACCGGGAACTAAGATAAAGAACACAACGAAGATAAATCCTGCAACGTAAAGAACAGATTTATCAGCTTGTTCAACGTGCGTGTCGGCTATTATCCTGCCAAAATAGTAGAGAATTGCACTAAAAGCTACAACTGCTATAGAGACCTCAAGGGGAGTAAACGAAAATGTATCGAGGATCACACGCTAACCCCCCTCCTTTCCCTCAGCAGGTCTTTCATCAGCCCTCGTTACTCTCTCACGCTCCTCACAGATTAGAACCTTGTTTTCTTGAGCTGATGAGTTGATAAAATCCGTGAGCTTCCTCTCCATGACTCACACCGAAGAAAATACCCCCGGCGGTTCTTATATTTAACTCCTGGGAAGAGGCAAAAGAAAAGGGCAAGAACTCAAACTCCCGCCCCGATGTCCTCCGCGATGTCCGGGAGGTCGAGGGCCATGAGCTTGGCCTTGGTCGGGATTCCGTCCCTGCTCCAGCCGCGGGCCTGGTAGTACTCGTCGAGCATCCTGTCGAGCTCCCACGGCGGTACGTGCATACCCTTGCTGACCCCCTCCGGAATCGGCTCCCACATGATCCTGTACGGAAGCGTGTCGTCCTTCCTGCTGAAGCCCTCGCGGACGTTGAAGGCCCTGGCGATGTTCATTATCCTCTCGCCGATGACCATCAGCTCGGCCTCGCCGATGTTCATGCCGGTGAGAGCCTCAACGAGCGGCGGGAAGCCCTCGAGGAAGTACATGTGCCTGGAGAACTTACAGACGCCGGTGGCGTCGTAGACCGCCATGAGGTTCTCGTGGAAGGCAATCTCGAAGCCCTTGTTCTCGCCCTTGGTCCTGTCCACGCCGTCGAACTTCCACCACCTGCCAACGAGCTCGGTTCCGTAGGCGCCGCTGGTGAGGTGGTCGGCACCGCGGACGTTCACGGCAAAGGCGAGCGCCATTCCCTTTATACCGCGGACGTCGTAGGCAGGCGGCTCCATGCCCTTGACGTGCATGGCGAACTTCTCGCTGCCCTTTCCGAGCCTCTCGCTGGCCCTCTTGACACCGTCGGCGAGGAGCTTTCCGAGGTTGCCTTCGCGGTGGGCCATCTTCCTGAGGGCCTCGACGGCGGCCTCGCCGTTTCCGAAGGTCAGCTCGAGGCCGTCAGCTTCCTCCTTGCTGAGAAGGCCCCTCTCGTAGGCCTCCATGGCCCAGGCGATGGTGACACCGGCGGAGATGGTGTCGAGGCCGAGCTCGTCCGCGAGATAGTTGAGGTAGGCAACGGTCTCGAAGTCGTCGAGCTCGAGGACGCCGCCGAAGGAGTAGAGGGTCTCGTACTCGGGACCGTCGGTCATGAAGGTGCCCCACTTCTCGCTCTCGACCTTGATGTACTGGCTGCATGGCTTGTTACAGAGCGGGCACGGCCTCCTGCCGGCGCGGTACTTCGGTGCCCAGAAGTACGGATCGATTCCAATGTGCTCCCTGCCCTCCTCCTTGGCCTTCTCGTAGGCCTTCTTGAAGAAGCCCATCTGCCAGTTCCTGACCGGGAAGGTGCCGCGCTCGCGGTTCATCCAGTCGAGGAACTCGCCGCTTCCGTAGTCCATGTCGGCCTTCGTGGCCGGGTGGTCCTTAAAGACCATCGCCCACTCCTTGATGAGCTCGCGGAGCTTCTCGGGCTGGGCTATCGGTATCTTCTTGGTACCCTTGACGAGGATTCCCTTGAGCTTCTTGCTTCCGAGAACGGCACCGGGGCCGCCTCTACCGGCCTGCCTGTCGTCGGTCTCTATCGTGGCTATCCTGCTGAGGTTCTCGCCGGCCGGGCCGATAAAGGCCGTGGAAAATCCGGGGTACTCCTCTCTGGCCTTCTTCCTGGCCTCGCCGGTCGTGAGGCCCCAGTACTCCTTCGCCGGGACGAGCTTCACCTCGTCGTCCTCTATGACGAGGAGAACGGGCTCCTCGCTCTGCCCCTCGATGATGAGGACATCGTAGCCTGCCTTCTTGAGCTCCTCACCCATCTTGGCTCCGGCCATTGAGCGGCCGTAGGCACCGGTGAGCGGGCTCTTGAAGTTGAAGGCCGTCTTGGAACCGGTTCCGATACCGGTTCCGACGAAAAGACCGGGGGTTATTATCATCTTGTTCTCCGGGCCGAGAGGGTCAGCTTTTGCCGGAACCTCGTCGTAGAGGAGCCTGGTTCCGAAGCCAACGCCGCCGAGGTACTTCCTCGGGAACTCCTCGGGGAGGGACTCGACCCTGACCTCACCCGTGGTCAGATTGACCCTCAGAATCTTGCCCCAGTAGCCACCTTTCGCCTCCATTTCAGAATCACCTCGAAAGATTTTCAGGTTGAAGGATATAAGGTCTTCGCAAAAGGAAGCGTTTCACAGCATATGTTAAGTTAAGTTCAATTGTTAACCATCGGGGAGCACTGAACTGCAGGATGGTCCAAAAGTTTATCAGGATGACCTAAAATTTTCCCCGGTGAACAGGTTGGAGAACACTTTGAACGCATGCAAAACCGGTAAATGGTCATGGGAAATCGTACTCCCGCTCGCAGGCCATCTCGAGAGCACCAGAACACCTGTGGTACGGGCTTTCGCTATCTCTTAAAGACCCTCACGTCAACGACGACGTGCCACACTCCAGGGGCGTAGCGCTTGATGATGAGTTCGTTGAGCTTCTCCGCCTCGTAGCCGTGCTCCCTTGCTGTTTTTCTGAACGTCCCGAAGGGCTCCTCTGGCATCAGCCTTTCCGGCACCGTGTTGTGGTAGTGGATTATAGCCTCGTCCCTGGCTATGCTCAGGGCCTTGGGGATGAACTCGTGGGTTTTCACCACGTAGCCCATGAGAATCCTGTCGGCTATGTCCTCCCCAGGAAAGTCTCGGTTGTCGATGTTGTAGGCAGTCATCCTGTCCTGAACCTTGTTGAGCTCGATGTTCTCAACCAGAAAGCGGAATGTGTAGGGGCTCTTCTCTATGGCTATAACTCTGGCTTTTCCGTGGACAGCCATTGGGAGGCTGAGGTGGCCGATTCCGGCGAACATGTCGACGACCAGCTCGCCGGGCTTTGCAACCTTCGCCATCCTCACGCGCTCCTTCACGTTTGCCGGCGAGAACATTATCTTTGCCACATCGAGCTTGTATTTGATCCCGTTCTCAACATGAACCGTTATCGTGTCGTTTCCGTGGAGGAGCTCATAGTTTGTCTCCCTGAACTCGCCGCCTATTCTGCCCTTTCTGAGGACTGTTTTAACGCCGAGAACCTCCGCGTAAACCTCGGCTATCCGGCGTTTATGGGGTTCGAGCTCTGGCCGTAGGGGGAGGATTAGAACGTCGCCTATCTGGACCCAGTGCTTGGGGAGCATCCTCACTAGCTCCGCCGGAAGTTCGCGGGAAAGGATCTCCCTTATACGGGGTTTTATCAGCTGGGTTCTTCTCATCGGCCTTACTCACCGCGAAAACCTTAAAAGCCTTCCTCTCGTCATTTCGGCAAAAAGCGATGAGAAAGCCTTAAAAACCTGAGGGACGAATTTAAAGCGAGAAATCCTCCGGAGGTAGATGAGGAGTATGGATGACGAACCTTCAAGTAGTTTGTTCTCCCGCCTGTTTAAGTCACGTGAGAAACCCGTCTTTCTTGAGCAGAAGCTCAGCAGGGAAGCATACGAGGACTACAGGCAGCTTTTAATGAAGGCCAGGCCTGAAGTGAACGGCTCGAAGCTCACCCTGAGGCTGTCCAACGGAACGGTTGAACTCGAGGACGGCGTTCTGAGGGTAAAGGCCAGAAACAAAAAGACCGCAGAGAAGATACTGAGGAACCTCCACCACTACGAGCAGCCGCCGAGCATCTGGCCGGCGTACGGGCTGAGCTACTCGCTCAAGAGGAAAAAGGGGACTGTACTCTGATTTCTCCTCCTTCAACTTTCCCCGGATTCTTCCCCAAACCTTTAAATGGTGGGTTAGCCTTAACCCTCCGAGCGGATGACGACCCTTGCCCAGTCTGATGGGTGATGACGTCGGTATTAGCTGACGCGGGGGCGGCGAGGTTCGCGGGCCGATGACCCGCCCCGTTACTGGAGGGAAAGGAATGGCGTCGGATGGGAATCATAATGAAAACGATGGATTTATCGAGTTCTACGCCAGCGAGGCCCTGACGTGCCCGAGGAGGATATACTTCAGGCTGAAGGGCTACCCTGAGAGGTGGCCCGAGTTCGTGAAGGTGCGGCTGAACCAGGGCATAAACACCCACAACGTCCTCGGTGAGATTCTACAGAAACGCTTCGGCTTCGAGCTTGAGAAGCACCTCATCCTCAGATCCCAGAGACTCGGTTTCGAGATACACGGCAGGATAGACGCCATAGGGGACTTCCCAATCGAGATAAAGGGCAAGACCAGTCTCCCCAGCAAACCCTACGACTATCACATGGCCCAGCTCAACATCTACATGCGCTGGGCGGAGGCGGAGTACGGGTACCTGTACTACATCAAGCTCCACGAGGAGCCCATGAGGGTTATAAGCAAAATAGACTTCTCGCGCTTCCCGATAGTCAAGGGACCGAACTTCAGGGCCTTTGAGGTGCCCTACGACGGAAAGCTCTTCCGCGAGACCCTTAAGCACTTCTACTCCGTCAAGAAGGCCTACGAAAGAGGAAAGCCCCCGAAGGGGGAGTACTCCTACACGTGCAGGTTCTGCCCGTACAGGTACCTGTGCTACCCTGATGGGGAGTGAGCGCCTGCTCTCTAACCCTTCTCCACCCTCCATTTGAGTCCATTGTCAACGACCGCGTCCACCTTTCCCTCGTTGTAGAGCTTCGCGATGAAGGCCCTGGCAGGGACGAGGTTGAGGGCGAGCTTCTGGGGCGTGACCTCGACCCCGTAGTACCTCATTATGCGGAAGGCGATACCGTCGATGCCCATCGGACCCTCCCTCAGGATGTCCAGGATGAGGCTTTCGGTCTCCTCGACGCGGCTGAGGTTGAAGTCGAGCAGCTCGAGCGCCTCCTCCCCCTCCACCGGTCTGCCGTGGGAGGGTACCAGGAGGAAGCCATTCTCTGCATAATTCTTTAATTCTGCAATTGAAGCTTTGAATAAGTCGGGGTCGACCAGATACGGCAATCCCACGGCCTCTATGACCCGTGCCCCAAAGAAGGCATCTCCAGCGTAGATAAGCCCGTTCTCCTTGTCCAGAAAGCCTGTCATCCCGGGCGAATGGCCGTTCAGTTTGATCGCCTTCAGGCCGAAGAGTTCGTCGCCCCACTCGAAGACTGCATGAACTTTAACCTCTTCCGGGAACTGGAAGACCAGAAAGCCCCCCGGAGCCTTCGAGCCGAAGGTCAAAAGTTCCCTGTTCAGGGGGCTTTCGGCTATCGAGAACTCAAAGCGGTGCATGAAGAGCGGCGCGTCGATCCTCGGCGCAACCGATACGTGGTCTGCGTGGCCGTGCGTCGCGAGCTGGGCTTTCATCTCGAGCCCCAGTTTTCTGACCTCCCTCTTCAGGTCTTTGTGCCTTCCGCTCCCGTGGCCGGGGTCGACGAGAACGGCTTTTCCATCAGAGACCCGCACAAGTGTTGAGGGGCTGCCGGGATAAAGATAAACCGAATCACCGAGTTTTCTGAGCGCCATGGTATCACCACAAAAGTTGGGAAAAGGAGAATAAAAGGCCATCGATGGAATGGAAAAAGCAGGAAAAGGGAGAAGCCTCAAACGTGCCTCGGGTAGAGGGTCTTCTTGCCCTCGTCCTTGGCCCTCTTGACGGCCTTCTCAACGAGGGTCTTGATCTCGGCCTCAAGGGCCTCGTAGAACTCCGGGTTGACCCTCATCTCGGGGTCGATGGCCTTAACGGCCTCCTTAACCTTGCTCTTAACAATCATCTCAACCATTTCATACACCTCCTTTCAGCGGGGCCGCTTTCAGTGGCCGCCAATAGTCATACCTCCTCGGGGTTTATAACCCTTCCTGCGGTTCCCAGGGTGGTGTACCTATTCTCTCCGGAGAGGTGCCGCCGGGACACACTCCAAAATGTTAAATGCTCCATGAATATAGTGGTTACGGTGGTGGCATGAAAAATCGGAGGCTCGTCCTTATCGACGGCGAGCACTATCCAGACGTTACCGCGTGGGCGGTGGAAAAGCTCGGTGGTGTCTGCTGCGCCGTCTTTCTGGGCGGGAGTGAGAAGATTGGAGACATTCGGGACATCGAGAAGAGGCTCGGGATTCCGGTGTATTACGCGGGGGACTACCTTGCCGCCCTCGCGAGGGCCCTCAGGGAGAACAACGTTTGTGAGGTCGTTGACCTGAGCGACGAGCCCGTCCTGAACTACGAGGACAGGTTTAGGATTGCATCCCTGTGCATGCTCCACGGTGTGACCTACAGGGGGGCGGACTTCACGTTCACTCCCAGGCCGCTGAGGAGGACCAGAAAGCCGAGCCTTGCCGTCATAGGGACGGGGAAGAGGGTCGGCAAGACTGCGGTCAGCGGCTTCATAGCCAGAACCCTCAAGGAGATAGCCAACCCCGTTATAGTCACGATGGGCCGCGGGGGTCCCGAGGAGCCGGAGCTCATAGAGGGGGATAAGTTTGAGATAACCCCCGAGTTCCTGGTCAGGCTGGCGGGGAAGGGAAAGCACGCCGCCTCGGACCACTTTGAGAACGCGCTCACCTCACGCGTTGCGACCATAGGGTGCCGCCGCTGCGGGGGAGGCATGGCGGGGTTTTCCTTCTTCGATGTTGTGGACGAGGGCGTTAAGCTGGCGGAGAGCCTGCCAAACGACCTCATAATCCTCGAGGGCAGTGGGGCAACGTTTCCTGCCTACCGTGCGGATGGGTACGTCCTCATGGTCAGCGCCGCCCAGAAGTCCGACTTCATAGGCGGCTACTTCGGCCCCTTCAGGCTCTCTCTGGCGGACATAGTCGTCGTCACGATGGCCGACTCGGTACGCCCGGAGCGGCTGAGGGAGCTTGAGAGGATAATCCGGGAGACTAACCCCGACGCGGACGTGCATTTGACCGCATTCAGACCGAGGCCCCTCGGGGACGTTTCCGGGAAGAGGCTGGCCCTTGTGATGACGTCGGGGCTGGCCCTCGAGGGGGCGAGGAGGTACATCGAGGGTCTGGGGGCGGATGTAGTCCATGCCTCCGGCAACCTGTCGAGGAGGCCCGCACTGAGAAAAGACCTGGAGGGATTTGAGGGCATCGACGCGGTGGCCGTTGAGCTCAAGGCCGCCGCTGTGGACGTTGTTACCAGGTGGGCCCTTGAGAGGGGGATTGAGGTGGTGTATCTGGACAACGAGCCGGTCAACATCGATGGGAAGGACCTGGGGGGGGCCGTTTTGAGGCTCGGCCGCTCGATACTGGAGGGGAGAGGATGATAATCGTAACCGACCCCGAGAGCGGGGCCAGGCTCCCGTTCTCAAGGGGGATCCTCACGCGCTCCATAACCCTTGCGGGGGTTGACGTGGGTATCGCCTACATCATAGCCACGGAGGTTCAGAAGGAGCTGAATTCCAGGAATGCCAAGTTCGTCACCACGGAGGAGATACGGGAACTGACGTACCGGAAGCTCATTGACCACGGCCTTAAGGAAGCGGCGAAGCGCTACCTGTTCTGGCGCCAGCTCCGCCGCCTGAAGGTGCCGATAACCATTCTCCTCGGCGGGGCAACGGGCGTCGGGAAGTCAACGATAGCGACCGAGCTGGCGTTTCGCCTCGGCATAAGGAGCGTTATAGGAACGGACACGGTAAGGGAGGTCATGAGGAAGATAATAGCACCCGAACTTCTCCCCGACCTCCACACGTCGTCCTTCCTCGCCTGGACGGCCGCTGGCAGGGTCAAGGGAAGGGACTCCCCCCTGATCAGGGGCTTCGAGGAGCAGGTCCGTCACGTGTCCGTTGGCCTCAAGGCGGTCCTTGAGAGGGCCCACAAGGAGGGCTTCAACACGGTCATCGAGGGCATACACCTGGTTCCCGGCTACGTGGAGCTCGACGACAGGGACTTCATGTACGTGGTAACCGTGGGGAGCAAGCGGGACCTGGAGGCCAGGTTCTACGAAAGGGCGCGCTACAGCAAGAGGCCCGCCGAGTACTACATCGAGCACATAGACGCCATCATGGAGATACAGGATTTCATTGTGGAGATGGCCAGGGAGCACGGGGTTCGGGTGATAAACAACGTCGAACTCGAGAGCACGGTGGACGTTATAATGGAGGACATAATGGAGCGGCTGATGAGAAAGATGGGAAGGGACGTCAGGGGGTGAACGGGCCCTTTATCTTCCATATTCCAAGGAGCCTTCCGCTCCCCCAGGTGGCCTGAACCTCAAATGCCACTATCATTTCGGGGTATATGTCTATGAGGTTGAAGCTGTTTCCGAAGGGGTTCCTGTGGAGCTCCCAGCTTATGGAGCCCGCGTTGACTATGGGTGTTTTCTCAACCTTGACTGCGAAGGAGTTGCCCCCGTGGCCGGTCAGCACGAGGCTGGCCTCCCCCCACGTCAATGTCCTCAGCACGTCGCCGGCGTCTTCGAGGAATCCCACCTCCCTGCTCCGCGGAATCGGAATGATGTTGTGGTGCAGAACGACCACCGTAAAGCTCCCGCGATACTCCTCGAGGTGCCTCGCTATTTTCCGCTGGCCTATCCGTCCGACGACCCCTATTGGAGTTTCGTACTGGGCGCTTATCACTGGAAGGAACGTGAAGCCCTTCATCTCCACGATTTCCGGTTCGCCGAAGTACTCCAGAAACAGGTCGTAGCCCAGGTAGGTTATGTCGTTGTGGCCGGGAACGACGAGCTTTTCCGCTTTGATCTTCTCGTAGAACTCGTAGGCCTTCTCGTAGTAGCGCTCTATCCCCATATCCACGATGTCACCGTTGTGGATCACTATGTCGGGCCTCAGCTTTTCGTTTATGGTGCGCACGGCGTTTTCGAGTACCTTCCTCCTGAAGTACATCCTGTCCGAGACGTTGCTCTCGCTCATCTGGACTATCCGGAGCAGGCGCTCTCCACGGGGCACGAAGATCTTCGGCTTTATGGGTCTGTGTTCCTTCTGCACCTCGTCCCCGGTCACGCGTTTTATCGTAACCTCGATCCTGCCGTCGTCGTGGATGGTGATGATGTTGTAGCTGTTCACGTCCCCCTTCCTCGTCTTCCTGCAGGATGTGCAGCCCGCGTTGTCGATCACCATGTCCTCGATGCGGTAGACGTTGGGCACGTGCTTGTGGCCGCAGGTGTAGAGGCTGACCTCGTGCCTGAGGAGGAGGTCGAGAACGTCGCCGGCGTTGTACAGAACGTTTCTCTCCCGCCCGGTGTCGGGCAGCGGGACGAGGTGATGGTGTGCGGCGACGATTTTGAACTTTTTCTCGGAGTACTCCTCGAGTCTCGACTTGAGCCACCGGAACTTGTGGCCGCCCACCCTGCCGTCGCTCAGGTCGGGTATGGTCGAGTCAACCCAGATGACGACACCGTCGCGGAACTCGTAAACGCCGTTAAGCGGGCCTATGAACTTCTCGAACAGCTTGTAGCCGACGTTCCTGACATCGTGGTTGCCAGGAATGACAACGAGCGGCTTCTTTATTTTTCTAAGCTCGTACGAGGCCCGCTCATACTCCTCGCGGAGGCCCTGGTTGGTCACGTCACCGGTGTGTATCACGAAGTCGAAGTCCCCGCGGTTCACGTCGTTGACTATGAGGTCGTAGGCGTAGCCCTTGTAGGCGCTCTCGCTGGTTATGTGGGTGTCGCTTATGTGCGCTATCCGTATCATAACCATCACTCCGCCGCGATGGCTGTCTCGAGCCGCCTCCGGCTGGCGGTCAGCAGGTCGCTCAGGCTGAATATGCCGACTATCTCCCCATCTTCCTTGATGAGCATGTGCTTGATCCCTTTCTTGGCCATCAGGTTGAGGACGTCCCTCACGGGAGTGTTCGCGTCGACTGTTATCAGCTCCCCGCTCATTATCTCCCTGACGGGGGTGCCGTTCGACAGCCCCGGGATGACGACACGTCGGATTATGTCACTCTTTGTGAAGAATCCCACCACCCTGTTTTCTTCAACGACAACCAGGGAGCCTATGTCGAACTCCACCATGACCTCGCAGGCGCGCTTTACGCTGTCGTCCGGAGAAACGCCTATCAGTTTTCTCGTCATGTAAACCTTAATCGGGGCATCCCCATCCATGTTACCACCCAAAATAAAAGTGGGACGGCATCGTATATAACGTTTCACAGGCGAACGGTCTCAACGTGGAAGCCATCCTCACCAAGCCTGACGTAGAACGCGGTTCCGTTTGGGATTACCCGGTAGTCCGCGGGGTGGTACAGCTCGAAGGTTGACGACGTCACCGCGAAGAGGTCCTCACCTTCAATGAGGAGCAGCCTGCCGTAGTCGTAGTTCAGCGGGTTCTCGGCATATTTCTCGCTCATGCTGGCGGTTATGAAAGCGGAGAATCTTCCCCCGGAATCCTGGAACAGGGTGACGGTGTTGAGGAGGGACTTCATCGTCCCGTTGATGATCCGGTACTGCTCCAGAACGTCATCGAGCGACGGGCTGGGGAGCCTCCTGCACAGGTAGGTGGCGAAGGCGTAGGTGTCGGAAACGTTCTCCAGCTCCTCCCCGTCCAGTTCGGCAAGCTCCATAATCCTCCCCTTGTCAAGGTCGCCGTTGTGAAGCAGCCAGAACGTGAAGCCGTGTCTGGACGAAAATGCAAACGGGTGGACGTTGAAGAGGTTCCTGGCCCCCTGACTGGCCGCCCTCGTGTGGGCCATCAGCACGGTGAAGCCCTCAAGCTCCTCTCTGAGGGAACCGAGGGCGGCGGCGTCCTCAAATATAGGCCTCAGCGAGCGGTAGTGCTTCACCGAACCCTCCTTCAGGAGGACGTACCCCCATCCGTCCCTGTGCTGCCTCCCCCTTCCCCTCCGCTCCTTGTACGGGTCATTTTCGGAGGACCTTACCAGGGCATCCAGCAGCGGACAAATCCGCTTTCCGTCACCTGCTGCAAACATTATGCGGCACATAGTCCCACCGGAGCAATTTGAACCCACCGCCCAAAAGCTTTTAGGTCGTGGGGAGAGCACTAAAGCGGTCGGGGGTATGGGCATGGAGGAACTTACCAAGGCCGTGGCCAGCGTCAGGAGGAAAATCCGTTCACACAGGGAACTCTACGCCAAGAACGAGGAGGCGGTGAAGCAGCACCTCATCGGTGAGGTCTTTCAGGCCCTGGGATGGGACTGGAACAACCCGGAGGAAGTCAGACCGGAGGAGCGGACGGAGGACGGGAGGGCGGACTACGCGCTCATCCTCAACGGCGAGGTCTTCGCCTACGTCGAGGCCAAGAACCTCGGGGTTAACATAATCAAGCGGGACGAGCCCCTCCGCCAGCTGGCGCGCTACTGCTTCAACTCCGGCGTTAAATACGGCATCCTCACGAACGGTGCCGTGTGGATAGCGGTGAAGGCCTTTGAAGAGGGCTCCCGTCTGAGGGACAGGGTTCTCGTCACCGTCAACATCGAGGAAGAGCCCCTTGAGAAGGCCGTGTTGAAGCTGTCCATTCTCTCGAAGTCCAGGATAACCGAGATGGAGAGGGTTGCCTCCCTTCTGAGGGCACTTGAACTGAGCTTTCTGGGGCTCAGGCAGGAGGGCTACTCCGAGGGGATGCTGATCGAGTACCTGACGTCGCGGGAGGGCATGAACACGGTTCCCGTTGGGGAGCTGAAGGGGGACGAGACGCCCAAGGCAGCCTATGTCTATGACGGTGGATGGAAGCTCCTTCCCCTCCAGGAAAGGAGTATCAAGGGAGTTCTTCTCTCCGTCCTGCTGTACCTGGAGAAGCGCGCCCGGGGGTACGAGCGGGAGGAGATACGGAGGGCCTACGAGCACATCAGGAGAATGTCGCTCAGCCCCGAGACCGCCCTGGGTGTACTCAAAAAGCTGGAGGAAGAGGAAAAGCTGAGGATATCGGTTGAGATTTGATGGGGCTCAGACCACCTTCCAGAGCTCGTCGCTCTCAGGTCTCTCAAGGGGCCTCTCTTCACCGTTCTCAACGATGACCCTGACGCCGGGGTCTTCCACAAACTCCCCTATGACGGAGGCGTTTATGCCCTTCTCTCCGAGGGCGTTTAGGATTTCATCCACGCCGTCCCTCGGGGCGGCTATCATCAGGGCCCCGGAGCTTATCAGGGCGAGGGGGTTTAGACCGTAGAAGCGGCATATTCCGAGCGTCTCCTCCCGTATGGGTATTCTCTCGAGGTGCACCCTGAAGCCCAGGCCGGCGGCGTCGGCCATCTCGTGAAGGCCGTTCGCTATTCCCCCTTCAGTTGGATCATGCATGGCGTGAACGCCGACCTCGTTGGCCGTGAGGGCATCTTCCACGACGCTTATCATCTCGATGAACTTCCTCGCCCTCTCGACGAACTCCCTTCCGAAGGCCCTCTCAAGCTCCTCAGCCCTCTCGCCCGCTATTATCGACGTTCCCTCAAGGCCGGCCCACTTGGTGAGTATTATCGCGTCCCCGGGCTTCGAGCCGTTCGACGTCACGAGCTTTCCCCTCGGCACCTCTCCAAGCATCGTCCCGACGACTATGGGCCTGTCGAGGCCAGGCGTCACCTCCGTGTGGCCGCCCACTATGGCGACGCCGAGTTTTGCGGCGCTCCTGTGGAGTTCCTCCATTATCCCCGAGAGGATGGCCTCGTCGGAGTTCCCGGGGAGGAGTATTGAAACAAGAAACCACTTTGGTCTGGCCCCAAAGGTGGCCACGTCGTTGGCGTTGACGTGAACCGCGTAGAAACCTATTCCCTCCCCGGCACCGGTTATGGGGTCGGTCGATGCAACGAGAACCGTCTCTCCGAAGTCTATCGCGGCCGCATCCACCCCGAGATCGGCCCCGATTATCACCCTCTCCCCCCCGGCCCCGAGGCGGTTGAAAACGAGCTCTCTGAGTTTTTCCGGTGGAATTTTGCCCACAGGCAGCATCTTGATCCCCCTGAATTCCTTTGTGTCTGTACGACATAACGGGTGAAGGCTTAAAGACTTTGCCCGAGGATGAAAGAACGGGGGAGGCAGCCCTCACGGCTGCCAGCGTCCGGCACGGTCCGGGAGAAGGATACGCTCCCTGAACTTGCCTTTTCCGTGGGAGTACATCTGGAGCAGCTCCTGCCTGATCTGCGCCATCAGGGCATCGATAATGTCGTAGTCCTTGTTCTCGATGGCGGTCTTGAGCTGGTCAACGAGGGTCTCTATCCTGGTGACGTTCATTCCCGACTTCTCCATGATCCTGAGCTGTATCTCCACGCGGTGCAGGAACACCCTCGCCATCACAGCGGCGTCGATACCTACCCGGTGCTGCCACTCCTTTGAGGCCACTCTTATGACGAACTCGGCGTGGGCCTTTGCGGCCGTCGCCTGCCCGTAGGCCCTTCCGTACTCACCGTCGTCATAGGCGTTCCTGGCTCTCTCAAGCTCCTTCTTGGCGAGGTTCAGCATCTTCTCCGCGACCCGGTCCATCTGGGGCGGCAGGGTAACGTTCGCGAGCAGTTCCTCGGCGGAGGCAATGCGCTCTTCGCTCGTGTTGATGGCCTCCATCGCCATCTCAGGGGTTATGTTGACATCGATCTCTGTGACGTTGGCCCCGACGCGGTTCTCGAACCTCTCCCTGAGTCTCTCGGCCATTTCCACCATGACCTGGCTTCTGATGAGGGTCATGTTCTTCGGGTGGGCCTCTATCTTCATCATGACTCTGGTTATGTTGGTGGTGTCGTTGGCGAAGATTATCACCCCGTGAACCTTCACGGCTTTCCGGAGGGCAACCTTGAGCGCGGCGGTGTCGTTGCCGGGAACCACTATCACATTGTTCTCAAACTTTATCCTGAGCTTGGCGGTTGCGTTTCCTATGACCGCCAGGTTGGTCTCGTACCTGTTCCTGCCCCACCAGCGCTCGACGGTGATGTTGAGCTCCTCAAGGTCATCCAGATACCTATCGACGACGGCATCGGGTCCGCCGATTATTATAACATTATCCGGGCCGTAGCTCATCACGTTCGCCGTGACGTTCGGGTCATAGACACCCCAGGGGGTCGTCACGACCACCGCGCCGGTCATGTTGGCGAGGTACTGGGCCAGTGTGCAGTCGGCCTCGTTGTCGCTGACGAGTATGACGGTCACGCTGGTATCGGCCGCGGACACGTGGCCGAAGGACAGGGTCGTCGCCACCACCATCAAACCAAAGAGCAATGCAATAGCTTTTTTCCACACCATGGTGCTTCACCTCGCTTTTCTTTTTGAAAACTGTCATATTTAAGCTTTTTTCACGAAATCGTAGTCTTAAATTCATATTTGTTCAGCGTAGTCCCTCTTTACGGACTTTTTCATGGCTTATCGTTAAACAACGTTAGTCAACGTTTATTTAAGTTTACGGGGGTACAAAACCCGGTGGTTTTGGCGGTGGGGGGTGTGGAGGAGAATAAACAGAAAAAAGAATCACGGGGCGACGTAGTAGTACTCGCCCATCTCCTTCTGCTCCCTGTCCTTGACGCTGTTCTCCTTGTTGGCCCTGGGCCTGCCCGTGTCGGGATCGCGTCTGAAGGTTATGCCAACCCCCGCGAGGAAGCGGTTCATTCCCTCGCGCATCCCGGTGGGCGGCAGCGCCCTGCCGTGCTTCCCCGGTTCGCCCTCGAAGACCATCAGCCTGTCGCTGATGTAGTCTATCATCAGCACGTCGTGCTCGACTACCAGGGCGGTCTTGCCTTCCTTCTCCATCAGGTGCCTTATCGCCCTCGAAACAGCCAGTCTCTGCTCGACGTCGAGGTAAGCGGAGGGCTCGTCGAGCAGGTACAGGTCCGCGTCGCGGATGAGGGCCGCGGTTATTGCAACCCTCTGAAGCTCACCGCCCGACAGCTCGTTCACCTGCTTGTCGTAGAGGTCCGGAACTCCGAGGGGGTTGAGCAGTTCGGTCTTGTAGAAGCTGTTGAGGAGCTTCCCCGCGTTTATTTTGCTCAGGAGATCATAGACGGTCCCCTCGTAGTCGACCTTGATGTACTGCGGCTTGTAGGAGACCTTCAGCTCCCAGTCGACATCTCCCTCGGTGGGCTTCTCGACGCCTGCGAGCATCTTCACGAAGGTGGTCTTACCGATTCCGTTGGGGCCGACGATGCTCACGACTTCGCCCATGTAGAGCGTTCCGGGCTCAGCCTCGAGCCTGAAGCCGCCGTAGTCCTTCACCAGCCTCGGGTACTCAACCAGTATCTCGCCCTCCTGGCTCTTCCTCTCGCTGGATTTGGTGAACCTTATCTCCTGGGGCCTGAAGCGGACGTTCTCGTCCTTCAGGTAGCCGCGCAGGAACTCGTTTATTCCGTTGCGCGTGCCCTTCGGCTGGGAGAATATACCGTAGGCGCCGGGCTTACCGTAGACGACGTGGATGACATCGCTGAGGTAGTCAAGGACCGCCAGGTCGTGCTCAACGGTGAGAACCGCCTTGCCCGAATCGGCCAGGTGGCGGATTATCCTGGCCACCTTGAGCCTCTGCCTTATGTCGAGGTAGCTCGAGGGCTCGTCGAAGAAGTAGAAGTGGGCCTTCCTCAGTATCGCCGCGGCTATCGCAACCCTCTGCAACTCACCGCCGGAGAGGTGTTTTATATCCCTGTCGAGGACGTTCTCAAGCTCAAGCTCCCTGACAACATCGTCGAAGGCGCCAACCTCATCAGCCCTCCTGAGCAGATCCCTGACCTTGCCCTTAACGGCCTTGGGGATCAGATCAACGTACTGGGGCTTCACCACCGGCCTGATCTCGCCGTCCCTGAGCCTTTCGAAGTAGGTTTGGAGCTCGTTGCCCCGGAAGGCCCTGATCACGTTGTCCCAGCTCTCGTTGTCGCCGCAGAGGTTCGGCAGGAGCTGGCCCGCGAGGATTTTAACGGCCGTTGTCTTACCGGTTCCGTTCGGTCCGAGTATGCCAACGACCATGCCGTCCTTGACCACGGGGAGGCGGTAGAGGACGAAGGCGTTCACGCCGTAGCGGTGCACGCAGCCCTCCTCAAGCTCCTCCGGGAGGTTCACTATGGTTATCGCGTTGAAGGGGCACTTATGCACACATATCCCACAGCCGGTACAGCTCGCCTCCTGAATCACCGGCCGGTAGTTCTCCTCGTCTATTATTATCGCCTCTCCACCCATTCGATTGACCGGACAGACCCGCTCGCACAGGAAGTTACCGCACTTGTCAGGGTTACACCTGTCGTAATCGATGACCGCTATCCTCATTCCCACCACCGGGTTAGGCTGAGGGAGAGGGTTTTAAAGGGTTGCGGGGGAGCTAATACCATGGGGCTCGGAAGAAAGGACGTTGCACTGATAGTGTTCCTCCTACTACCCCTTACCTCGTTTTACCTAAGCAACACCTCCAGTGTAGGCCACTTATTCCTGATGTCTTCGGCCGGAGTTTTTATCGTTTCAGTTCTTCTCTACTTTGAGGCACGAAAGAAAGCAGATATTGGGCTAGAGGCTTTTCTCTCGACACAGTTCATAGGGCTCGTCCTTGGCCAGGTGGAGAGCCTTGTGGGATTGATCCTCTTTGTTCTCCTGGCGGCGGTTTTAACCGCATGGTTGCCCGATAGTGTGGTGGAAGGACGGCTGGCGGCAACGATGGGGACAATCCTTTATACAATCTCAATAGTTCTCCTTACTTACTGGGTGGTGGAACCAAAACAAAAGGCTTCCAGAAGAAAGAAACTGAAAAAAACAAAATACCTAGTCAGTGCGCTGAGCATTCCTAACTGGGATCCAGATAAAGTTTTAGGAGGGGACTGCGAAGACCTCAGGAAAAACAGCGCAAAGCTCAACAACGAGAGCAAAATGCAGAACATCGTACCGCTCTTCCAGGCCGTCAGTTATCACCTGCCGCGGCTGGATAAGGTCTTTCTGCTGGTTTCTAAATCAGTAATCAACCTGAAATGGGAGAGATTAAAACCAGTTGAGCGGGAGTTCATTGAGAACTACCTAATGGTGAAGGGGGTAGTGGTTCCCGAATCTGCTTTCAAGGCCAAGATGAAGGCTTTTCTGCTCAAGCTCTCGGAGTGCACAGGAAGACCAATTCTGATAAGGTGGCATGATGGGCAGAGGGAAAGCCTCGGGACCGGAACTGAGGTTCTGGAGTTCGAAGTGGTCCCTGCTGGAGATTTTGATGACATTGAAGAGTGCAGGAGAGCCATAAAGAAGGCCCTCGGTGAACTTCTTGAACGCGAAGGAGGGGAGATAACCTTCGATATAACCAGTGGCAAAAGTCTGGTGAGTGTTGCAATGGCCATAGAAGCGATAAGGGAGGAATGTCAGGCAGAGTACGTGAAGCAGGGAATCCAAGACGTTGAGCCAGAGGAGAGCCTCTACCGCGTTGACCTTGATGTCTATTCCGTCCGTGATTTGTTGAATGAGGTTGCAAAATCCCTGAACAGAAAACTTTAGTGCGGCCGCTGTCCAACCCGGCAACCGAAAAGTTTATAAATCTGCAAGTTGCCAAGATAGAATCGCCTCCGGGTGGATGGGTGAGACAACCACCCGGAGGTGATGGGTCTGATAGAGAGACTCCTTCGGCTGTTCCGGTTCTTCAGCGCTTCGCCCCTCGGCAGGGCCGACTTCACCAGGGATCTTCTCCTGCTCCGCTGGCTTCGCCGCCGCTGATCCCTTTCCCTTTTTTCGGGGGTGGTGTCGTGAGGTACCTTGCCGGTGTCTGCGGTGATAGGTTCCCTGGAGGAGACCTATTCGTGGTAATGAGAAACTCCGTGGTGGTGTTTTCCCTCAGCGACTATCCCGCCGTCAGAGTGTTCTTTGGTATGGAGGCTAGGGCGTACCTGGAAGGCCTCAGGACATTTGAGGGAGCCTGCACCCTTTGCACGCTGACAAAAGACGAGGCGGAACGGCTCATTGCGAAGGCAGTCGTGTGGTTTGACGAGCTTGAGGGCCACCTTCAGAGGGCCGCGGAAGAGCTGATGGAGCAGGGAATCGAGAAGCTCGAATGCGATGACCCAAACCCCTCAGTTGAGCTCAAGATACTTCACCTCAAACTCATCGGTTTTCGTTCACTTCTTCCAGTTGAACAGTGCAAGTCCCTCCAGACAGGGCCCGAACTCATAGATGGTTGCTTTCACATTGCGATGGTGAACGAAAGGATAAGGAGGCTCAGAGAACCCTGAAAACCCTGCCGTACTCGAAGCCGTTCAGCCTCACCCTCTCATTTTCCCAGTCCTCCGAGTTCTTGCCGTGCCAGAGGCCGTAGAGCTTGTAGGTGTGGACGTTGAGCTCGCCGAGGGTTACCGCCAGCGTGTAGAGCGTGTCCCTCAGCGCCTCCCAGCTCCCCTCAAGGTTCTCCCCGAAGGAGAACTCCCACTCCAGCCTGAAGGGAACCAGCCCGCTCCCGCGGAGCGCGTCCATCTCCGCGTAGGCCCTGTCGTCGAGGGTGATGACCATCACGTTCGCGTCCTTCTCCTCGGCGAAGGCCTTGTAGTCGAGGGCTATCTTCGTGTCTCCCCGCTCGTCCCTCCTGCTGTCGGCCCTTTCAGCTCCCATCTCCCTCAGCTTTACCAGCTCGACCCTGCCCAGGGAGGCCAGCCTTGCCCGCGGCGTTGGCTGGTTGGAGTAGGTGCCGAGCCTCCTGTCGAAGGGCAGTTTCTCGTTCACCTGCCGCCCTATCTCGACCTGAACCTCGTCGGAGTAGGCGAAGTCGAATATCAGATTGCCGTTCCTGTAGAAGTCCCCCTCTGCGATGACCCTTGAAGGAACGCGGAAGAGGAGGGCGTTAGTGTCAAAGCCGATGTAGAGCGGCCTTCCGGAGCGGAGTAACGCCCTGACCTCTTCCTTCAGCTCGTCCCAGTTCCTGAAGCTCCCCATTCCCGCTATCACCGCCTCCTTCACCATCGTGTGCCCGCCGTGGAGTTCCCGGTCGAGGGTCAAATACTCCCTCACCCTTATCCTCGCCCGCCTGCCCAGCTTCACGGACGCTATCTCCTCGCTCCTGACGGCCAGCCTGAACCTCCTCAACCCATCGAGATACAGGGAGTCGAGGAGCGCCATCAGCGACTCCCTGTTCACGGTGAGGCTCTCCGCGGGCCCCCGCCTCCTTCCAGGCAGGGAGACATTTCCGGGTTTTCCCGTCAGCTCCCCCTTCCTGAAGAGCCTCTGCTCCACCATCGGAACCTCGAAGAGCAGCTTCCCTGCGTAGCGCCTCCAGTCCTCCAGGTGGAGGTAGGTTATCTCGCCCGCCCCCCTCGCCATCGCGGCGCCGAGGAGGAGGGCGCTCATGAACTTCCTGCCGGGGGTTATGTCGACAATGACCTCATGTCCCTCAGAGACAAGTGAGCCGATGAGCGAGGCGGCCCTCTCCCTGAACTCCATCGGGTTATCCTCGCTGAACCTCAGGCCTTCGCTGGCTATGACGTTTATCCCCACGCAGTAGGCGCTGGAGAGGCGTTCTATCAGTCCCTTCACCCCCTCAAGCTGTTCCCTCACGCCGTCGTTCCAGAGCAGGTAAACGGCATCGGGAACCCAGCCGTGAACCTCGACGAGGTACCAGAGGGGGTTGAAGACCGCCTCGGGTGAGGTTCCAACGGTCGTCACGTACGCCCTCATGCCATCACCCCAGAGCGAACTGAATGCCCAAACCGGTCCAAAGGCCCGCGAGCAGGGCCATTAGGGCCAGCAAGCCCGTCCAGAGGGGGCCGAGCTCCTTCCTCTCCTCCCCAAGGGCCACGAGGAAGAACAGGGCAACCATGAGGGCCGTCATGAAGGTCCCCTCCCCCGGGCGCCAGAGTTTGGGGAGGAGGGGAACGGAGAGGAGCAGGGCAACCGCGTTCAGCCCCCAGAACCAGAGGTGGGGCGGGATCGAGCTTTTCCCCTCGTAGTGGAGGGGAGCCAGGGAGACCGCGGAGAAGAGCCAGACGAAGAGACTCGCCGCGAGGGCACCGAGAGCCAGCAGGGTTGAAAGACCCTCGTGTCCCAGACCCTCAACGTATATTCCGAGGAGAACTAGGCCGACGAGGACTACCATTCCAACGACCAGGCCGGCGGTCAGCCCCATTATCGCCCCTATCGGGTCATCGCTCACCAGGGAGACAAAGTACCCCGAGAGGAACATCGCGCCGAGGCCCACAAAGAAGGCCCAGCCCGGGCTCTGGAGGCCGTGGAAGTGGGCGTAGAAGAGCCACTCGGGGAGGTAGTGGTTTTCCACCAGCCCCGGGATAGCCAGGAAGAGTGGAAGGGCTATGACAAACATCGCCGGGCCGACGGGGTATGCGGAGACGTCATCGAAGACCTTCTCGAAGAGCGCCCGCCCGGTGAAGGTCTGGAGGGCTGTGGGAATGAAGGCGAGGGGACCGAGGGCCATGAAGTAGAGGGCTATTATCAGGACGTCGCCCCCGGCCATCTCCTCTATGACCGCGTTCTCTATCAGGCCGACCATCAGGCCGATGAAGGTCCAGTTTATTGCGCTCGATGCAGGATAGAGGTAGGCGTTCACGACGGCGAGGGGAAGGGAGAGGAGAAAGACGAGCGTTGCCAGCTTCTCGCGGTTCCTGCTCATGAGGAGGGCGAAGAGGACGAAGGCGAGGCCCGTCGGAATGCCGTAGTAGATTCCATCGAAGTTCCCGGCGAAGAGGCCGGCTATGGCGCCGAAGGCCGGGGCTATGTAGATTACGAAGCTGAAGTAGTCGGTCCAGGCGAAGAGCAGGAGTATGAACGCGACGGTCGTGGCAAAGGTGGCGTTCTCTATGTCGGTTTGTGCCAGGAAGGCCCAGCTGGTCAGGACCAGAACGAGGAAGCCAACCTTCCGCCTGACCTCCCAGTTTTTCATGGCAACCCCTCACGAGCCTTTAATTGGGTTAATAAACCCGAAGCCCAGGCTGTTCAGCTCCCCGATTCCGGCGTCCATCGTGAAGGCGTAGAAGTCCCTGTTTGACTCGTTCAGCGGGGCCTCGAGGTACTCCCATGTTGTGCCCGGGACGTCGAAGTAGCGCCCGCGGATATTAACCCTGACGTAGATGTCGAGCCAGCCCTTCCTCCTCACCCTCGGGATCATCCTCGTGAAGAGCGGGCCGTCTAGCTCAAGGCCCTCGCCCGTGAAGGCCTCGTATTTCCTCACGGCCAGCTCGGTGAGCCTCCCGACGAAGTAGGCGAGGCTGTTGTGGTGGTGGAAGGTGAAGAAGCGGCCGTTTCCGGGGGCGGAGAGGACGACGGGGGAGCCGGTTATGAAGGCCTTCCTCGGCTTTAGCCTGAACCTCTTCAGCGAGACTATTTTAAGCGCGTGCCTCCCGAGGTAGAGCTTCTCATCGGGGAGGAGCTTCTCGTAGAGCGTCTCGATTAACCCCTCGTCCGGGGAGCTGATTATCAGGCTTTTCCTCTTGCCCGGCTCGAAGGGGCCGCTAGGGTAGATGTCGGAGAAAGTGAAGAACTTGAAGCCCTTCCTGTCGTGAAGATCAGAGTAATCCGTCCCGTTGAGGTGGGTGTATATCATCGCCTGGATGGTGTGTTTTCCAACGGCGTAGAAGGGGAAGCTTTCCTCGGGCTCCAGGTCGAGCTTTATCCTCATTCTGAAACACCTTCTCACTAAAAGCTGGAGGGATAAAAAAGCCTTTCGGCCCGGGGAAGAACTGGGTAAAGATGAGTACCGCCCCTGGATACTCCTCTGGTTTCTTGTTTCTCCGACGGGCGTCCCTGATTGCTCCCTCAATGTCTTCCCCGGCGGTGTTCTCTTCACTGGCCTCTTCAGGTTCTCCTATTCCCCGGGCGAGGTTTTTACAACCCTGCGTGGTCTGGGAGGGGTCTTTCGGGGCCCCTTCCCCGGGGTTCCCTCCGAGGCTTTTAGTGGGCGTAAGGTTTATATCGGAGTTGGAGTTACTCCTCTTGCCCAGAGGGGCAAAAAAGTTAACCGTTTCAGAACCACATGATGTTTGGAAAGTCCTTTTGGCCTCCTCAACTAGGGCCCTAAGCTCCTCGGGAACGTTTCAGAACCACATAATGTTTGGAAACCTGACGACAACGATGTGTTCCTCGATTTCTCTCCTCTCCTCGAAGGTTTCAGAACCACATAATGTTTGGAAACTCGACAAGGGTGAGCCACCTCACCGTCTCGACGAGCGCGTTCTCCTCGTTTCAGAACCACATGATGTTTGGACGCTAAAATCCGGGGTATCGGGAGATGGGGCCTCAAGCGCCCCCGCGGTAGGTTTGGTGTGTTCTGGAAGCTTTCCAGGTGCGTCGTGGCCTCGAAACAAAAGGGCGTCTTCTGGCGGTGGCGGGGCCGAGTCCGGGCTCCGGCCACCCCAAAAGGCAGAGCCGAGTAACCTTGGGCCACTTCCCCCTCCCCTGGCAATGTTTCCAAAAACCTCTCTCACGGATTACAACTCCGCTGAATTGGACTCATAGCTCCACAATTTTGAAGCTGGGAACGATCTCCCTTAGGTTCTTCGCACCAACATAACCGAAAAACTTTTTTATTTCCGGTACAATAAAGCGCGCAGGTGCTTCCTGATGCTCAATGTGGCTTACTCTTCCTCCCGGGGGTGTTTCGATGTATGAAGCGACCTTCGAGCTTGAAGCTATAACGCCGGTTTTCATGCGCGGTGCGGATCAGAGAAAGGCCGAGTTCCGCTCCGCCAGCGTCAAGGGCGTGATGCGCTGGTGGTTTCGTGCTTTGGCCGGCAACTACTTCGGGAACGACATCAAGGGACTCAAGCGGGCCGAGTGCCGGGTCTTTGGCTGTGCCGGCGAAGAGACGAGGAGGAGCGCGGTGACGGTTGAAGTGGAGAGCCTTTCAGAGCCAAGAGACATATACTTCACCCGCAGGAGGTTCGATAGGGACTCCTGGATCTGGGACCTCCAGTACCTGTTCTTCTCCATAAAGCTGACGGCTGGAAAGCAGATGATGAACAAGTTTTATCCCCCAGGTTCGAAGTTCAGGGTAACACTGTCATCGTACAGCGAGGACCTCCTGAAGGCGGCCGTGGCTTCCCTCTGGACGGGGGTCATGCTGGGGGGCTTTGGCTTCAGAGCGAGAAGGGGAGCTGGCAGTCTGAAATTTGCGGGGGATACAAGGTATCTCGGCGAGCTGGGTCTCGTTACGTCACCGAACTCGGATAAAGAGCTTGGAGACTCAATAAACAGGGCCGTGAAGCTCGTTGGGGATTCAATCGGGGTGAGCTCAAGGGTTAAGGGGATATTTAAGTACCCGGTTCTTGGAGAGGAATCTTCCTGCGTCGCCCGGTGGGGGTGGGAAACTGACCCCAAGGGGCTCCTGAAATCCTTCCAAGGCAAATACTCGCGTTTCAGGTCTTCTCCCTCTCTGAGGGTAAAGAGGGTTGTGCTGGGCCTTCCCATCGTGAAGGGCAAGCTTGGGCCCGTTAGAAAAGCCGCCAAAAATGCCAGGAGAGCGTCTCCCCTCATAGTCACGGTGTTGCCCTATAAGGGTGCCTACTCCCTGGTTCTGACGAAGCTCCGTACCGGGCCATATTACACCGCAGAGAAAAGGGAGTTAAAGGGGTTTGAGAACACGATAAACAAAAACGCCGACTGGAAGGTTCTCCATTGGCTGGACGTGGATCATCTCAGCCAGGAGGTAGTGGTTTACGGCTCTCCGGAGGTGTTTCTGCAATGAAACTCTGGGAAACCTACGCTCACGCGTTCCTTGAGGTTGCCCCCTCGAAGATCCTCGGGGCACTTAACGGGAAGAACGAACTCCCCGACCTCTGGAAGCGCCTCTCAAGCTCCCCCGCCGAAGGAGAACCGGACAGGTTCATCTTCAGGCACCCGATAAGCGGGAAGGAGAAGCCGCTCGAAAAGCTCACCTCCCTGTGGTTCAATTCTCGCGGCAGAAGGGAGACCCTTCTCGGGGCACTTGAGAAGGCCGAGAAGAAGGTTGCAGAGGAACTCGAATCAGCCGGCTCAATGGAGGAGTTCGCCAAACTGTGGAATGGGCTCCCCGAGATGCTCAGAAAGGCTTACGAGGAGGAGCTTGAGAGCGCTGGCATCGAGAACGCACCGTTGCTTGCGGAGGAGCTCCTCCACTTCCCAGCAGACCCGCTCGTCCCTGATCACGACTGGCTGAGCAGGCTCGACGTTTACGCGGTCCTCAGGGCGGGCGGGGCAAAGCTGGTGCGCTTCAAGCTTTCCCCCGTCCAGGGCTTCATAGGCAACGCGAGGAGCGAGCGCGACCTCTGGGCAGGCAGTCATATGCTGAGCCTGCTCACTTACCTGGCCGTTTCAAAGCTGTGGCGCGCGGCGGGGCCCAACGCATTGATCTTCCCCCATCTAAGGGGCCAGCCCTTCTTCGAGCACGAGATCGGGGAGCTGAAAAAGAAGGACTCCCTCGACGTGGCCAACATGCCCAACAAGGTTCTTGCAATTGTCCCCTGGGACGTGGACGTTGAAAAGCTGGCCGGGGAAATTGAAGACGGAATACGCGACTTTATGGAGCGCCTTTTCAACTCTGCTTGGGAGTTCTACGGGTTAACTGGCAGTTTCGAGAAGGAGGAGATATACGGGAAGACCGTCAGGGGCTACTTCTCGATAACCGTCGAGGAGGTTCCCCTCTCGGAAGTTGAGGTAATCGAGGTGAACCTCAGGAAGTACCTGGAATCCCTCCCGGACGGCTTCGAGAGCGAGGTTCACCACTACCCCGAGCTCTTCTCTATCCTCGACCAGCTGACCGACTTTAAGTCCGCGGAGCACTTCCCGCCGGAGCAGCCCCTCGGCCACAAGTGCACCCTCTGCGGCGAGAACCTCGCGATAGGCGGTGGCGGGGACTTTTCCACCCTGAGAGAAAAGTGGGACTCCCTCAGGGAGAGGCTCAGGGATAGGGGTATCTACGACATCAAGGACAAGGAGCACCTCTGCCCCCTCTGTCTTTCAAAGAGGTTCTACCCGAGGTTCTACGCCCTGTGGAAGGAGGACTACAGGGTGCTCGGCAGGGATTGCAGGACAATAGCCAAAGAGGCAGGAAAGGTGGAGCTGAGGCGCTTTGCGTCCGTGAGTGAAGTTGCCATGAGAAGGCCCACCGAAAAGGCCTGGGAACTGTTTGAAAGGAACGAACTCAAAACCGAGAGCGGTCCGGTCACTTGGTACGACGTTTTCGAGTACCTCGTCCTCCACACAGGATCGAGGGACGAGTGGCGTGGAAAGCGGGAAAAGCCCTCCTTTGGGGTGGAATTTGAAAAGCACCTCATGGAGCTGGCATCGGCGCTGATGCCCCTCTTCAAGCACCTCGGCCCCAACAGCGAGGTTCTCTACGCCGAGAACCTGTCGAGCAAGGTATCAATCGCCAAGGTCTACGGCGTGAAGGAGGAACACCTCCCGGCCGGGGTCAGTCCTGGGGGGATAAAGGACTCCCTGAGCGAGGTCGTTGGGAAACTAGGAGAGCCGCCGAAGTACTACGCCCTCCTCAAGATGGACGGCGACAACATGGGGAAGGTGATAAGCGGTTCCAAAGGGGTCAAAAGCGTGGGCGAGTACACCCTGGCTGGTAGGAAGAACGACGTGCCCAGACCGGCGACGCCGATGGTCCACGTGGCGATAACCCGCTCCCTCAGCAACTTCGCCGTCCACTTTGTCCCTGAAATCGTGGGGAAGAGAAAAGGAGAGCTTCTTTACGCCGGTGGAGACGACGTCATGGCCCTCGCCCCGACGCACAGCGTTTTCACACTGGCGAAGGAGATATGGGAAACCTTCAGGGAGGACTGGAAAGACTTCACCTACCTCCAGGGCGGGACGAGGAGCATGAGTGCCGGCGTTCTCATAACCCACTACAAGGAGCCCCTCTATGTGGCGGTGAAGAGGGTGGGCGAGCTGGAGCACATGGCCAAGGAAAGCGGCAGGAACGCCCTCGCCATAGGCTACCTCAAGCACAGCGGTTCCTACTACCGCGTTGCCGTCAACTGGGGTGCGATAGATGGGAACCTGCCCCATCTGCTCGACGCGATCCGCTCCGGAAAGCTCAGCAGAAAGCTCGTTTACGAGTTCGACACCGCCACCTGGCCCAACGAGCCCCTGGCCGTCCTTAACCTCGTCAAGTACGAGTTCGAGAGGCACTCACACTATAGCCGCGATGAGAAGGAAGAACTGCAGGAGAGACTCGCCGAGTTCCTGTGGCTGGCGAGGAACGTTAGGGTGGTACTTTCAGCTGAAGAGCTGGAGGAACTCGGCGTGAACCCTGAGAAGGGCGGGGAGATAAACGAGGCAATAAGGAAAGTCATAGTGGACGACCCCGAGAAAGATGAACCCATGGACAGCTTCGAGGATATCCTGAAGGGCGTTGGAGTTCTCTTCGACCATGGGGAGCCAAAGCTGTGGTCCTCTTCCCTAGTGAAGAAAATCAAGTGCAAGTTTGGGAAAGAGGGGACTACCGCCAAAGAGGCCGAGGAAATGGCGAGGAGCATAGCCGGCCTCGTGCTGAAAAAGCAGGTCGCCGGGGCGGCGGTTCTCCTCAAGGTCTTCCTCGAGGCGGGGGTGAGAGAATGATTGAGATCCTTCCCAACGACGTCCTCCTCTTCAGGGAGAGCAGGAACTTCACGGCCGGTGAAAGCCACGTGGCGCTCAGCCAGGAGCCCCTTCCGCACACCATAGCCGGCGCCCTGATGGGCCTCATCTACCACAGGGCCGATGGGGGAACCAGGGAGAAACTGCTAAGGCTAGAGGAAAGGAGAAAACTTGCCGGAGCCGGCAGGCTCGACGAATGGGCTCCCGGATTTTCCCTCCTCGGCACGTTCTTTGCCCTCAACGGCAAGGCACTCTTCCCGCTCCCCAGGGATACCGGTCTGGTCGGAGAAGCTCGGGGAAAGGCCGTTGTTCTAACTCTCCACGAGGTTCTGGGGAGGAGGACGGTGGTGGCCCGCGACGGAGAAAACCTCACGAGGCACTTCAAGGCCGGTGACGGCTTCGTAAGACCTGAGGAACTCAGGGGCTACCTCAACGGGGCGGAGGAGGTCAGGTTCCTGGAGAAGGGAGCCGTCTACATTCACGAGGAGCGCGTCGGGATAGGCATGAGGGAAACCAGGACCGTCGAGGAGGGCCTGCTCTACCGCGTGCGGACCCTCAGGCTCAGGGAGGGGGCAGCGATAAGGGTTTACTTTGATAGTGGAGAGGCGGAGGTCATGGAAGTCCTCGGTGAGAAGGGCCTGCTCAAGCTCGGCGGCGAGTCGAGGTTCGCCCGCTACCGCTTCATAGACGAGGGATTCCCCCTGGAGAACGGGGAGCTGGAGGTAAAGGCCGGAGCTATTCTAAGGCTCTACTTCGCCACTCCCCTCCTGCCGAGAAACGGCCTGCGCGGGGTTCTCGAAGAGCTCGGCGTGAAGGGGGAGGTTGTGAAGCTCTTCACCGGGAGAAAGGTCAGGGTAACGGGCTGGGACGTCCAGCTGGGCAAGCCCAAGCAGACCCTTTACGCCTATCCCGCCGGAACCGTCGTCTGGGTGAAGGTGAGCGAGGGGACGACGATGGGTCGCCTCTCGAAGGCGGGGGGAATGAAGGAGCTGGGCTACGGCCTGGTAATCGCGGGGGTGCTGAGATGAAGCGCGTTCTCGTGGCCACATGGGGCAACCCCTTCCAGTGGGGGGAGATAGCATACAGAGTCGATTGTAAGGAACTGGGTTTGGTAAATTGTGAAAACGTCGAGATGAGGAACGTCAGCACGTTGCCCGTCCTCATCAAGGCCCTGAATCCTGACAAAGTGATAATCCTCGCCCTTGATACCCTCGCCAACTTAACCCTTAAGAACGAGGTGCCGGCCAGGGAGCTGAACTCGTACAATGATGTCAAGAACGACGTGGAGGAGCGCGTCAGGTGGTTCATCGAAAACAGGGTCAAGCCCAACCTCGATGAGGACAGTGATCTTCTAAACGATGAGTATCTTTCAAACTATGTCGATGTGGTCGTCCTTCCCGGCCTGGGGGAGTTCGACAACGCCAGCGTCAGGGGGGACCTCCTCGACTTCTACTCGATGGTCCTCAAGGAGCTCGCGGAGAGGTTACCTGAGGACGACGCAGAGGTCTTCCTCGACCTGACCCACGGGATAAACTTCATGCCGGTCCTGACCTACCGCGCCCTCACGGATCTCCTCGGGCTCCTGGCTTACCTCCATACCGCCAGGCTCCACGTCCTCAACTCGGAGCCCTACCCAGCCGGGGCTAGAGCCTGGAGGGAGGAGGCCACCGAAACGCTCGTCCTGAACATAAGGTCGGTGGAGAGCACGGAGCTGAGGCCGAAGCCCATCTACTCCGTGATAAGTGGCAAACCGGGGTGGAGCGCCTTCATAAGCTCCGTCACCAACGGCTTCCCGCTGGCCTTCGCGGTTTTCTACCCATACATCGCGGAGGTTAGGGGCTACATTGATGGGGAGCTCGAGAGGTTCCTCGACTCAATCGAAGTGGAAATGAGACCGGATTCGATGGGTGCCAGAAAGGTCCACGTGGAGAGAAAGCTCGCCCTCAGCAGGGACTTCAGGACGGCAGTCAAGCTGTACTATATGCTAAGGGTCTTCAACACGACATTCAGAGGCTACCCCAAGAGGAACAGGGACGGTGTCAGCCTCGATGAACTCCTTGCATTGACAAGGCGTCTTTTCTACGCGATGCCAAGGATTGGGATAGTGGTTGAGGATCAGCTCTGCACCATGAAGGACGTCCTCAGCAGGCGGGGGCGGAGCATTAAGGAAAAAGGGTGGGAACCGCTCATGAAGGCAATGCGGGCAGATTCGTTCTCCGGTGGCTCAAGCCAGTCCCTCCGGCACGGGGGAAGCGTGTCTGAGAAGACCATCAGAAACTTCATAGCCCACGCTGGCTTTGAGTTCAACCTAACCATGTTCCGGAAGTTTGGAGGCGAGTTCCTCTTTAAGTATAGTGACGTCTCTCTTGCCAGAACCCTCGCCGTTGAGGCCCTTAAAATGAGGAGGAACCCCTCTCCTGGCATCTGCGGTCAGTTTAACCCTTCTTGGAGGTGAAAGCCGATGTACTCCGTGAAGAAGCTGTTGGGGATATACGCGGTCTCGCCCGTCCACGCGGGCAGCGGATCGGAGGTAAGCGTAATAGACCTCCCCATACAGAGGGAGCGCCACACGGGATTCCCCGTGATATGGGGCCAGAGCCTCAAGGGCGTGCTCAGGCACGCATTTAGAAATGAAGAACTTAAAGGCAACTGGGAAGAGTATGCAGAAGAGTATGTCAAGGCAGTGCTATCCAAGAATGGGAGAACTCCCTCCGACGAAGAAGTACAGAGAGAACTTGCAAAATACACAAAAGATGTAAAAGAGGGCAAGAGAGATCCCCCAAAGACCGAAATCATATTCGGGCCGACGACCAACAACGCCAGCGACCACGCCGGGGCTATAAGCGTTGGCGATGCAAGGATACTCCTCTTCCCAGTGAGGAGTGTTAAAGGGGTCTTTGCCTACGTCACCAGCCCCTTCGTCCTGGAGCGCTTCAAGAGGGACCTTGAGCTTGCCGGAAAAGGTGCAAGCTTCGACGTCCCGCAGGTGGACGGGAAGAAAGCGGTTGTCAGCAGCGACAGCGTTCTGACGCTCGGCGGAAAGGTCGTCCTCGAGGAGGTGGTCCTCGACGCAAGACAGGACAACGAAATTGTCTCGAAGATAGTAAAGGCCATCAGCCTCGTGCTCCCGGAGGGAATAGAGGTTGGAAAGAGGCTGGCCGTAGTGCCCGATGACGTCTTCTCTGCCTTCGTCAGGTTATCCACCGAGATCGTGGCCAGGATATCCATAGACGCGGAGACCGGAACCGTCAGGCAGGGTGGCCTCTGGTACGAGGAGTTCCTGCCGAGCGACACGCTCCTCTACTCAGTCATAGCGGTTGCAGAGCCGAGGGGCGGTTCGCTGAAGAGCGCCGATGAAATCGCGGAGGAGCTTAAGAAATTCGTCTCCAGCACCGGGTTCCTCCAGATAGGCGGCGACGAGACGGTCGGCAAGGGCTTCGTGAAGGTCAGGATGGGGTGAGGGTGATGGGCCTCAGGAGCCTCGAGCAGGAGCGGGCCAAGTTCGCCTACGACTGCGTCTCCGAGGTAAGGAGAAGCGGTGAGGAGACTCAGAAGAGGTACGTCTCCTACGTTAAGAGCGCCCCCGCGCTCATACTGACCAACGGCCTCGGCCAGGCGCTGGCCTTCTACCTCTCCAAGATGGGAAATGGAGGGGAGCTCGAACACAGCGCCATAAACCCGGAAGTCTTTGAGGAAGGGGAAAAGAGGGCCTACGCCTTCCTCTACTCCCACATCACCGGGTGGCTCGCGGAGAAGATGACGGGCGGTAAAGACCCCCTCAAGGTATACATGGAGGGGGACTCGATGACGGCCATAGCGATAACCGAGGAGGCGCTGGCACTCCTCAACTGGCTGAAGCGCTTCGGGGACGCGATGCTCAAAAAGGACAAGAACGGTGAGGGCTGATGGAACGCGACGGGGCGGAGGTAATCTACTACCTCCCTAAGGACACGGCCGGAGCCCTCCCCGGACCCGTTGGAGCCGTGGAGAACCTCTCCCTCCTGCTCTCCAAGTTCGCCCCCTTCGTCCAGGAAAAGGGCACGCCAAAGACCTCTGTAGCGGTGCTGAGGAAAGCGGGGTTCCGGCCCGAGATAAGGCCAGAGGCCAGGGAGGCCTACATGGCATACTTCAGGACCTACAGGGAGATGCTGAAGACCGTGGGGGCCAGAACGGTCTACCTGACATCGAAGTCGAGGCTCATCGTCGGCCTTGGCAACGAGAGCGTCTATGAGACCAGCATAACCCTCCTCAGGAACTACGGGGTTCCCTACATCCCGGGCTCGGCTCTAAAGGGAGTAACCAAGGCCTACGCCATCGAGATGCTGGCAGAGATTCTCGTCTCTGCCGGACACTGCGGGGACTTCTTCAAGTGCGCGGGGAAGGTTCAGGAATGGCTCAACGGGGGCGAGCTGGAGAGGTTCCCAGAGAGTGTAAAGGTGAGGGGCACATCGAGGCACGTCAGGGAGTTCCTCAGGATATTCACCGGTGACACTCAGGGGGGCGAAATCAACCTCCGGGACGTGGCGGGGAAGCTCGTCGCGATGTTCGGGACGACGGATAGGGAAGGCGATGTCGTCTTCTTCGACGCCCTTCCAGAGAATCCCAACAGCATCAGGCTCGAGTTCGACATAATGAACCCCCACTACGGGCCCTACTACAGCAAGGGCCAACCCCCCGGGGACTGGTACGACCCGGTTCCTGTGCTCTTCCTGACCGTAAGAAAGGGGGCAAGGTTCCTCTTCGCCGTCGGGAGGAGCTCCAAGGCCGAGAAGGACCTCAGCGAGGAGGCGCTGAAACTCCTCAAACTGGCCCTGCGGGAGCACGGCGTCGGCGCCAAGACGAGCCTCGGGTACGGGAGGTTCGGGTGATTCTAACCCTTTTCTTTCCCGGTGGGACCATGGCGCGCTACTACATAGTCGTCTACGACGTGAACGAGAAGAGGGTCGTAAGGGTGCACAAAATACTGAAGGCCTACCTCCAGTGGCGCCAGAGGAGCGTCTTCGAGGGCTGGCTCGATGGGAACGAGGTCGCCGAGCTGAAGAGGAAGCTCTCGCGGGCGATAAACGAGGAGGAGGACTCGATCCTCTTCTACTCCCTGCCGAGCGACTCCAACCTCGTCACCTTCCACCTCGGCAGACCGCCGGACGAGTTCGACAACGTCATCTAAGTGGACAGTTATGGGTATTGTTACACAGGGCCTTTTGGGTTTCTTCCTTCTTTTCCGAATTCAGGGATTTACTTTTTTGTTTCGGGCTAATGGATGCGAAGAAAACTCCCAAAATCCAAAAGAAGACTTAAAATCTTCCCTTTAACTTTGAAAGCACTAACAAAACAAGCGAGCTTCAAGCTCACCCAGGCGTTTTGAAAATTCTCCTCGGAGATAGGTGGAGTGATTTCTCTCCTGAACGCTTTTTTCAGCTAGAGAGGCTCTAAGACAACTTTTCGCCTTTTTACATTACATAGAAGTAAGACCATGCACACGTTTGAAAACAGAGCGTTATAGCACCACCAGAACCCTAGAAAAGCCCTAAAAATCCTCTTTTAGCTGGGAGGAGCATTTTCTACCGTTTTCCAGACGGAGCTTGAACAGGGTCTTCTGCCGTCTCAGTTGAGCTTTTGGGGGCTTTTCGTGGGAGTCTGGTGGAGTGGTTTCTAGCGAGAAGTGCTTGTTTTTTCAGCGGACGGTTTTGATTGCCCTGCCAATGGTCTTCCCGGTTGTGCACCCTCCAATAAGTTTTTCGGGTTCTTCTATTTCTTAAACCCGGTTTTTACAATATTGGGTAGTTTGAAAGGAGCTTTCTGTGCTCTTTTGGCTGGCGGCCTTACGTAACCGCAAAATTTATATAGGGGTTTGGCACTACCCTATTTGCCCAAAAGGGCAAAAAAGTTAACCGTTTCAGAACCACATAATGTTTGGAAACGGAACTTCATAAAGATCCAGGAGTAGCTCCTAGTCGCTTCTCGAACACTTCCGTTTCAGAACCACATAATGTTTGGAAACAAACTACTATGGAAAACTCATCCTTCTCTATAACTTCGAATCTCATCGTTTCAGAACCACATAATGTTTGGAAACCCCTGTCGTAAACAGCTTCTTCCCAGACCCACTCTCTCATAGAGTTTCAGAACCACATAATGTTTGCCGCAAGGTTTTTATCCCGGGCTGTACACCCTTCTTCAAGCTAATGGAGGGAGCATTGTGAAGTACCCTCTCTTCATAACCGACCACGGGAGGCTTGAGAGGCAGTCCGGTTCCCTCGTCTTCGTCGGCAGGCTTGAGAAGAGAACCATACCCCTCGCCCAGGTGAGCGAGGTTCACTGCCTCGCGAGGGTTTCCCTGACGAGCGGGGCCGTTGAGCTGCTGAGCGAGAAGAGAATTCCAGTTCACTTCTACTCCACGCGGGGCGATTACAGGGGCTCCCTGATAAACGACGCGTCCCCGAGGGCAGGCTCCACCTGGCCCAGGCAGAGCACCACCTCGATCCCGAAAAGAGGCTCTTCATAGCCCGGGCCATCGTCCAGGGGTATAGACCGAAAAGTTTATAAACTCCGAACTCACCATATCACCCGCGTTTCAGAACCTCCGTTGAGGATTCGCCCCGTACAGTGACTCTTCTAGCAGGGCAGCGAGACCGGCTCAAATAAAGGGTTCTGGAGGTGGTTTTTTGAGGGGTAGGGATTTCTGGCACTACGTTTTCGAGGTTGAGGACATGGACGGCGAGGCCGTTATAGAGATGACCTTTGAGGCCGGTAGCGCCTCCGTGAGAATAAGGGACGCGAACCACTACTCCCTCCTTCTGTCGCCGAAGCTGAACCGCGACAACCTTCTCGCCCTCACCTACATAATATCCAAGTACGTTGAGCGCGTCCTCACGCCCGAGGAGATAAGGGCCCTCCTCAGGAACCCCGGCGAGGAGGTGGTTGAGTGCCGGGAGTGAAGACGTACCGGAAGTTCAAAGTGGCCATCGAGGAGGAGAAAGCAATTCTGGACCTCTTCGGGAATTCGGAGAGCACGGTCGAGGTTGAGCTGACGCTCTACGATGACCACGCCCACTTCCACCTCCCCGGCGTCTCCCTGAGGCTACCCTACACGAAGGAGAACGCGAAGGTGCTGGTGGAGTTCCTCAGGATTTTTGCCAAGCGCGTGAAGCTGGAGGAGGAGCGCGCGAGGCTCCTCCGGTGATTTTCTCCTTTACCTGTCCTTTGAAGAGCAGGTCGAGCATTTTTAATCCAATTCGGGAGGTATTTTTCCATCGAGTAAAAAGTTTAGTTCCAGCGATAAGTTTATGAATTTCCAATCCAACTGTGTAGCATGGAGGAGGTTCCCCCCATTATAGAGGATACTTCGGGTGGCATAGAAAAGAGGAAGGAAGATGAGATACTCTGTAAAGTGGCCAAGCGCTTCATCAAGAGAGAGCTCTACGGCGAGCTTATCAGCTTAATAAGGCGTCACGGCTGTCCCGAGGGGGTTAGGGATTTAATACGCTGGCAGGCCAGGGAACTAGCCTCTAACGGAGATAGAACGGCTTTCCGACTCCTCGAGGCCTGCGGGGACGTTGAACCCGATGCCCTGAGGGATTACTTCCGAAAAACGGGGGACCTCACAGGAACCCTTGAAAGTATCCACCTGGCCGGGGAGGAGGCAATGAGGATAATGAGAGAGGTGTTTCAGAAAACTGAAGACCCTCTAAGGTTCCTCCCGCTCTGCACCCTTCCCTGGGAAAACCATTACCGCGAGCTCTGCAGGCTGGTTCTCCTAAGGGCGGCGATGCTGAGGAAGGATAAACGCGGAATGCTCATCTCCTGCCGTGCGCTGACGAGGCCCACGATGGTGAAACTCCTCCGGGGAATCGGGAGGGACATCAAAACGTGCGGGGAAGCGGTTGAGCGGCTTCTCGAGATGAACCGCGAGGCCCTTTACTGGAACGACTGCGTTGAGCTGGCCCTGCGGGGAGAGCTTACGAAGGCCCTCTCACTGGCCGGAAACTCCGAAAGGCTGCTCGCTGAGATAATCAAGGACTACTTCCTCTCGGGCTTTATCAGGAGACCCCGCGAGCTCTTCAGGGCCGTTAAAATGGAGGAATTCAAAAGAGGTGCCGGGTATTTCCTCCGGGCCTTCGCGAGAAGGGAACTCAAACCTGAACCGATTTACCTCGTTTACCGGTGGTGAGGAGGTGGGAGGCTCATAAGGGCCGGGAAGCTTGATGAAGTCAGTTGAGCTTGCACTCGCCGGGCCTGGTGCGGTGCCGGGTGGAACCGGCTCAGAGGCTCCCCTCGAAGGAGCTCATGAAGAGCCTCCTCAGCCGAACCCTCCCCCTCGTCCGCTCCCTCAAAAGCTTCATCAGCTTCTCCGCCTCGCCCTTCCTCGTTTCGACGGTGAACGTCACCAGCTCGCCGTAGTCCTCCTCAACGACCCTTCCTCCCGCCTTTTCGATCGTCTCCCTGACGGTGTGGAAGAGGCCGTAGGGAAAGGTGACCTGGAAGCGCTCCGTCTCATAGACCTCAACGATTCCAGCGTTCTCTATGGCCAAGCTCGCCGCGTCACTGTAGGCCTTGACGAGGCCGCCGTAGCCGAGCTTTATCCCGCCGAAGTAGCGGGTGACGACGATGACGACGTTGCTCAGCCCTTTGTTCTGGATAACCTTGAGCACGGGCTTTCCAGCCGAACCCTTCGGCTCGCCGTCGTCATCGTAGCGAACCGCAAAGTTCTTTCCATCATTGATGAGGTATGCGGAAACGTTGTGGGTGGCGTCGCTGTGGTGGGCTTTGATTTTTGCGATGAACTCCCTCGCTTCATCCTCCGTCTCCGCGGGTGATGCGTAGCCTATGAAGACCGACTTCCTGACCACCAGCTCCGCTGTTCCGATACCCTTCAGCGTTCTGTAGTCCATAACTCACCCTCTGAGCGTTGCTATGAGCTTTCTCTCGTCGAGGAGCATGCCTATGGCGTCCTTAACGTCCCTCACCACCACGTCGCTCGCGAGGAGGGCGTCGGTTGTCGCTCCCTCCGGCCCAACAACGCAGAAGGCCAGCTCCGCGCTCTCAAGCATGGCCACATCGTTGTTTCCGTTGCCTACAGCTATGTAGGGTTCGTAGCCCCTCGCGATTTCGGCCTTTTCAGCACCGCTCGAGACCCTCTCGATCCTCAGGGGAAGACCTTTGAACTCCTCCTCAAGCGTCCCGAAGGTGTCCGCGCTCAGAACGACGACCGTGTATTTATCCGCGAGTCTCTCCAGGAGATGTTTAACTTCGTCATCGATCCTTCCGCCTTCCGCCAGGGTGCCGTTCAGGTCAAAAAGTACCGCATTTATCTCCAGGTTCCCGTAGTTCGGAATCTCCATGCCCGTTCACCATCACAGGTTGGGGTGTAAGGTTTTTAAGGCTTGGAGTCGAACCTGCAGCGTTCAAGAAGGTGGAGTTAAAGGCTTGACTACTTGGGGGTAGAAGTTATGAACATGCTCCAGCGGCGCCTTGAGGATCCTGAGGTGCTGGTACGGCTTAACGCGTTCTTCCTCAGCTACTTTGGATGGGTTGCCTTCGGCGTTCTGTACGGCGTCATCGGACGCTGGAGTGTGGACTTAACGCCACAGTTTCTCAGACTCCCCCTCACGTCGAGGGATCTGGTCGTTGGCCTGGTGGAGTTCACCAAGGGTGTGCCGCCCCTCCACGCACTCTTTACCGTCGTGTACTATCTCGGCTTCGCCGGTTCCATAGCCCTTATCGTTGCTTACCTCCTGCTGTATCTGAGGGATCTAGAGGCGTCCGATCAGCTTCTGGCCCGGTATCTGATGGCGTATGCCGTCGCGGGCTCGGTGTACCTGATAGCCCACATCTACGCTCCGCATATAGTCTACAACCTGCCCGGCTACACCTCCAACAATACCCTCCTGACGAGGCAGGAATTCGTCCTCCCCTCCCTTCACAACACGTTCATAATGATAAACATAATCACCCTGTGGAAATACCGGAAGCGCCTCGGCGGAAAGGTCTTGATACTCACGAACAGCCTTATACCGTTCGCAACTGTGTTCCTTGGACATCACTGGATCTATGATGTCCTTGCCGGCTTCCTCCTTGGTATTGCCGTGTCAAAGACCTCCTGGGAATGGAGCGCAGGGATATCCGAGGTCATATACCGGTGGGAGGTTTCCTCGCTCCAGAGGGTCACCGTCTTAAACTTCCTCCTCGCGGTCATAGTCCTGATAGTGGCGGCCAATCCCGCCAGGGCCCTGGCCATCTTCGGGGGGCTCCTTGGGGGTCCCTGAGAAAAGCTTATAAACTCCCCGCTGGTCTTTAACATCGGGTGCCGGGGTAGCCTAGCTCGGCAGGGCGGCGGACTCGTAATCCGCAGGTCGCGGGTTCAAATCCCGCTCCCGGCTCCATAATCCCCCTTCACTTCTAAACGGCCGGTTTTCAAGTGAAAGCCTCATTAAAACCGCGTCCTCAATAAAACGGCTCCTGTTATACGTTGCAGCCGTGGAAATCCTAACGTTCAAAGCCTCGACGGAGTTAGGTCACCCTGCTGGTCACCACAGAACCAGCCCGCTCTTTACCGTAATTGAGACCCTGGCCTGCCGAGTGCCCGGGGCCGGGACCAGCACCAGGTAGAGCGGACCCTTCTCCGGGAACCTCCAGATCTTCTCAATGCTGGTTGTGTCCTCCGCCTTGAAGAAGCACAGGGGGCTTTCTCCGGATTTGAGCATTTCAACGCCGGTTCCATCGGTGATGCAGACCGTCACCGGCTGTGTGGATTTTATCGAAAAGTATACGGTGCTCCACTGGTGGCCACTGAGGGTGTAAAGATAGTACTCCCCGGGGTTCAGCACGACGTCCTCCTGGAACCTGTGAGGGCCCCCCCACACCGCGGCGGCCATAAGCACGGCTGCCACTATCATGAGGGAGAAACCGAGAGCTTCCATTTTTTTCAGGGTCGGGGGCCTCACGGTTATTGCGGCCATCTTCATTCCCTCGATTTACAAAATAGTATCTGCCCTATTTAAACATTGTGACTCAAAGTCTTGATTTTAAACGATTTTATCACCAATATTCCCAATTTTTGCTGTTTTAATACATACTTGGACAAAATCCAGGATGTTGGAGCACCGCGGCGGCAGGTACTATCCACCCGTGGTCGGCTTTCAGGCGCACTACTGGGGGGTTTATAAACCTGGAGCACCAAATGCTGGGTATGCGGCGCGAAGCTCTGGGGACCGCCCTGGCGCTCTCGGGGACGGTGATATATGGACTTGAGCCGGTTGTTATAAAATCCAACCCGACCAGCCCCATTAGTTTCGCTGCCCTCTCTGCCCTGGTTGCATCCCTCATTCTCTGGACAGCGGTCGGCTGGAGTGGGGGGCTGGATGAGATCCATGAAAATCCCGCCGGAATAAAACCGGCGTTTCTGGTAGGTTTCTTCGGAACTGCACTCGCCTATCTTGCGTACTCCTTTGGCGCCCGGATGAGCACCGCAATAAACGCCGCCCTCATAACGAGGAGCGAGGTTCTGTGGTCGTTCCTTCTAGCGTGGCTCCTCCTGGGGGAGAGGATAACGAAGCGCCTGGTGGTGTATTCTCTCGTTATCCTGGTGGGCCTGGTTCTTATTATGGTTCCCGGACATTCGGTTGAGCTCAGGCTGGGTGATCTTCTGCTCCTCCTCGTGCCCCTCTTCTGGCAGCTGGGCCACGTTATAGCCAAGAGGCTTCCCTACAGCCCTCAGACGATAGCGGCCCTTCGTAACACCTTCGGATTCCTCCTTCTCCTGCCTCTGGCGGCTGCGTCCGGACTTGAGTTCTCAGGCTTTGTAATCGCAGAGGGTCTGGTGATAGCGGCCGGTCAGCTCGTGTGGTACGGATCGATAAAGCGCATCAACCTCTCCAAGGCAACGGCCATAATAACCCCGGCCCCGGCGGTTGCAATAGGCGTCAGTGTACTGCTGGGGGAGACGCTGACCCTCTATCACGTCGTTGGTTTCGCCCTCATAACTGCGGGGACTCTGGGGGCGATAAAGGTTAAAAGTAAGGTCAAAACCGAAGGTACGCCCTGATGAAGCGGAACACGTCCCTGATCCCGAAGCGGCCCTCCCTCGATGGGTCGTATATCATGCCCACCGGAACTTCCTTTATCCTGGCGCCCATCTTTGCGGCCTTCAGGAGCATCTCAGTCTCAACCTCGTAGCGGTCGCTCTCTATTTCCGGAAGGAACTCCCTTCTGTAGGCCCTGAACCCGCTCTGGGTGTCGTAGACATAGCGCCCCAGTTTGAGGCGTATAAGCCGCGTCGTCAGGATGTTGCTGATTCTCCTGTGCAGCGGCCTTTTTCCAGCCTCCTCGACCTTTCTTGCCCCGATCACCATGTCTGCCTCGCCCTTCACTATCGGCTCGACGAGCTTTATTATCTCCTCCGGCCTGTGCTGTCCGTCGGCGTCGATGAAAACTATTACGTCCCCGGAGGCCTCTTCAACGCCCCTTCTCATTGCGCAGCCCTTGCCGCGGTTTCTCTCGAGTCTAATCGCCTTTATCCTTGGGTCCTTCCCGGAGAACGCCCGTGCCACCTCGTAAGTCCCATCGCCGGAGCCATCGTCCACGATCACTACCTCGTCGATAAAGTCGGGTATCCTGTCCAGAACGCTGGGAAGGCGCTCTTCTTCGTTGTACGCTGGAATCACAACGCTTACCCGTTTTCCATCCAGCATTCAATCCTCCTCTCTCAGTTTCTCCAGGGCACGCGCGGCCTTTTTCCTGAAGTCCTCCTTATCGAGGAACTCCCAGTAGTGCTCCCTGCCCGGAAACGCGCCGCCCTTAACCTCCTCCCGGTAGTTTTCAATAGCCAGGCGCATCATCCCGCCGATGTCGGCGTACTTCTTGACGAAGGGTGGGGTCTCCTCGTAGATGCCGAGAAGGTCATGCCAGACGAGAACCTGGCCGTCGACCCACGGCCCGGCACCAATGCCGATCGTGGGGATTGATATCTCTTCGGTCACGAGTTTTGCCACGTCCGCGAGGGTGAACTCGAGGACAACCGCAAATGCCCCCGCCTTCTCCAGTGCCTTGGCGTCGCGGAGGATTTCCTCGATCTCCTCCTCGGTCTCCCCCATCAATCTGTATCCCCCAAACCTCAGATAGCGCTGCGGGGTAAGCCCTGTGTGCCCCATGACGGGTATTCCCATGCGTACGAGCTTTCTGACGAGCTTCCTGTGGTCGTAGCCGCCCTCGATCTTAACGGCATCCGCACCGGCCTGTATCAGTCTAACCGCGTTCCTCAGGCCCTCGTCGGTGTCTATCTCGTAGCTCGCAAAGGGCATGTCCGCCAGAACGAGCGCCCTCTTGACGGCCTTCGAGACCGCCCTGGTGTGGAAGACCATCTGCTCCATAGAAACGTTCAGCGTGTTCCCCTCGCCGTAAACAACCATTCCGAGGGAATCGCCGATGAAGATGATGTCCATCCCTGCCCTGTCGGCTATCAGTGCGGACGGGTAATCGTAGGCGGTTATCATCGCGATCTTTTCCTTCCCCTTCATCTCGATAATCCTTCGCGCCGTTATTTCCCTCATGTTCCCCACCTCTGAAGGGTTAGACGGCGGTCTAATTAACGGTTTCGATAGGGTTATATACCAACGTCGGTAATTACCTACAGGTGGTGGCATGGGCAAGGTCAAAACGAGCGTTTACGTCGATGAGGAGCTGTGGAGGGAGTTCAAGGAGCTGGCCCTCAGGGAGGGGAGCGAGGTCAGCAAGTTGCTGGAGGAGGCACTGATGAACTACCTCATAAACGAGGTTCTGAGGGACATCGACGACTCCGAAATCCCCCTGTGGTTCGAGCCCCTCAACGTGGGGGGAGAGAGGAGTGAAAAGCTCCTGAGGGAGATGAGAGATGACAGGGAAAAGCGTTTACTTGGACAGTAGCGCAATCCTGAAGAGGTACCTGAACGAAGAGGGAAGCGACGTCGTGAGGAAAGCCTTCAGGGACGCCTACAGGGGCGAGGTGAAGCTGGCCTTCAGCTTCTGGAACGTTGGGGAGGTGCTCGGTGTGTTCGACAAAAAGCTCAGACGTGGAGAGCTCAGTGAGGAAGACTTCAACTTCCTCAAAAAAGGCTTTCTGGCCGAGGTAAAGCGGTTCACGAGGTTGGGTGTCCTGGAGGTCGTTCCCGTCCATTCCCTGCTCCTCGCCGATGCGTGGGAGTTGATTGAAAGGCATCACCTGTACCAGGCCGACGCCCTGCAGATAGTGTCCGCAAAGTACGTGGGAGCCGAGGGCTTCTACACCGCAGATAAGAGGCTTCATGAAGCGGCGGTTAAGGAGGGTTTGAACTCAATACTCCTCGTGGGGTGAGCGAAATGAGGAAATGGGAGCACTACGAGCACACGGCGGATGTGGGCATCCGCGGCTACGGTGAGAGCCTTGAGGAGGCATTTGAAGCGGTTGCCCTGGCGCTCTTCGACGTCATGGTAGATGTGGAGAAAGTTGAGAGTAAAGAGTGCCGCGAGGTTGAGGTCGAGGAAGAGGACCTGGAGGCGCTCCTCTACAGCTTCCTTGAGGAGCTTTTAGTGCTTCACGACATGGATGGTCTGGTCTTTGGGGACGTTAACGTCGAGATAGAGAATGCCGGGGAAGGCTACCGGCTCAGGGCGAAGGCCTGCGGCGAGGTTCTCGACTACGAGAAGCACGAGCCGAAGGAAGAGGTGAAGGCGATAACCTACCACGAGATGAAAATAGAACAGCTGCCGGACGGGCGATGGATGGCGCAGCTGGTTCCGGATATCTGAGGTGGTTCCATGAGCGCGAGGGACAGGATTAAGGAAACCAATCCCGCCTTTTACGAGCGCTATTCGATGCTCGAAGACACGGACGAGTTCTGGGAGTTCATAATCCGACCCCTGCGGCAGAGCATAAGGGTGAACACGCTGAAGGCTCCGCTTGATGTGGTCGTTGAGAGGCTTAAGGAGGAGTTCGAGCTTGAACCGGTTCCCTGGGTTCGTGAGGGGTTCTTCATCAACGTTGACAACCTCGCGAAGGTTCCGGAGCACAGTTTGGGCCTCATCTTCGGCCAGGAAGCGAGCTCCATGATACCCCCCGTCGTCCTCGGCCCCAAACCCGGCGAGCTGGTTCTCGACATGGCGGCAGCCCCGGGCTCGAAGACGGGTCAGATGGCCCAGTACATGGAGAACAGGGGTTGCATAATCGCCAACGACCCCAAGATAAGCAGGGCGAACGTTCTCATAGCGAACCTCAACAGGATGGGTGTTTTGAACACCCGGGTGAGTGTGAAGGACGGCGTTTACTTTGCCCGCTTTGAGAATCGCTTTGACAGGATCCTGCTGGATGCCCCGTGCTCTTCGGTTGGCATGATACGGAAGAAATGGAGGTTCCTGAGGGAGTGGCGCATGAAAGAGGTTGTCCGGTACATGAACATCCAGAAGAGGCTCATCATGGCAGCTTACAGGGCGCTCAAGCCCGGCGGAACGCTGGTTTACTCAACCTGCACCATAGACCCCATAGAGAACGAGGAGGTCGTCGATTACCTGCTCCGGAAGACCGACGCGAGGCTCGAGGCGATAAAGCTCCCAGTTAAGACGAGCGAGCCGGTTCTCGAGTGGGAGGGGAGAACCTACTCGGAGGAGCTGAGAAAGGCCCTGAGGATTCATCCCAACGACAACGACACCGAGGCGTTTTTCATCGCAAAGATTGTAAAGCCGGAGGGAGGCGCATGAACGACAATCCGAGGGCGGAGATAGGGCGGACAAATGACGCCGAACTCGTCAAAAGGCTCCTCATTGAGAACTACGGCTATGCGCCGGAGCTTGTCTATGAGATACGCGGGAGGTATCACAAGGTCTACGCCTGGAAGCCCTGCTCCCTTGAAATCAGGGGGCCCGACAGAAACGGGGTGTACTTCGGCAGGGTGGAGAGCGACGGGATAAGGCTCAGCATCGAAGGTTCCTTCCTCGTTGGGCCGAAAGCCACAAAGAACGTCGTTGAGCTGGACGACGGGAGGGCCAAGCGCTACCTGGCCGGTGAGAGCGTCGAGATTGAAGACAAAGAACTCCACGGCTGGGTCATCGTCAGGTGGCGCTTCTACTACCTTGGCTCTGCTAAGGCCAAGGAGGGGAGGCTGATAAACTACGTGCCGGGGGAGAGGAGGCTGAGGCTCGAGTAACAACTCCGTCCCTCGAAAGCTTAAAATAAATCTTAGGGCCACCTAAGGTGGGGGTGGGAAGATGGTCCCGTTGAGGAGGATAGACAAGATTCGCTGGGAGATTCCCAAGTTCGACAGGCGCATGAGAGTTCAGGGAAGGGTTTACGCTGACGACCAGCTCATCGAGAAGATGCGCGGTGACAGGACGCTTGAGCAGGCGGCCAACGTTGCCATGCTCCCCGGCATCTACAAGTACTCCATCGTCATGCCCGACGGCCACCAGGGCTACGGTTTCCCGATTGGCGGAGTTGCGGCTTTTGACGTGAAAGAGGGTGTCATAAGTCCCGGAGGAGTGGGATACGACATCAACTGCCTTGCCCCTGGCTCAAAGGTGCTGACTGAGCACGGTTACTGGATTAGGGTAGAGGAGATGCCCGAAAAGTTCAGGCTCCAGGCGGTCAGGGTGTACGACATAGACGAGGGCCACAATGACTTCTCCGGCGTTGCCTTCGTGGCGGAGAGGGAAGTTGAGAAGAACGAACTGGCCGTCAGGATAGTGACAGAATCCGGGAGGGTTATAGAGGGTAGCGAGGACCACCCGGTTCTCACCCCGGAGGGCTACGTCTACCTCGGGAACATCAGGGAGGGCGACGAGGTTCTCGTTTATCCCTTCGAGGGCGTTGAGTTCGAGGAGAAAAGTGGGGTAATCCTCGATGAGGGTGACCTTGAGGGCGCGGACGCGCAGACGATCAGGTTCCTGAAGGAGAGAAACCTCCTACCGCTCCGCTGGGAGAACCCGAAGATCGGAACCCTCGCGAGAATACTCGGCTTCGCCTTCGGCGACGGCCACCTTGGCGAGATGGACGGCAGGCTCTACCTGAGCTTCTACGGGAAGGAGGAAACCCTCAGGGAGCTCAAGAAGGACCTTGAGAGGCTCGGCATCAACGCCAACCTCCACGTTCGCGAGAGGGACTACCGCATCGAGACGGTGAGCGGGAAGTACGAGGGGAGGAGCGTTTCCGCGGAGCTCAGGGTGACGTCGAGGAGCTTTGCCCTCCTCATGGAGAGGCTCGGAATGCCGAGAGGAAGGAAGGCTGAAACTGCCTACTCCGTTCCAGGGTGGATCAAGGAAGCCCCGCTCTGGGTCAAGAGGAACTTCCTCGCCGGCCTCTTTGCCTCGGACGGAAGCGTCGTGGAGTTCAAGGGCAACACGCCCCTGCCAATAAACCTCACCCAGTCAAAGGCCCGGGAGCTTGAGGAGAACCTCAGGGAGTTCATGGAAGAGATAGCCGGCATTCTCGCCGAGTTCGGCGTTAAGACAACTGTTTACCCGGTGAAGTCGAGGAAGGGCGTTACCTACAGGCTCGCTCTCGTCGGGGAGGAGAGCATCAGGAACTTCCTTGGAAGGATAAACTACGAGTACGACCCCGAGAAGAAGGCAAAGGGGCTCGTGGCTTACGCTTACCTGAAGTTCAAGGAGCGCATTAAGGAGGAGAGGAGAAAAGCGGGCGAGACGGCCAGAAAGGTTTACAGGGAGGCCGGAAGCGTCTCAAAGGCCTACGAGGCCGTCAAGGACGTGGTGAACAGGCGCTTCGTGGAGAGGGCCATCTACGAGGGCGAAAAGGAGCCCCGCGTTCCTAAGGACTTCCCGACCTTCGAGGAGTTCGCGAGGGAGAGGGGCTACGAGGGCGGCTTCGTCGCGGAGAGGGTCGTCAAGGTGGAAAGGGTCCGGCCGGGCTACGACAGGTTCTACGACGTCGGCGTTTACCACGACGCCCACAACTTCATAGCCAACGGCGTCGTGGTTCACAACTGCGGCGTCCGCCTAATCAGGATGAACCTGACCGAGAAGGAGGTAAGACCCCGCATCAAGGAGCTCGTGGACACGCTCTTCAAGAACGTGCCGAGCGGGCTTGGAAGCAAGGGACGCGTGAGGCTCCACTGGACCCAGCTCGACGATGTATTGGCGGACGGTGCCAAGTGGGCCGTCGACAACGGCTACGGCTGGAAGGAGGACCTGGAGCACCTGGAAGAAGGCGGCAGAATGGAGGGTGCAGACCCGAACGCTGTAAGCCAGAAAGCAAAGCAGCGCGGAGCGCCACAGCTCGGCTCCCTCGGCTCGGGGAACCACTTCCTTGAGGTTCAGGTGGTTGACAAAATCTTCGACGAGGAGATAGCGAAGGCTTACGGCCTCTTCGAGGGGCAGGTCGTGGTAATGGTCCACACCGGTTCAAGGGGTCTCGGCCACCAGGTGGCGAGCGACTACCTCAGGATAATGGAGAAGGCCAACAGGAAGTACGGGGTTCCGTGGCCTGACCGCGAGCTCGTCAGCGTTCCCTTCCAGACCGAGGAGGGGCAGCGCTATTTCAGCGCGATGAAGGCCGCTGCCAACTTCGCGTGGGCCAACAGGCAGATGATAACCCACTGGGTCAGGGAGAGCTTCGAGGAGGTCTTCAAGCGTAAAGCGGAGGACATGGAGATGCATATTGTCTACGACGTGGCCCACAACATAGCCAAGGTCGAGGAGCACGAGGTCGATGGGAAGAAGGTTACCGTCGTCGTCCACAGGAAGGGAGCGACGAGGGCCTTCCCAGCCGGCCACCCGGACGTGCCGAGGGCCTACCGCGACGTTGGCCAGCCGGTTCTGATTCCTGGCTCGATGGGGACTGCAAGCTACGTCCTGGCTGGAGCTGAGGGCTCGATGAAGGAGACCTTCGGAAGCTCCTGCCACGGCGCCGGCAGGCTGCTCAGCAGGAAGGCCGCCACGAGGCAGTACCGCGGCGACAGGCTGAGGAACGAGCTCGCAAGGCGGGGAATCTACGTCAGAGCTGCATCGCTCAGGGTCGTTGCGGAGGAGGCTCCCGGTGCCTACAAGAGCGTGGACAACGTCGTCAATGTGGTCCACCAGGCTGGAATAGCAAAGCTCGTCGCGAGAATGCGCCCGATGGGCGTCGCCAAGGGGTGAATCCTTTCTGTTTTTCTGTTTTTGTATTCACTATCATTCCGGAGGCGTTTGGGATGGAGTTGACCCATGTTGATGAAAAGGGCGTTAAAATGGTGGAGGTAGGTCATAAGAATGAGGTTTTTAGGAGGGCATTGGCAAAGGGCAGGATAAGGCTGAAGCCCGAAACCATCGAGCTGATAAAATCCGGGAAGACGAAGAAGGGGAACGTCATAGCCACCGCGCAGATAGCGGGAATACTGGCGGTAAAGAAAACCCCCGAGCTGATTCCGCTCTGCCACCCGATACCCCTCACGGGGGTAGATATAACCTTCGAGTTCGGCGAGGACTACATAGAGGCCACCTGCGAGGTCCGCGCGACCTACAAGACGGGCGTCGAGATGGAGGCCTTGACAGGCGTAACGGTTGCGCTCCTGACCATCTGGGACATGGTCAAGGCCGTCGAGAAGGACGAAAATGGCCAGTATCCGTTCACGAGGATAGAGGGTATTCACGTGGTCGAGAAGGTGAAGGGAGCGAATCAATCCCTGCAGTAGCCCAGGACGGAGTATTCCAACACCTTCAAGAGGTCGTCGAGGAAGAAACCGATGAAGAACAGCAGGAACGTTCCGAGCGGATATTCCCTGAAGTAGCTCCAGACGAGCCACCACACGGCTCCCCAGATGATAATGCGGGGCACCTCTATAATGACCATTGATTTCCTTGAGACCTCCCTCAGAAGAAAGCGCTTAAGTCCGTTCTCATCGCGGGCGATGTAGCGCCCCGAATTTGGCCATTTCTTTTCATGAAGCCGTTTGGTGTGCCTCGCCAGGAACAGCCGGCCCTTCGGAAACTTCAGCACGTAAACGTAGTCCCCGTAGCTCGAGGCCATGAACGACTCTATGGCGAGTTCGATATCGATGTCCCTCGGGAATTCGGAGACGTGGGCGCCCCTCCGGCGGAACCCATCAACTATCTCCTCCGGTTTGAACTTGTTGAGTTTGAGAACTCTTATGTGGTAGTTCGGGCTCAGGAACCTCCCGATTATCATGGTACTCAACCTGTTAGTATTTGTGTACTGGGAAAAATTTAAATTTATTGGAGTGGACGACTCGGGACTATTTTCAAAAAATATTTCAATGAAAAAGTACAGAGAAAATCACTGGTGGTGTCCGTGAACATACTCCTATTTGGCCCTCCCGGGAGTGGGAAGAGCACCCATGCCAAACGGATAGTCGAGCGCTACGGTCTGACGTATATCTCCTCAGGGGACATAATCCGCGCGGAGATCGAAAAGAGAACCTCCCTCGGCATTGAGATGGACAACTACCTGTCGAGGGGGGAACTGATACCCGACACGATAGTGAACACTCTAATAATATCAAAGCTCCGCAGGCAGAGGAGCAACTTTATCCTCGATGGGTACCCCAGAACCCCCGAACAGGTGATAACCCTTGAGAATTACCTCTACGATCACGGCATCAAGCTTGACCTTGCGATGGAGATATTCATAGACCTGAAAACAAGCATCGAAAGGATTTCCGGCAGGAGGATATGCTCCAACTGCGGTGCCGTCTATCACGTTAGGTTCAACCCACCAAAGCGGGAAGGTATATGCGACCTTTGCGGGGGGCGACTGGTTCAGAGAAAAGATGACATGCCTGAAATCGTTGAGCGCAGGTACAGCATATACACGAAAAACATGGAGCCCATAATAAAATTCTACCGGGGAAAGGGGATATACGTTAGGGTAGAAGGAAACGGAGGAGTCGAGGAGGTGTGGAAGAGGATACGTCCCCTCCTGGATTACATCAGCTCTCGGGAGTCCCTTTTCCAAGAACGCTCATAAGCTCCCTTACATCGTCCATCCTTGAAAGCTCCTCCGCTTCCTTTTCTATCTCGTCTAGCCTTTTCATGATTACCCCTATCTTCTTGTCGCCTGGATCCAGAACCTTGGCCTCCGCGGATATGTATCCCGCGTTGAGGGTCCTGAGGTAGGAGGTTGCTTTGCGTTCAAGTTCTTTTGCGAGGGCCTCCTTATCGTGGGGGGACTTTTTCTCCGGAACGAGCAGGGTGATCGTCAGTTTGGGCCTTCCATCCACGGGCATTGTTAACGTGATGGTGGAAAATTCAACCCGCTTGTCATTCAGGTAGATTACAAGTCCCTTCCCCAGCCGTTCTATCGTCCTCCTGATATCATCGGGGCAGCTTACCACGAGGCTGACCTCTTCCTTCTGCGGCTTTCTGGCTGCCTCTATGGTTCTGAATCCCGCCACCTGAAACCTGGCGTCGTACAGCCTCCCGAACGTGCGGGTGGCGTCCTCGGCCAGCTTCTCAAGGAGGCCCGATATTATCGAGTCCAGCTCGCCGGGAAGAAACGTCTCGGGCCTGCGGATTTCGAAGAGGAATGCCAGCTTTATGACCCTCCCGACGGGCTTCACGCCGACTTTCATACCCACGAGCTCCACGCCTAGGGTTTCGAGGGCGTCCCGGATGTTCCCAGCGAAGAGTTTCTCGACCACGGGATAGTACTCGGGGGGTTCAACGGTTAGTACTGTCATTTGATAGTTCTACGGCGAAATCACTTTAAGGGTTTTTGTCCAACCTCCCCCGGGTGACCCAGATGAAGGTCATATTCTATGCCACGTTCCGCGAGATAATCGGCAGGCGGAAGGTTGAGGTTCACGGGGTGAGGACCGTCCGCGAGCTCATAGATTACCTTGCCGAACATTATACCCCAGAGATAAAGAAGCAGCTCCTTGGAACGCCCCGCGTCGGCCCGGATAAGCCCGTAGACGGCATGGTTCTTGTAAACGGCCACAACGTTCTTCACCTCAGGGGCCTCGATACCGAGCTGAGCGAGGAGGATGTGGTTCACATATTCCCTCCCGCGGGGGGTGGTTGAATGGCGGTCGCGGAGCTCTGCCTCTTCCCGCTCGGCACGGAGAATCCCAGCGTCGGGGAGTACCTGCGTCCGGTTATCGACGTTATAGCCTCCAGCGGACTGAAGTACAGGGTCTGTCCAATGGGGACGGTGGTGGAGGGGCCGGTGGAGGAGATTCTCGAACTGGTTGAGAGATGCCACAGGGCGATTCTGGAAGCGGGGGCAAAGCGCGTCGTGATAAGCCTCAAAATCGACGACCGCGTTGATAAGCCGCTGACAATCGAGGGCAAGGTGGGCGTCTGAATGGTCGAGTACTTTGACAGGATAGCCGAACGCTACGATGGATGGTACCGGACGAAGACGGGCCGCTACGTGGACAGAACGGAGAAGTGGCTGATATTCTCCATGCTGCGGACCGGAGGGGGAAAGGCCCTCGACCTCGGCTGCGGGACCGGGAACTACACCCTGGAGCTAAAAAGAATGGGCTTCGACGTCGTCGGCCTCGACGCCAGCGAGGGGATGCTGGGGGTAGCGCGCTCGAAGGGCCTGAACTGCGTCAGAGGAGACGCCTACAGCCTGCCGTTCCCGGATGGGAGCTTTGACCTCGTTCTGAGCGTCACGATGTTCGAGTTCATCCACGAGCCGGAAAAAGTTATCTCCGAAGTTTACCGCGTCCTGAGGTCGGGGGGTGAGGCGGTCATCGGCACCATGAACGGACGCAGCGCATGGTTCCTCTTCAAACGGCTTAAGAGCCTCTTCGTTGAAACCGCCTACCGCTACGCTCGCTTTTACACTCCCGGCGAGCTTGAGGAGCTCCTCCTGGGGGCGGGATTCAGGGAAGTTGAGAGCGCGGGGGTAATATTCTTCCCCTCGTTCTGGCCCTTCACGGAACTGGCCGAGCGGGTCGACAGGAAGTGCCACAGAAAATGCAGGAACATCGCAGCGTTCGTGGCGGTCAGGGGGAGGAAGGTTTGAGGAGGATACGGCTCATAACCCGGGAGGAGGCGTTTAAACGCGCGGAGCACATAATGAACGAATACAGGGCGGCCTACGGTATCGATTTTGAGATAGAGCATTCTTTCCTGCCCGTGGAGCTTCTCGTCCCAACACAGGCGGAGCTCAGTGAGGTGAAGCTTCTCGTGGTGCTGGAGGAGATAAAACACGGGTACGATGCCCCGATAACAGTTATACCATACGGTGGGCGCTACTATATCCTCGACGGTCACCATAGGGCCTTTGCCCTCTGGAAGCTGGGCTTCAGAGAGGTGGAGGCGCTCGTGCTGCGGCCGAAGGTTCGGTTCCTGCCAGGGGTTGTGAGGACCGCGGAGAAGAGCGGACTTAGGGGCCTGGGAGGGGTAAAAATAGTCAGGGATTAGGAGGGCTCAGCCTTCCCAGATTACGTACTCCTTCTTCGTTATGAACACCGGCTCCACGCGCTTCTTGACTATGACAACCTTGTCCTCTCCGTACTCCCGGTAGAGCTTCTCGATGTATGGGTCGAAAACGTCGGATGGCATCGAGGCCTGTGTGGTTATCACGTTATCGCCGGCCTTGACGCTCAGCTCCTTGACCGGAACGTAGGTTATGATGTCCTGGTGAGGCTCGAGGTAGAAGTCGTCCTTTTCGATGTCCCTGCCGTTGGGAGCGACGTAGTAAACTATGCTCGCCCTCAAGGTAAGCGTTACGTCGTCGTAGTCCTTCCTGAACGCGGCTTTGAGCTCGAGCTGACCGCTCTGCCCTTCACCCAGGAGGTAGGTTGGATTGGCGACCTTCCCGTTTACCCTCGGCTCGCCGTTGAGCACCCCAACAGGACCGTCCTGGATTATGACAAAGCGGTAGTCGGTGGCGTTCGGGACAAAGAGGCTGACCTCCACGGGGGTCTCGTTGAGGTGGTTTATGCTGAGGCCCTCGGCCAGGATTTCCTTTTTCACCAGCTCGGTTCCGTTGTAAGCCTCGAAGACCAGGGTCGCGTCCTTGACGTCCCTGCCGAAGGCGGAAATCCAGAGTCTGAGCTTCTGCTCTCCGGTCGGGAGTTTTCCTCCGCCCATCGTGCTGTAGAATGTCTTCCATGTGCCGTTCTCGTACTGGTCTATCCTGTACACAGCGAACGGCCTGAACTCGTAGGTCGAGACTCCCCCGTCGTTGTGGACGGACTTGAAGTTGGCGAAGAGCTTCTGGGCATCCCACGGCTCAAGGGAGTACGGGATATGGAACGCGAGCCTGACGAAATTGCTGAATGCTATCTTGTGGTACGCCAGAATGCCGTAGTTGCCGAAGAGGTAGAGGACGTACGGAATGTCTCCCCTGCCCGGGATAATCTGTCCCCTCGTCAGATCCACTGTCATCGCCGGCTGTTTGTCTCCCCCGGCGGTCGTAAGGTAGACAATCGTTCTCCCGCTCTCGTTGGAGTACTTAATGTACTGCATTGGCACGACCTGGAACATCGGGACGTGGCCGTACTCGTAGTAATCGATGGCACCCCCGAGGTAGCTTATGGCGTTGAATTTGTATATGTCCTGCTGCCAGACGATGAGGTAGTTAAGCTCCCATGCCTCGAAGTCCTGCTCGCTCTCGTTGCCGTAGTGGGAGAAGAAGTCCGCGACTATGTAGCGCCTGTCGTATGCGTGACCACCGTCCGTGGCGGAGCGTCTGTGGCTGAGGAGGCTTGATTCAATCCAGTAGCCGTAGTCCCACCAGCTCGTGGCGCTGTCGAGCGGGTGGCTGTTCTCCTTCAGCCAGTTGAGGGTGTTCGTCCAGTCGGCCGGGACGGAACCCTGGGCCCTGGCGGTGCTTTTGGCGATGTTTCCCGTGTATTGGGCCCCAATGATGGGCAGTGGCAGGAAGAGGATTATCAGAAGTACCGCGTAGAGGGCCTTGGTCGTGGCGCTCTCCTTCATGTTCTCCACGAAGAGGAACGCCTCACCTATCGCTATGCCCGCCAGCAGGAGTATGGCTCCCGAAGCCTGGAAGACAAAACGAACGGCCGTGAGGAGAAGGTAAAGGGAGCCCGCGTAGTATGATACCAAGAATATCTCTTTGTGGCCGGTCAGGTCGTTTTTGACGAGCTTCCTCACGAACCTCGCAGCCACTGTGATGAATCCGACGGCGGATAGTATGAAGATTATGGCGTCATTGCTCTTGACGCTGTAGTATGCCGCTATGGTTTTCCAGTCCGTCCTAGCGAGCTCGGCGACGGTCTGGTAGAGTGGATTCGACTGGGTGGCGCCGCCGAGGAACTTGAGGAGGTCCCTGCCAAAGTATCCATAGAACGCTAGGAACCCGAGGACCGCTATGGCGATGATGGTTCCAAACCGGTGCTTCTTGTCAGAGTAGTTGAGGCCTACCCGCTCGCCGTAGATCATTATTGCGACAAGGGCGCTCAGGGCTACAAGGCCCTCAATAGCAAACACGAGGAAGCTTCTGATGCCCACCAGCCGGGTGTACGAGAACACCAGTCCAGTAACAAGAGAGAGTCCAAAGAGCGGGAAAAAGTCCCTTACAAACCGTTTAAGGGCATCTCTCATCCCGAAGGTGAAAAAGACCACCACTGTAAGCCCTGCGAAGAGGAGCAGAATTCCGACACCGAACTGGCTTCCGGTCCAGACCGCCATGTAGAGGACGCTCGTCAGCAGGAACAGGACACCTGAGAGGATTTTCTTCGGGTTCCACTTCCTCTCGTCGAGGTAGACCAGCAGGAAGAATACCGCATAGAGGAAGAACATCATGAACGGTCCTTCACCGCGGTTGTTGCCGGAGTAAGTCTTGCTGAAGTTGGCGTAGGAGAACATTATGAAGGCCGCCGCCCAGAGGCCCGCCCAGTTGGAGTGGAGCTTCCTTCCAAGGAGGTACACTGCCACGATGGTCATCGCTCCGACGAAAGGCGGCCAGAGCTTGAACGCTCCCAGCTGGTCGTAGCCGAATACAGATACGATTTTGTAAAATATTGCCTGGACTGTGTAGAGGCCGAGGTAGCCGCCTGCTTTTACTCCAGCCGGCGGGTCGGCGTAGGCAAAATACCGGGGAATCCACTCGGTTATAGCCTGCCTGTACATCTCGTAGTGAAAGAACGTATCTGGGTCAAGGAAGGTCTTGTAGTTGGAGGTTATGTTCCTCAGTTTGAAGCCCAGATACGCGAGCAGGAGTGCTATCAGCGGAAGGCCGTAACTTTTGAACTTTTGATAGTATCCGGGGAGGGGGGTAGTTTCCCCCTTCTTCTTCCGTTTCTCCTTAATTTCCGTTTTCACCATCCGGATCACCTCATTCAACGGTAACGGACTTTGCCAGGTTTCTCGGCTTGTCGGGGTCGTTGCCCCTCAAAACCGCCAGGTGATATGCGATGAGCTGGAGCGGTATGATGTATACGATGGGGGTTAGCAGTTCGTCGATACCGGGCATCTCGATAAAGGCGCTGGAGACGCGCCTCAGCTCCTCCCGGTCCCCCAGGCCGATTATGAACGCTCCCCTCGCCCTTGACTCCTCCACGTTGCCCACCATCTTGTCGAAGGTCTTCCCGCTTGGGGCCACCGCGACGACAGGGACGCCCTCTTCGAGGAGGGCCAGCGGGCCGTGCTTCAGCTCGCCCGCACTGAGACCTTCGGCGTGGATGTAGCTTATCTCCTTGAGCTTGAGAGCCCCTTCGAGGGCGGTTGGCACGTTTATGCCCCTTCCAATGTAGAAGAAGTCCCTCCTATCCGCGAGACTCTCGGCGAGTTCCCTGAGGGCAGCGTCGTGCTTAAGGACGCTCTCCACGAGGTCGGGAACCCTCTGAAGGCCCTCCTCCAGGGAGGAGAGGTACGCCCCATCCGCCGTTCCGAGAACCCTCGCGAGTTCAATGGCAAGCATGGTCAGGACGGTGAGCTGGGTGGTGTAGGTTTTGGTCGCCGCCACGCCGATCTCCGGTCCGGCGTGGGTGTAGAGGGTCATGTCCGCCACGCGGGTGGCCATGCTACCGACGACGTTGACTATCGCGAGAACCTTAGCGCCCCTCTTCTTCGCCAGCTTCATCGCCGCGAGGGTGTCGGCGGTTTCCCCGCTCTGGGTTATCGCTATCACGAGGGTGTCCTCGTCTATCAGGTCCTCGAACTCGTAGCGGAACTCGCTTGCATCTTCAACAATTGGAACCCTCTTCGCGAGCCTCTGGAAGAGATACCTGCCCACGAGACCCGCGTGGTAGGAGGTGCCCATTGCGATTATGAATATCTTCTCATAGCGGGCTATCTCCTCCGCCGCCTTCTTCACGGCGTCGATGTTGCCGTGGATTGCGTCCTTTATCGCCATCGGCTGTTCGTATATCTCCTTGAGCATGAAGTGTGGATAGCCGGACTTCTCGGCCATTTCCAGCGTCCATTCAATCTCCTGGACCGGCTTTTCAACGACCTCGCCGGTTGCGAGCTTTTTGATAACGTAGAAGTCCTTTCCTATGACCGCGTACTCTCCGTCGTCGAGGAAGATGGCCCTGTTTGTGTACTCGAGGAAGGCCGGCACGTCGCTGGCCGCGAAATTCTCGCCGTCCCCTATTCCAAGGACGAGGGGACTTTCGTTCCTCACGAAATAGAGCCGGTCCGGTTCTTCGGCGTAGATTATACCAAGCGCGAAGGAGCCCCTCAGTTTCAGAAGGGCATTCCTCATGGCGTCTTCGAAGCTGGGGGCGCTCTTAAGCTCCTCCTCTATCAGATGGGCTATAACCTCGGTGTCGGTATCGCTTTTGAAGGTGTGCCCCCTGGAGAGGAGGTGTTCGCGAATCTCGGCGAAGTTCTCGATTATACCGTTGTGGACGAGTGCGATCTTTCCGGTGCAGTCGGTATGGGGGTGAGCATTAACATCGCTTGGAACGCCGTGGGTGGCCCAGCGAGTGTGCCCTATCCCGCGCTTTCCGGGCATATTAAGTAGGCCGAGCTTTTCGGTGAGCTCGTCTATGACACCGGCCCCCTTCTTTATGAAGAGCCTTCCTCCATCCTCCGTTACAACGCCGGCGGAATCGTATCCCCTGTATTCGAGCCTCTTGAGCCCCTTGACTATTACCTCGCACGCGGCCCTATCTCCTATGTAGCCTATTATTCCACACACGGCAACCACCCGCTTTATTACTCTCTTCCCTGATAAACCGTCGAGAGTTAAAAGCCTTTCTCAGGGGGGCTTTTTTCAGGCATTAATATGCCCTTTGGTTCATCCATCGAATTGGGAAAAAGTCTTTATAGCGGTTGGGCTACCTACTCAGGGTGACCGGATGAACAGGACGCTCGATGAGTTCCTTGAGACGGTCTCACCGAAGACCCCGGTAGAGGCGGACAACGGCGGCCAGAGGAGAAAGAAGAAGCGGCTGAAATCAACCAGTCTGGAGTCTTTTCTTCCGCAGGAACACGTGGACTACTTCAAGCAGCTCCGCATAGGGTCGAAGAAAATAAGGAACGCCCGGGTGGAGGAACTATAGCGCCTCGGCTACCACGGCCTTCCCGCCGACCCTGAAGACGAAGGCCCTTCTGTCCCCGCTCAGGTTGGCCTCTATCCTCTTCCTGACCCGCCAGTACTCCTCCTGGGGGACGCTGAGCTTGAGCGTGGCCCTTCCGAAGCCCTCCCTCCTGAGGAAGTCGTTTATCCTCACCGGGTGAAACGGAACAACGCCGACCACGGCGTAGGTTCTCTTGAGGTACGGGCTTTTCAGGGGCGCGTCGCCCGTTGCAAGAACGCGTCTCTTTTCGCGGAGGAGCATTTTGGCCTCCCCGTTTAGAACGTGGAACAGCTCGTTCAGCAGATCGGCGTAGTCAACGGCCTGCGGGACCTCGTAGAGGTACTCGCCAGGCCCGTCCGTCCATTCGAGGATGTTCTCAAGGTCCGGATTGCTCTCCAGCCTTGCTCCTGCAGGGAGAACAACCGCGCTCCTCTCCGCCCCGGCGAGGGGTTCGGTGTAGAAGGTCAGCCTGTTGAGGGCCCCGAAGAGGTCTATGTACTCAAACTCCCCCTTCCAGGGTATCCTCTCGCGCCTTATCTGCGGCGGGAGGTCGAAGATGAACGCATCGGCCCGGGATTTGTACATTTCGTGGATTCTCAGCGGGCTGGGCAGGAGGTCTTCCAGCCGCCTTTCGGGCATTTCCGGGGGCCTGGCGGGGTCTGAGAAGATGACCTCAGCGTCGATCCTCCGGACCGTCTCGGGGGCGAGCGAGTCGGCGTTGATGAACTCGATGTTCGAGACACCGTACTTTTCAGCGTTTCTCCTGGCGAACTCGACCTTTGCGGGGTCTATGTCAATCCCGTATGCCCTCTCAACCTTCATGGCGTAGAATATAAGCTGGATTCCGATACCGCAGGAAACGTCTGCTATGCTCCTCACGCCAGCCTTCTCAAGGCGCTCCGAGCGGTACCTCGCGACTATCTCGTGGGTTGAGTAGCGCAGGCCCTCGAGGTCCATCCAGAGGTCGTCGCGCGAGAACTTGTCCTTCGCTTTGATCCGCGCCCTGGCTATCTCCGCAATGATTTCCCAGTCACTGCCGAGCCTTGTGCGGAGCTTCCTCTCGTCGTAGCCCTTTTTAATCAGCTCCACAGCTTCCCTGACCTTCCCCTCGCTTATCCCTTCGAACATGTTTTCGCCTAAGGGGAGAGGCTTAAAAACGTTGCCCGCGATATTCCTGCCTGGTGGTAGAATGCAGCGGCGAAGGATAGCTTTCATTCTGATAGTTGCCGTCACTATCATTGGCTCTCTGTGGTATCTCTACGATTTTGCCTCTCAGCCTGTTTTTCGTGACTACGTGGGGGATGAGGTCTGGTACGTCCCCGCGGGCAGGAACATCCTCCACAGGCTCGGCGTTGATCTGACCTACGTGAACGAGACCACGGGCTCCCGGGGAGTAAACGTCATCTTCTCCAACCAGAGCATGCGGATAAAATACCAGTACAGAGTGGAGAAAATCGCCATGGGGCACGGGGCGACCTACGAGAGGGAGTACCTCAAGTTCCCGGGCGTTTACTTTGAGCTCCCTCCAGACGAGTTCGAGCCCTTTCTTGAGGACGTCCGGAGGGAAATACCCGAGGGGGCTTACTACACGGTTCCTGGCTACTGGTATCCCGACAAGGACAACATCCAGAACTACCTCAACACAGAGCATCCTTTCCTTGGGAAGGACCTCATAATGCTCGGCATGCTCCTGGAAGATAAGCCAATAAACTGGCGCATACCTGGCATCATCGCCTTCGCCCTCATCGAGCTCCTCGTCGTCCTCGCGACTTACCGGGTGAGCGGGAGCTATCTGGCGGCCCTCATAGCCCTGGCCTTCATCGTCGCGGACCCCACCCTCCAGGCGATGTCCGTGGTGGCCATGCTTGACATCCACGTCGCCCTGTTCGTCGCCCTGTTCGTGTTTTTCCTGGCCTACGACAGGGACCGCCCTGCGGCCTTTGCCCTGGGACTGGCCGGCTCCACCAAGCTCAGCGGCGCCTTTGGGTGGCCGGTCCTTCTTGGGAGGGCCTTCAAAAGGGAGAAAAGCCTTCCTGGCTTTCTGGTGACGATAGCGGTTCTTCCAGCGGTTGGATTCCTCCTGCCGAACGTTCCGGCGATGGCAGCTATCGGGCCGAAGAGGTGGTTCGACGAATTCCTCGGAAGCTTCAGATGGCACCTCTCCAGCAAAGGCGGCCATCCCGCTGCCTCTCCCGTCTGGGAGTGGTTCATAAACAGGAAGGCCTTTGCCCTACACTACAACCCGGACATCTTCGCCCAGACAGATCCCTTCCTCCTTCTGGCGATGGTGCTCTTCATCCTTGCCCTCCCGTGGCTTTACAGGAAAAAATCCGGAATTCTGGCATCTTTCGGAGTGTTCTGGAGCACCGTAGCCGTGTTCCTCCTCCAGTACGCACTCGGGGGCACGACGCAGTTCAGCTTCTACGCAACCGCCCTGGTTCCCCCCGCGGCGGTGGTCATGGGCGTGGCCCTCAACGAGCTCCTCCGCTGGGAGGCCTTCAGGGAGTCAATGTGGCTCTACCGGGAGTGGCTGCTGAAGATAAAGGACAGGGTAAAAGCAATGTTCAAGGGGGTAGGTATTCCAAAGAACAAAGAACAAGAAGAGAATTAGAACGCTCACACCGCCTTCCAGAACGGGTCCTGCTGAGCCTTCACCTTTGCAGTCATTTTAAGAGCCTTCACATCAGTGTCGTCCAGCTCGTTCTTGAGCTGCTTGGCGAGGATTATGACGTCGTTCTTGCTCAGGTCAACGTAGAGGGTCTCTCCAGGGTGTATGTGCCTGCCGACCATCGCACCCTCGATGGCCACCGCAACTGCGTCACCCTTCTTGGCCTCCTGGACGAAGTCGTTCTTGTTCTTGATTGACTTTATGACGCCGACCTTCTGGCCGTTCTGCTTGATGAGTGTCACTCCGGGTCTTATGCGGCCCTCCACGACTTCGATACCCACTATCGCGGGGTGGCTCCTCCTGAAAACGTAGCGCTCGTCCGGGTAGAGCCTGATGACGCCCGGGAAGGTGACCTTGCTGAGGAGCTCGCGCTTCCTCTTCTCCTCCTCCGCCTTGACCCAGGCCTCGTAGTCCTCGATGAGCTTGTAGATGATGTTGCCGGTGAATATTGGAACGCCTTTGGCCTTGGCAACCTCTGCAGCGTCCTCGTTCACCCTGACGTTGAAACCCAGAACAACGCCGTGTTTCTCTTCCTCCTCGCGGACGCTCAGGGCCTCCATCACGTCGGTCTTGCTGATGTTCCCTACGTCGGCCTTTCTGATGGGAATCCCCTTCTCCTGAAGCTCCTTGCTAAGGGCCTCGAGCGAGCCGAGGGTGTCGGCCTTGACTATGACGCCCACCTTGCCGGTGCTTATGACGACGCTCTGTATCTGGCTCAGGATCTCCTGCCTGGCCTTTTCAATGTCCTCCTCCGAGCGGGCCGCTATAACCGGTGAGCCGGCCAGAGCCTCCTCCAGACCCGGGGCGGCTATCTTTATACCCGCCGCGGCGGCGACCTCTTCAACCTGGTCGAAGCGGAAGCGCGGGTCGCGTATCTCATCGAGGGGCTTTGGCTTGAGGAGGGCGCGGATTTTTGTAACTATCGCCTTGTCCTTGCCTCCAACCACGATGGTGTCGTCCCTGCGGAGGGTTCCGTCGTATATAATGACGTCAAGCGTGGTTCCCAGGCCGAGCTCCTCGCGGACTTCGAGGATCGTGCCGCGCGCCGTTCCTTCAACCTCGATCTTGAGCTTCTCCTCGAGGTACTTCTGGCTGAGACCGGCGATGAGGACGAGAAGTTCCGGAACGCCTATGCCGTGCTTGGCCGAAATCGGGACTATCGCCAGCTCGCGGGTGAAGTCCTGGACGCGGTCGAAGCGGTTGGCCTGGAAGCCCATCTCGTAGAACTTGCCTATCAGCTCCCAGAGTTTGGTCTCAAGCTCCTGCTGGGCCCTCTGGTCCTGCTTCTTGATGTTCACCAGGAACGGCTCGTCCTCCTCGACCTTCCAGCCCTTTATCCTGTCTATCTTGTTGGCGGCGACGATGAAGGGTGTCCTGTTCTTCCTGAGGATCTCGATGCTCTCTATGGTCTGCGGCTGGAAGCCCTCGTTGATGTCCACTATAAGAACCGCGAGGTCTGCCAGGCTTCCACCTCTGGCACGCAAACTGGTGAAGGCCTCGTGACCGGGGGTGTCTATGAAGAGCAGTCCGGGGAGCTTTATCTCGCCCTTCCAGAGCTTGATGAGCGGGCCCGCGAGCTGCTTGACCGTCTCGATGGGAACCTCGGTCGCGCCTATGTGCTGGGTTATTCCGCCCGCTTCCTTGCCCGCGACGTTCGTGCGCCTTATCCTGTCGAGCAGGGTGGTGTTGTGGACCAGTACCCCGTTGGCGACGAAGTTGTGGGTCTCGGTGGTCAGGTCGTAGACGTAGCCGTCGTAGTCGAACTCCTCTATGCCCTCAACAGGGATGAAAACGAAGTTCTCCGCTATGTTGCGGACGTAATCAACGTCCCTGGAATCGAACTCCCTGTTGCGCCAGACCTCAAGGAGCTCCCGCCCCAGTTCCGTGAGCTTCCCGTCTTTTATGAGACCATCCTTTTCGAGGGCGAGGAGGTAGTTGTGGTCCCTGGCCCCGCCCTCAAGGACCGCGAGCTTTCTGGCAAGGGTCGGTGAGCCCCCCTCGATTGCGCCGAGGATCCTCATCAGGGTCTCGTAGCTCGGTGCCTCGCTCGATTCGTATTTGGAGTAAAATGGGACCGTCGAGTTGAGTTCAGTTCTCGTGAAGCCGAAGAGGAGCCTCAGGCGTTTCAGTTCCTCGAATATCGGGTAAACCTCGCTCTTCTTGCTCTTCGCTATGGTTTCATCGAGCCTCTTCGCCTTTTCCACGACGGTGAACCCTATGAACTCCCGAAACGCCCTGAGGTTCCTCCTGCCCGAGATCACAAGGGTCGTGTAATCCGGGCGGTAGAGTTTGGAAACTATACCGAAGCGGAGCAGGACGAGCGATAGCCCCTCAAGGAACTCCCTGGAGGCACTCGTTACCTCTATCCTTGCATCCTTAAGGTTCACGTACCCGTCGGCATCAAAGTAGCCCCTGATGAACTCGGCCACGTAATCCCTCGGGGCAAGGAAGAGCGCGTTGGGGATCCTTATGTTCCTCGCCTTCTGCCTCTCGGGGTAGTCAAAGAGAACGCGGAGGAGCCTGATGAGGGCGTTCTTGCCCCTTCTAACCTCGATCTCCCAGGAGGTTTTTCTCCTGACCCTGACCAGCTCGACGCCCAGAGATTCCACAAGCTTCAACCTCTCGAACACTTCAACGTCGTTGTTGGCTATCTTCTCCTGACTCCCGTCGCCGAACATAACGCCCGCGAAGTAGAAGAGGGCCCTCCACTCATCATCGGTTCTGGGGAGCTTTACGTAGTGAACCGGCTTTCCCGAGCGGTGAACCCTCGGCGTGAAGGCTATCCTCTCGACCTTCTCCAACAGGTCGTCGGAGAGATCCTCGGCCCGGAAGACGTTGGAGCGCACCTTGTAGGCCTTATCTCCCCTGAACCTCTCCTCAACGTTCTCCAGAGCGTCTTCCCTCAGCTTCACGATGAGCTCGGGCACCGAGAGCTTTCTTCTGACGAACCCCTCAAAGACTCCCCTATCCTCGTTGGCGTGAATGAACCTCGGAACCGCTATGTAATCGCCGGGTCTGAGCTGGTCCGCTCTCTTCCATCCTCCGGTTGTTAGGAAGGGATGCTCCGGGGTGACGCTCACGGAATGCCAGTTCTTGAGCCTGACCCTCAGCATCTTACCCCTGTGCCTTAGGCGCCAGACGTGGGTTCCGGTCCGGACTGAAACCCTGGCATCTCCATCGGCTGACGTTATTGGGAGTGACAGCTCTTTGACCTCCAGCTGATCGTCCCTTTCAACGGTTCTCCCGCCCAGTTCAAAGAGCTCCCGCAGGGTTACCCTTCCGAGTTCAGGAACCACAACGGTTTCGTCCGGGAGCAGGCACTTGCCGTGATCAACGTGTCCGAGAACCGCTATGATCGGCTGTCTAATCCTCTTCATCTTCCTCACCTCTAAGCCTAACTCAGGCGTGGGCTTTTAAAGGGTTCGGACGCAAGGATTAAAAAGCCACGTGGTAATCCTCTCCGGTGGTGGAATGATAGCGCTCGCAATGGGAGTGATTGTAGGAATCCCAGTGGCCTTCATTCTGGGGAAGCTCCTCGGAAAGGCCAGCGAGGCCCTAATCGCCATCACGGGGGTTCCGCTCATAACATACACCCTTGCTCTCCAGGAGCTCGGGCCCTTTGCCGGCCCCAATGTCTCAATAGAGAGTTCTCCGGAATTCACTGCGGGAACCGAAACGTTCCTGGGACTGATCATAGCCCTGACGTATGTGGAGCTCAGGACAAGAAAAGGACTGAGAATCGACGACTTCATTCAGATCAGCTTTATCTCGCTGCCCTACATCTCCCTCGGGGTCGCCCTGGCGTCCCAGTTCTGGCGGGGATTTCTTGCAGTCGGGATTGCTCTGATAGGCATCGTGGTTGCGCTATCCATGAAAAACCCCCTGAGAGGACTAAACGTGAAGCCGTGTCCGCAGGAGATTGGGGATTGCCTGACCGATGAGGACAGCCTGATGGGTGCCGTAATTGGGGGCGCAGTCATTGTAGGCGGCAGGACGCTGAGGGAGTTCCCAAAGGCCAGGGAGCTCGTGGAGTGCATGAAGCGCGCCGGAAAGCCCTCAAGCTTAAGAAAAGCCACGGGGCTTCTCGTTTCCCTGTTGCCACTTCTTGCCGTGTTACTGCCTCCCGGAGACATCACCGTTATAGCAGGCCTGGCGGCGGCTTACATATCCACGCTCATCGGCGCCGCGTTGGTTACAAAGGGGCAACCCGCCCCGTGCCCTGGAGTCGCAAGGGAGTACAGGGAGTTTCTCAGGAAAAGAAAGAGGAAGATTGACGTGGCAGTTTAACGCTCAAGGCAGTCCATGCTGTCGAGATACTCCCTCTTCGCCCTGGCGTGCGTGTGGTAGAACCAGTCAGCGGCTTTGCAGTACCTGTAGAGCTCATCCGGCTTGAAGTAGAGGTTTATCTCCCTCTCGGCACTCTCGGGGCTGTCCGAGGCGTGGACAACGTTGTAGATGGCGTCCCCGACGTCGAGGCCGTAGTCTCCCCTTATGCTTCCGGGCTCGGCGTCCTTGGGGTCCGTGGCGCCGGCCATCTTCCTGACGACGCTTATGGCGTACCTGCCCTCCACGACCATGACGACGCTCGGGGCCTTGGTGATGTAGTCGATGAGCGGCTCGAAGAAGGGCTTGCCCCTGTGCTCCTCGTAGTGCTTCTCGGCCAGCTCGCGGGTGATCCATATCATCTTCATCCCGACGATTTTAAGCCCCCTCTTCTCGAAGCGGGAGATTATTTCCCCCATCAGCCCACGAACAACGGCGTCGGGCTTGAGTATAACGAGTGTTCTTTCTATCTTCTTCTCAGCCATTGACAACACCTCAATAACTACAATGAAATGGTGTTAATAGGTTTTTGGATTCACTTTTTGCGTCTGAACACGAATTCGCAATATTCGGAGCCCATTGACTGGCATTTAACTTCTTCTCCCTCCCACGGCTCACCAGTGAACTCTGTCAAAAACTGGGAGAGTTCGCCCGCGTAGTTAATGTGGAACCGATATGAGTACCCCCTCCTGGATGGGAACAGGTTTTTACCCCTGAGAACGACGAAATCCTCCTGAACTTCCGCTATCTCGATCCTTCCGCCCCCGCTGGATTCAGTTGCAAATTTAACGGACAGCAGAGCATCGCGAAGGTTGTCGTACTGATTCCTTGCTGCCCTCCCGATACCTATGAACTCCTTCCTCCCCCACAGGTAAAGGAAGCGTTTTCCGTCCTCCGGGCCGAGGTATTCGTAAACGAACTCAACCAATGATGCCTCGCTGTCCTCGTTTATGAGCTGAACCCTGGAGTCACCCATCCACAGATTCCCTTCATCATCGAGCCAGAGATTCCTTTTTATGGATTCAAGGGTGGTGTGTCTTTCCAGGATAGCCTCAACACCGAGCTCGGTTTTGATATACGGCACCTTGGGGGAAGGTATCTTGAGAGGCTGGAGAGAGCGACGCAGGGTTATGTATCCATCCTTAACATCAAAGACGTAGTCAAAGGGCATTAAACCCGCCGTTAAGTCACTTCTCTCGAACACGTCCTCGGAAAAAGCCGCGAAGGTTTGGAATCCCGTTCTCTTTATTGAGTTCACCAGCCTCGTGATTGCCCTGAGGTACGCCTTTGAGTTGGACAGGAGGGTATAAAGAACGTTTAGGTCGTCTATAACGAGGAAATCAAACCTCCCTCCGGACATTGTGTCCCTTATTACCGCGGACGTTATTCCAAGGTCGAGAGGATTGGAGAGCACGTTGGCCCCCTGGATTTTCTCAACCCCGTAGAGGTTTGAAAAACCATCGAAGATCCGCAGCTGACCGTTCTCCACAAAACCTGAGTAGTCGATGTTGTAGTGAAGGAGCTCTTTTCTGAGCATGTCCGGGGACTGCCGGAACTCCACAATCAAAACCCTGTATCCTGCCTTCAGAAGGTTGAAAACAAGCTGATGCATTAGGACAATGTTGTCTCGACAGATTGAACCTACAAACGCGAGGCTGGATCCCTCTTCAATGCCCCCACCCAGTACCTCATCCAGGCGCTTCATTCCCAGCGGAATCATAGGATTCCCCCGGTTAAAATGTATTGAAGGATTTATAACAATTGCGAATATTCAGGCCAAGTTATTAGAACGGGAGTCGGCAAACATATGAGAGAAAAGAAAGAAATCACTTCTTCCTCTTGGCCCTCTGAAGGCGGGCCTCCTCGAAGGCCTTGGTCCACTTGAGCTTTCTCGGGTTCCTGCCCATGAAGTAGTACTTCTCGCACTTGCTGGAGCAGAAGAACAGGACTCTGCCGTCGTTCCTGACGTACATCTTGCCGGTTCCCGGCTCGAACTCCTTTCCGCAGTAGGAGCAGACGTTCCACCTGGCCATCGCGATTACCTCCTGGTCCTGATCTCCCTGGCTTCACGCTCGGTCTCCCTGAGGATGACTATATCGCCGACGCGGACCGGGCCCTTGATGTTTCTCCTGATGACGCGGCCCTTGTCGCGGCCCTCCAGAACCCTAACCTTGACCTGAGTAACGCCACCGGTGACGCCGGCCCTGGCGACTATCTCAATAACCTCAGCCGGGTATCCTTCGTCGCTCATTTCTCACACCCCTTAACCTAAAAATCCCTCGCACGGATGAACTTAAATCTTTCCGTGAATGAAGGGAAAAGGAGCTCACTTCATGAGCTCCCTGACCTTCATAGCGATGTCCTCAACGAGCTCGCGGCCCTTGCCGGGCTCAACGATGGCTATGCTGGCCGACGGGACCTCAAGCCCGGCAGCGGCGCCGAGCTCCTTCTTGCTCGGGACGTAGATGTACGGAATCTCCTTCTCCTCGCACAGCGGCGGGAGGTGGGCAACGATCTCCTCGGGGTCAACGTCCTCAGCGATGACAACGAGCTTGGCCTGGCCCCTCTCAACGGCCTTGGTCGTCTCGTTGGTACCCTTCCTAATCCTTCCGGTGTCGCGAGCGAGCTCCACAGCCTCGAGAGCCTTCTCAGCAAGCTCAGCCGGAACCTCAAACTTGACGTAGCTTGGCTTGGCCATTCTTCATCCCTCCGGAATCCTCATCGTTCATCTGGTTTTGCATGCTCGAATCCGGGCGAGGCTTTAAAAGGATTTCGATATCAGTAGCGGCCAAGCTCTTCATTCCCCGAAGGGGTCAGAAAAGGAAAGAAAACCTCATCATCTCCGGTGTTCTCACCGGGACTCCCTGCCGTAGCCCCGGTATATCTCAAGGCTCCTCCTTGCCCTCGCGCGGGGAATCGAGTGCCCCATAATAGAGACGATTCTATCTGCCCTCGCCCCACCATGGCGGAGCATCTTGGTCTCCGTCTTTATCTTCTCGATCCGGAAGGTGTAGCCGCCGACCTCTAGAACCTCGCCGACGACGAACTCCTCGTCCCTGCCGACTTTGACCTTGAAGGCCTGGGTCACGCCCTTCGGCAGATAGATGGAGACCTTGATGACATTGGGATACGTAAGGCTCTCGCCCCAGAGGGTTCTTATCTCGCCTATCTCGGCCCTTTCCACGCGCCTGTCTCCCTCAAGCTCTATGCCGGTTATCCTAACCTCATCGTCTTCGGTCTCAACTATGTCGCCCACCCGTATTTCCTCGCCCTCCGGCAGTTCGACGGAGGTTCTGAAACTCCTCTCGTGTTTGCTGACTATCAGCGGAACCTTGATGAGCTTTGGAAGGGTGACGTGCCACACGTTGCCGCACTCGTTGCAGCGAAGGGTGAGCTCCCTTCCCCTCTCCTTGATGACCTCAACGTCATCGCTACCGCACTCTGGACAGATGAAGTACTCCTCCATGTCTCTCACCAGAGGGAAGAAGAGGGGAGGCGTTTATAAAGGTGTTCTTTCGATGAGCCAACGCCAGAGTGGGACGAATTTGACGGTTTTCTCTTCAACCTGCAGAACGTCCTCGTAATCCCAGGTTATCACTGTGAGGTTTTTGCAGTTCAATGACTTTGAGGCCCTCAAGAGAGCCTTGAGCTCGCGGCCCATCGTCGTGGGTTCTTCAACGTCATAGCTAACCTGTATTAGCTCGACTACCTTTGGGCCCCTCAAGAGGACGAAATCAACCTCCCCCTTTCTGTCATCCCAGTAGCGAACCTCCAGGAGGGGATCGTGGTAGTGTTTCCGTCTGAGAAGCTCCACCGCCACTATGTTTTCAATCCTATGTCCCATGTCTCCAACGCCAAAAACGCTCGCAAAGCCGGTATCGGCGATGTATATCTTGAGGGTGCTCCTTAGAGATTCAACGTCGCTTGGATGATACTTCCTCACGGGAATCACAAAACCTACGTCCTCGAGGTATGAGAAGTACTCGGAAGTCGTTGGTCTGCTTAGCCTGACACCGCTCGAAGCGAGAAGGCCATTGAGTTTCCGTATGGAAAGCTTCCTGGCAAAATTCCTCACGGTAACCCGGATCAGCGCTTTCATGGCACCGGTTTTTTCAATGCCATACCTCTCGACCAGGTCGCGGTAAATTATAAGGTCGAGGTATTCCTGCAGGGTCCTGATCTTTATCAGTTCTGGATAACTCACTATTCCAGGGAAGCCTCCGTACCGGACGTATTCTTCTAGGAATCTCTTGAGCCGCCCTCTTCTGGCTTCCGTCAGGGGTCGGGAGTGGTCAAAGCCTTTGAAGGACAGAAACTCTCTGAAGGACAGGGGGAAAAGCTGAAAGCTTAGACTCCTTCCCCTAAGTGAGGTGGCTATCTCCCTGGAGAGAAGCTTCGATGACGATCCCGTCACGAACACCCTCGCCCTCTTTCTTTCAAGGAGCCTTCTGACGAACTTTTCCCAGCCCTGAACCTCCTGAACCTCATCGAGGAACAGGTACATGACGTCCGCGTCGGGGTTGAGCTTGTAGTAGAGCTCCACCAGAGCGGAGAGGTCGCCAGCAGTTAGGCCATCCAGCCTTTCGTCCTCAAAGTTAACGTAGAAAATCCTCTCTATCGGCAATCCGGATTGGAGGAGCTTTTCCATTGTGTTGTATAAAAGATGAGTCTTTCCAACTCGCCTCAAGCCAAAGAGAACAACCGCCACATCCATGTTGACGGGTACGTTAAGTTCCCTCTCGCGTGTCTCAGGGATACCCAGTTCATGAAACTCGGAGATTACCTCTTCAAGGATCATCTTGACCACATGGTAAACTCAACTTTACCATATTTAAGAATTTTGGTAAAGTCAACTTGACCATTTCTACTCCCTCAGAAAAACCCGGTACGTTCTCCCTTCCTTGATTCTCGTTATGAGACCTTTCTCCTCCATCTCGCGGAGGATTATGCTGACCTTCGCCTTCGAAACGCCGAGCTTATCGGCGAGTTCGCTCTGGAGAACCGGGCCCTCCCTCAGCAGGGCGAGTATCTTCTCCTCGTCGCTCCGCAGGTGGGTCTTCTCCTCCTCGCGCTTCCTCTCGTGGTAGAGGATGTAGCCGTAAACGGAGCCGCCGCCGATGAGGAGGCCCACCAGGAAGGTCCCCACATAGAGGAGCGGGGATGGCTGGGAGGGGGTCGTTATCTCGCCTGAGAATCCCACTATGAAGTAAAACTCGTCGCCGGCGCGGAGGTCGCGGCGCGTCCACTCAAGCAGGAGCCGGCTTGTGGAGCTCTCGACCCTGTCCGGCGATGGAATTATCGGGGAGAGCACCGCGTAGCCTTTGGGGACGACCAGCTGCATGTGGAAGAGGCCCACCGGCTGGCTGAAACGTATGTAGTAAGTGAACTGCTTCTTCCCTTCGTCCTCGGTTATCATGCCTCTGGTCGTGAAAGTCAGCCGTATCCTCGCGCTCTCGCCTGGGCCGAGGTTTGGGAAGGACATGTAAACCGCGTTCGTCCCGCCGAGGACCTCCCTGACCGTCACGTTTACCGGTTTCACGCCGCTCTGAAGGTCCAGAACGGCCCGCGGATCCTCCACGGGGTAGTCCGTGTAGATAACGTACTGGCTGAGGTTTGTATGGGAAGTTAAATCAATCTCAATCGTCTCCTCCACCTGGCTGGGGGTAACCACGTCGAAATAGACTGCGTAGGCGTTTATCTCGTAGTCGTATTCCTGTGCTCCCACACCGTGGAGCGCGAAAGAGAGGAAGAGGAGAATGAAGACTAACCCAGTTAAAGCTGGCTTCCTTCCTCGGGGTTTTTGATCTTCAGCAGCGGGCATACGTCCATACACTCCCTGCAGTGGGTGCAGAGCTCACCGTTCACGACGATCTTCCTGCTCCTCGGGTCGATGCTGAGCGCCCCTTCCGGACACTTACCGACGCAGACGCCGCAGCCGACGCACTCGTAGGCCCTCTTTATAAGGTAGTACGCCTGAACTCCCTCGCCGAAGTCTCCGGTGTATGCGCCGTCCTCCCTGAAGATAACCTCCCCCGCTCTTATGTAGTTTTCGCCCTCCTCGACCTCTCCAAGGATTGGGGCGACTTCCATGATTCTCTCCAGGTTCACGACGGTGTTGAAGCGAACCGTGAAGGTGCCGTCATCGTTCTCCACCATCGAATACTTCACGGGTTCCCAGGAGCGCTCCTCCGGAACATCCACGCCCAGCTCCCTCGCTATCGCCTTCTCGCCCCTGCTGAGCTTCTTCCACCGCCAGAAGCCATAGGTTATCCACTCGTCGGGCATTCCAAAGCGCTTCTTCCACCTCCCAAGTTCGCCCTCCCACCTGGCCCACAGTTCGGGCTTCTCCTCCTTGAGGGTGTAGATTTCCGCCAGGGATGCGCTCGGGCAGAGGAAGCAGCCTATTCTGTCAAGCCTGTCCTCGTAGAGCGGATTGTACTTAAGGTTCCTGCTGAAGATGTAGAGCCAGACCTCCAGCGCGCGCCAGTGGAATATCGGCGATGCCCCTGTCTCGTTCGGCACCCAGGGGTTCTTCCAGACCCTCGGCTGCTTGAACCGCTTTATGCTCTCGTACTTCCTCTGGCCTACGAACATGAGGACGCCCTTCGGGTAGTTCTCCTTTATCGCCATGGTTATCGGGCCGAGCTTCGTTACCTTACAGCACCAGCGGTAGTCCCTGCCCGGCGGGGAAAAGACGTGGATGGCGCGCCAGAAGGCGTCGCCGGCGTCGGCAACGACGAACTTTATCCCCCTCGGCTCAAGCTCCCTCCTCAGCTCCTCGACGTATTCGAGCGTTTCCGGGAACTCTATGCCCGTGTTGTTGAAGAAGACGGTGAAGCCCTCGTCTCCGAACTCCTCCAGCGCCAGGCCGAGAACCGCCAGGCTGTCCTTCCCGCCCGAGAAGGCCACCGCTATCGGGAGGTCAGAGTACCTGGTGGCGACCTTCCTCATGAAGCGCCTCGCTTCCATCACCTTCCTCTCAAGCTCGATGGAGTTGGCGCGGAGGACGTCCTCCATGGTGGCCTTCCTTCCCTCGCGGTAGTTGATGCTTCTCTGCCTCCTCACCTTGACGCCGGTTCCGCGCTCCCTGCTGGCTAAAGCTTCGTAGTCCTTCTTCGCTATTCCGGTTGCGATGACCTCACCGCTCTCGGAGACGAGGATTACGTCGTCGTTTCTCCTTATGCTCTGCTCCGCCTCGATTATCCCAACGGGCAGGAGGTTGGAGCCGTTCAGTATCGGCTCTATGGCACCTTCATCGACGACTATCCACTTTCCCATTGACTTTCCAAAGCGCTTCCACAGCGCCATCGCGCCCTCGACCTTCAGGCCGGGCTTCCACTTCAGCTCCAGCGGGTCGAAGCGTATCCAGCCGAAGACGTAGCCGTCGAGGATTATCTCGTAGGAGTCATCTTCCCCTGGCGTCTTGTTGAGGAGAACCGCCTTTCCCTCGAACAGCTCGCCCACGTCGACGCCGTAGTGCTCCATGAATACCGAGCGTATGAACTCGATGTCCTTTTCAAAAGCAAAGCGCAGGTCGCCGGGAGGTGTGATGTTGAGCCTGAAAACGCTCTCCTTTCCGTGGACGGCACAGCTATCTCCGATGAGCGGGACGTTGCACTTCTCGCACCAGTTTATGTAAGCCTTACCGAGGAATACCGGCCTTCCCATCTCTCTCACCTGAGGCAAGAAGGGAGCAGGGGTTTATAAAGGCGATTGGTGGAAGCTTGCGGAACGTCGTTCGGCATGACTTTATAAAGTCCTGCCGACTGGCAACCGGCGAGGGTTTTTAAAGGGTGGCCGGTTATCAACCGGCAAGCGATGGGGGTGTTTTCATTTTACCTGGCCGGTACAATACCTACGACATCAGCCCTGGAAGCTGTTATTCCATAACGCCCTAACGTCTGGGAAACGCAACGTCACCACGGGAGGTTCCAGCAGTCCGCCAGCAAGGTAAAAATTCGGGGGTTAAGGGGGCTTGTGGAAGAACACAGCAAGGCTTATAAGAACTTCCATTCTTCGAAGTTTGAACAACAACCGGAGGCGATAGTAATGCCATTTGCCGGAGCAGCGCTTATCATAATCGGAGTGTTCCTTTTGATAATGCTTCTGCTGAGCGTGAAGGTGATCCGTCCGTACCAGAAGGGTCTCGTCGAGAGGCTCGGAAAGTTCAACAGGATCCTGGAGCCGGGAATACACTTCATAATACCATTCATGGAACGCGTTAAGGTCGTGGACATGCGCGAGCACGTCGTGGACGTGCCGCCGCAGGAGGTCATCTGTAAGGACAACGTCGTCGTTACAGTCGATGCCATCGTCTACTACCAGATACTCGACCCCGTCAAGGTCGTCTACAACGTCAGCAACTTCCTGATGGCGATAATCAAGCTCGCCCAGACCAACCTGCGTGCCATCATAGGTGAGATGGAGCTCGACGAGACGCTCTCCGGAAGGGACATAATCAACGCAAAGCTGAGGGAAGAACTCGACAAGATAACCGACCGCTGGGGTGTCAAGATAACCCGCGTTGAGATACAGCGCATAGACCCGCCCAAGGACATTCAGGACGCGATGGCCAAGCAGATGACGGCTGAAAGGGAGAAGAGGGCCATGATACTCCTCGCGGAGGGCGAAAGGGAGAGCAAGATAAAGAAAGCCGAGGGTGAAAAGCAGGCGGCCATACTCCAGGCCGAGGGTGAGAAGCAGAGGCAGATACTCGTCGCCGAGGGTCAGGCCGAGGCAATACGGAAGGTTCTCGAGGCACTCTCGATGGCCGACGAGAAGTACCTCGCCCTCCAGTACATCGAGAAGCTTCCCGAGCTCGGAAGGCAGGGCAACCTGATCGTGCCCTACGACACCGAGTCCCTGATCGGACTGCTGAGGATACTCCAGAAGGTGAGGGACATCCCGATGCCCGAGACGCCCAAGCCTCCCAGTGGCGATGGCGGGGAGGAAGTGACCCCCTCCGAGCCTGGTGAAGGAAACTCGGATTTGAACCCGGAAAAGGCTTAAAGACCTTTTCTTAATTTTTGAGGGTGGTGGACATGGAAGCGCTTCCGATTTCCCTTCTCATCCTTGGCCTCCTCGTGATAGCCCTGGACATGATGGTTACCGCGTTCATAACCCCTATTGGAATAGCAATGGTCGTCATGGGACTCCTGATGGGGTTCGGGGTGAACTTCACCGAGAGCTTCGTCGCCGCCCTCATAGCGGCGGTGATTTCATACATAATCGTCGGCCGCTATGTAAAAAAGGACGTCCAGGACGCCGGAAAGGGCAAGTACACCTTCGAGCTGAAGGGCAAGCGCGGGAAGGTGGTTGAAATAGGAAAGGACCACTACATCGTCGAGCTTGAGGGAGACAGGTGGATAGCGCTGGCCGAGGGGGACGAAAAGCCCGGAATCGGCGACACCGTTGAGGTCGTCAATGTGGACGGCGTCAAGCTCATGGTCAGGAAGGTCTGAACTCCGCCCACAGCTCCTCCATCCTTTTTCCAAGTTTCGTGAACAGACCGTTTCTGTAAACGATCTCTCCGTTCACCATGACCAGCTCGACATCGCTTCCCCGGGCCGAGTAAACCACATGGGAGTGTGGATTCTCCCCGGGAAGGAACTGGGTCTTTCTGGCGTTTATCAGGACCAGATCCGCGAGGTAGCCGGGTTTTATGAGGCCCGCCCTCAGCCCGAGGGCCTTTGCCCCCCCGACCGTAGCCCAGCGGAAAACTTCCCTCGCCGAGGCGACGTCAGTTCTTCTCCTCCAGACCTTGTTCAGAACCGCCGCAAAGCGCATCTCCGTGAACATGTCCATCAGGCCCACTGGATTGGGGGAGTCGTTTCCGAGGGCGATGTTCGTTCCCCTCTCAAAGAGTTCTATTATCGGGGCTATCCTTCCCTCAAGCTTTGCCATGCTCAGGGAGCAGTGAACGAGCGCCGCACCGCTTTTCGCGTAGAGGGAAACCTCTGAATCGCTCAGATAGATGCCGTGGACACCGATAAGGTTGTCCCCAAGTACGCCGGCCCTTTCGAGGTATTCCACGGGGGAGAGGCCGTAGCGGCGTTTGACCTCCCGTACCTCCCCCATGCTCTGGGAGAGGTGAACGTGAATCAGGGCGTTCCTACCGCGGGCAAACTCGCCGATCTCGCTCATCAGCTCAAGGGACACCGTGTTGGTGGCGTGGGGCGCGAGGGTGGGGGTCACGAGCCCATCCTTGCCCACCCAGTCCTTAAAGAACCTGAAGCCCTCCTCGGGCGCGGCTATGGTGAAGTCAATCGTGTCCATAACGGTCTGGCCGATGAAGGCCCTTATTCCAACTTCCTGGGCGGCCTTCGCTATTTCGTCGGCGAAGAAGTAGTGGTCGTTTATCGTCGTCGAACCGTTGGCCAGCGCCTCAGCCATTCCGAGGAGCGCCCAACGGCGAACGTCCTCGGGCCTCCACTCCAGCTCCGCGGGCCATATAACGTCGCTGAGCCACTTCTCTATGGGCACGTCCTCACCGAGGCCCCGGAACTTCGACATGGCGGTGTGGGTGTGGGCGTTGACCAGGCCAGGCAGGATGATGTAGCCGTCTCCCCCGTAAACTTCATCGACGGCGTATTCACCGACCCTTTCCCGGGGGATGACGTCCCGAATGAACCCGTTTTCCACCATGACCGCGATGTTCTTTCTGGCCGATCCGCAGTCAACGGCGGTTCCTATAAGTGCGAACATCCCATCACCCTCTTGGACATCTGACGCGCAGGTACTTAAATATTTTGACATATCGACATAAAGTTGCCCAAAGGGTTTAAATGGGGAGTGTCCCGAATATCCCCCATGCCACTACTGATAATCGTCAGACTCGGGATTGGGACGGTCACCCTGTGGCCGAATTGACGCTCTTCTGGGAGCCGTTGCTCCAAATCGCTACCGTTATAAAGCCCCCCTCAAAGCCTCTGGAGGTGGTAAGGATGATTGATAAGGTTTACTGTGTCGATGTTCAGCCGGATATGGAAGGTAAACGCGTCAAGCTCGCAGGATGGGTTTACAGAAAGAGGGAAGTGGGAAAGAAGGTCTTCATAGTCCTCCGCGACTCGACCGGGATAGTTCAGACGATATTTAAGAAAGAGCTGAGTGAGGAAGCCTACGAAAAAGCCAAAAAGGCGGGCATAGAGTCGAGCGTCATCATCGAAGGAACCGTCAGGGCAGACCCCCGCGCGCCCACCGGTGTTGAGATTCAGGCGGACAGAATTGAGATCGTGCAGAATGTCGACTTCTTCCCGATAACGAAGGACGCGAGCGAGGAGTTCCTCCTCGACGTCAGGCACCTCCACCTCCACTCGCCCAAGGTCGCGAGCATAATGAAGGTCAAGGCGACGATGATGCAGGCCGCCCGCGAGTGGCTCCTCCAGGACGGCTGGTACGAGGTCTTCCCGCCGATACTCGTCACCGGCGCCGTCGAGGGCGGCGCGACCCTCTTCAAGCTCAAGTACTTCGATAAGACCGCCTACCTCAGCCAGTCGGCCCAGCTCTACCTGGAGGCTGCCATCTTCGGCCTCGAAAAGGTCTGGTCGCTAACTCCGAGCTTTAGAGCGGAGAAGAGCAGGACGAGAAGGCACCTCACCGAGTTCTGGCACCTTGAGCTCGAGGCCGCCTGGATGGACCTCCGGGACATCATGAAGGTCGAGGAGGAGCTCGTCAGCTACATGGTTCAGCGCACCCTGGAGCTCCGGAGGAGCGAGATTGAGACCTTCAGGAAAGACTTAACCACCCTCAAGAACGCGGTTCCGCCCTTCCCGAGGGTGAGCTACGACGAAGCCATAGACATCCTCCAGAGCAAGGGCGTCGAGATAGAGTGGGGAGAGGACATGGGCGCCGACGAGGAGAGGATCCTCACCCAGGAGTTCGAGGCCCCGTTCTTTGTCTACGGCTATCCAAAGGGCATTAAAGCATTCTACATGAAGGAGGACCCGGAGGACCCGAGAAAGGTTCTCGCCGCGGACATGCTCGCGCCCGAGGGGTACGGCGAGATAATCGGTGGAAGCCAGCGTGAGGACAGCTACGACAAGCTCGTGCAGAGGATTCTGGAGGAGGGTATGAAGCCGGAGGACTACGAGTGGTACCTCGACCTCAGGAAGTACGGCAGCGTTCCGCACAGCGGCTTCGGACTGGGCCTTGAGAGGCTCGTCGCCTGGGTGCTGAAGCTCGACCACGTCCGCTGGGCAACCCTGTTCCCGAGGACGCCGAGCAGGCTCTACCCGTGAGCCTGCCCCCACCACAACTTTTATAAAACTCCCCCAAGACCATTAGCCCGAGGGCCCGTAGCCTAGCAGGATAGGGCGTCGGCCTTCTAAGCCGAAGGTCGCGGGTTCGAATCCCGCCGGGCCCGCCATTCTTGATTGATAGTAAACTTGGAGTGAAGTAACATCTCCCTCCGTAATTCACTTAAATGGGAAGTGGTTTGTAATACTCGGTGTCATGATGCTAAAGCCATACGAGGTTGAATTAGAGACACTCGGAGGGATAGTTCGCGTTGAGTTTCTGAGAACGGACCATGTGGAGTTAATAAGGTCTTTTGACTCCGGCGAGGGTGGGGAAGAACAGACGGAGTTTGCAAGGAATGTGGCATGGAAATCTCATGAGCGGTGTCTTTCTACCGTCTTTGTCATCCTGCATGAGGATTCTCTGATGTCATATTTCACGCTTTCCCCGTTTATTGTTAGCCTTAAAATCCGCGATAATACACCGAAAAACAAAAGAGTGCTCGTTGAAGAGTTACGGACTCGGCTTGTGGAGCTTTTGGGGATGGATATTAAATATTCTTCCGTGCCCACAATACTCCTTGGACAGTTTGGCCTCCAGAGGGAATACCGGGGAATGGGTGTGGGTGGTGAAATACTGGCGAAGGTCATCAAGCCCTATGCAGTTCTTTATGCTGCTCAAATCGGTGGAACTGGTTTGTCCCTCCATGCAAAAAAGGAGGTTGCCAAGAAGTTTTACCTCGACCATAAAAAGAATCCCCTTGCAGAGGGGTTTCAGATTGTTTCTGCGGGTAGCACCTATGAACTGTTTTATCCCTTTGTCACTGAGGCCGAGGCTGTTAGAAGAGCCTTAACCGGAAGTATAAGGCCTGAAGAATTCAGGTAATACCCACAATAGCCAAGGCTCTCTTGACGGTATCCTCTACCTCTCTGGGATCTCGCTCCCTGGCTTTTTCGAGTGCCTTTACGAAATTCTGGAGCTCTTCCGGAGTCTCCAGTATGAGTTCATAACCGTCAAATTTGGCCATTCTCCCACCGATAGTCTCTTGCGGAAGGATTTATATAAAGGTTTTTGTAGGCTGTGACCTAGCATTCTGAACTGTAGACGCGAAACACTAAATGGGAAAAGGAAGAAACCTCACCGCCTCCTCCTGAGGAGAAGCGGGAGCACGGCGAGGCCAACTATCAGGGCAGGTCCGCATATGCCGGTGTTATCGGTTTCTCCGCCGGTTTCGGTGGTCGTCTTCCCGAGTATCTCATCCGGGCTCTTGCCCTCGACCATGAGCTGGGTCCACTGCTTGAGCCATGTCTCGTAGTTGGTCTCTATCTCCCTGGAGTCTATTGCGACGGGCTTGTCCACCTTGACCGCGTACTGGAAGACCTCCGGGAGTTCAACGTCTCCGTTAACGGGGTACATCCACTGGTTGAGCGGGAGCTTCTCCTGAGCCTCGGCACTGATGAGGAACTCGATGAACTTCTCGGCCAGCTCCCTGTTCCTGGCCCCCTTGACGATTCCGGCACCCTCTATCTGGAGGTAGTTGCCCTCCCTGAAGGCGACGGCTCCGACGTTGGTGTTGTTGTCGTAGTAAACCGTGGCGGCGGGGGAGGTGGCGTAACTGAGGACGAGCGGGTACTCGCCCTCGCTGAACGCACCCCACGCCTCGCTCCAGCCCTTGACTATCTGAACGTCGTTCTCCTTCAGTTTCTCCCAGTAGTAGAGCCAGTCGTCGCCGTAAACGGCCACTGTCCAGAGGAGGAAGGCCATTCCCGGCGAGCTCGTGCGCGGGTCTTCGATTATCAGCTTGCCCTTCCACTCCGGCTTGGTGAGGTCTTCGAGGCTTGCCGGGGGATTCTGAACCATGTCCTTGCGGTAGTTGATGGCTATGAAGCCGTAGTCGTAGGGCGTGAGGTGGTAAGTCGGGTCGAACTTCTCAACGATCCAGTCCGGAATTACGTCGGCGTTGGCCGGCTTGTACGGCTCCAGGACACCCGCGTCTATGGCCTTCGCCAGGTAGCTGTTGTCTATGCCCACAACGACGTCAGCCTGGGGATTATCCTTCTCAAGGATGAGCCTGTTGAGAACCTCGCCGGCGTCACCGATGAGGACGAGGTTCACCTTGACTCCGTACTTCTGTTCGAAAAGCGGTACTATCTCCTTCATCCACCACTCGATACTGTCGTAGGAGTAAACCGTCAGCGTTTCTTCAGCGGCGACCGGTTTTGGAACCAGGAGCCCCAGGAGCAGCAGCACGGCGAGGAACGCACCAAGCTTCTTCATGGCAACACCTCCAAATACTCGGTTTTGAGTCCCAATAAGGGGGTAATAACCGGATTAATAAAGCTTTGCTTCCCAGTTTCGGGAAGTCGGAAAAAGTTGAGAATGAGGTCAGAGCCTCACGGCACCGGTGGTGTAGGCGTACAGGAAGTAGGCGTACACCGCCAGAAAAACACCAGCGGTAACCCTGTCTATCCTTCCCGTGAGCCTCAGGACGGCGGTTAGGAGCCCCATAACGAGGAGGGTCAGCGGCAGGGTGAAGGTGTAGACCGTCGCATCCACCTTTATGGGGTTTATCAGGGACGCTATTCCTATGACCATGAGCACGTCGAGTATGTTGGCGCCGATTATGTTGCCGACGCTTATGTTGGGCAGCCTCTTGAGGGTGGCCATGAGGGAGTTCGTGAGCTCCGGCAGGGAGGTGCCTATGGACACCATCGTCAGACCGATTACGATTTCCGGAACACCGTAGGCCCTGGCTATCGTTACTGCGCTGTCCACGACCAGTTTGGCGCCGATGACCACGACCAGACCGCTTCCGAGCATTATCAGCGCATCCCTGCGGGGGTCGCGGGTTCCGCCCTCGGGAAGTTCCTCGAGCGTCATGTGCTTCCTGTAGAGGTAATAGAGGAAGCCGAAGTATATGAGTATGAGGCTGGCACCGTCGAGCCGGCTTATGGTCCCGTCGTGCATGAGCAGGCCCGCGTAGGCGGTGACGGCCACCATGAAGAGGGCGTTTTTCCAGGCGGTTCTCTCAACGCTGAGGGGCATTATCAGGGCCGAGACCCCAAGGATGAGGGCTATGTTGGCGAGGGCACTCCCTATGGCGTTGCCCAGCGCTATGTCGGGGTTCCCCTGGTATGAGGATATGGCCGAGACCGTTACCTCCGGCAGAGTGGTGGCGATGCTCGCGAGGACGAGTGCGATTATGAACTCACTGACGCCGAACCCCTTGGCGACGCGGGAGGCCGCCTCCACGAAGTAATCGCTCCCCTTGATGAGAAGAACCAGACCGACGGCGAAGAGTATTATTTCAACTATCACTTTCTCCCACCGGGGTAGAATAGGAAAGGGGCTTAAAAGTTATTTGCCCGTTCCTCCCCCTTTCCCTCCATTCTTATCACGTAGTCGGCCGCGTTCTGAAGGGCCACGGAAAAGCCGGGTTCAACGCCTATGGCTATGGTCTCCTTACCCCTACGTTTGGCCTCGTTGATGAGGGGGAGAAAGTCCGCATCGCGGGTGGCCAGGGCGATGACCTCTACGTCCGAGTTGTAGATGAGCTCCATTGCCTCTATCGCTATCCTGACGTCCGTGTCGCCGGCGACGATTATCGGCTCGAGTCCCTGATTGACGACGGCTTCGATGAGTCCCTGGGGGGCGTACTGGTTGAGGACGACCTTGGCAACGCGTATCTTTCCGATCCTCTCAAGCGCCTCGACTATGTCCTCAAGCTTTATCCCGAACTCCTTGCGGAGAATATTCGGACCGTCGATTATCAGGCCGATGCTCTTGCCCCTCACGTGCTTGGGGGGCTCGGCCCCGACCTCCTTTTCGCCCCTGCGGAGCACCTTGAAGAGGGTCTCCTTCATTCCTCATCACCCTTCGGGTTCAGGATTATTGTGTAGTCCGCCGCGTGCTTGAGGGCCGCGGAAAAGCCCGGCTCTATGCCGAGCACTATCGTCTCCTTGCCCTTCTCCTTGGCCTTGAGGATGACCGGGAGGAACTCCGCGTTTCGGGTCGCTATGGCTATGGCATCGATGTTCGGGTTGTATATCTCGCGCATCGCCTCCACCGCGAGCTTCACCCCGGTCTCACCGGAGACGACCATGGTGTCGAACCCCTGGTTCGAGACGGCTTCGATGAGCCCCTGGGGGGCGTACTGGTTGAGGACAACCTTGGCAACGCGCAGGTCGCCGAGTCCCTCGAGGGCCTCGACTATGTCCTCAAGCTTTATCCCGAACTCCTTACGAAGAATATTCGGGCCATCAATGAGAAGAGCTATCCTCTTTCCCCGGCTCATCTTTCTCCGCATCATTCCGATGCTCCTCATCCCGTCCTTCGTCATCGATATTATCCGCTCCCAGTTGCTGCCCGCCATAGGGAGTCACCGTTGAAATTGTTCAACCAATCACGCGATCAGAGTGATACACCCTACCTACGGGACAATCCTATAAAAAGGTTGATTCCCTACCCGGGAAAACTTTAAAACGATGGGTTATAAAATCTGCACGGAGTGGAAAAGTACGCCGGTGGGAGCATGGCCGTGAAGTCCAAGTCCGGAAAAGCTCCACTCAGGGGAAAGCTTACAGCCATGGCCCTCGGGATAGCCACCGCCCTCGTGGCCATAGTCATCGTCGCCGCGCTCTTCGGGGAGAACTTCGACGACAACGGTATTACGGGGGCGGTTGCCGGAACCAGCGCGGCCCTTCTCCTGGGCCACACGCTCGAAAGGCTCGGGAGGCACGCCCTAAAGGCTTACTTTGGGCTGGTGTTCCTCAACACCATCACCGCGGCGCTCCTCGTCAAGTGGCTTTCTCTTAGCCCCGAAGGTACCTTTCAGTTCCTCCTGTACCTGCTCCCCCTGTACCTCCTCATCGGCACCGTGGATCATGTTATACTGAGAACACTGGAGAAAAGGGAAGCTCAGAGGAGCCTCTTGTAGTAGTACCAGAGGCCCCTGATGATGTCGCGTACCTCTATCATGGTGAAGGTTTCGGTTCTGTCTATGAGCCTCGCGGTCTCCTCCCAGCTGTGGGCCTGGAGCACGCGGTAGATCAAGAGCTTTATCTGGCGTTCGTCGAGGTAGGGCTTCATCCAGCCGTCGAGGAAGTAGAGCTTCACTATCGGCTTGACCGCGTCGAGCACGGTGTCGTAGGTCAGAACCTTGCCTGTGAAGGCGTCCAGTCTCTTCTTCTGGACCTCCGTGAGGTGGACGGGGTAATCCACGGCCTCACCGAAGGGGGTTTCGAAGAGCCAGCGCGCTATCTCAGGCTCAAGCTCCCTGTGGGTGTCGCCCAGCCACTCTGTAAGCCGGATTCTGAACTCGTCGCTGGCCTGGCGAATGAGCCTCTTCGCCCTTTCGCTTATCGGCTTGAGGACTATCGCGGTGAACTCACCGCTGACCGGGTTGCGGGCTGGACTGAGGTGCACCACCGCGAAGCCGTTCCTGACCCAGAAGCGGGCAAGCTCCTCACTCGCACCGAAGCCGGAGCCAATCCAGTCGAGGCCCTTCTCACGCGCCTCTTTTTCCATGAGCTCAAGGGCTTTGCTGCCCAGCCCCATGTCCATGGCATCAGGATGCGTGGCTATGCGGACGATGCGGTAGCCCTTCAGCTTGGCGAACTCCTTGAGCATGTGGTGCTTGACCATCATGTCGGGGATTATGTTGCCGCGCGGCTTGTAGCCCTTGACCATCTTCTCAACGACTTTTTTGGGGATGTTGCCTTCCTTGGCTATCTGAATCGCCGTCACTATCTTGCCGTTCTTGAGGCGGAGAACGCGGGCCTCATGGTGCGGCGCATCGGCGAGCAGGGCCACGTCGCTCGGCCTGTTGCGGTAGTGGGCGAGGATGTAGATACCGACGAAGTTCCTGAGGTCCTTCCTGTCCTTTTCAAACCAGTCATCGAGGTCGGGCTCCTCAAAGTACACCTCGCCGTTCTTTATCAGCCCGTAATCTTCCTCCGTGAGCTCAACCGGCTCAGCATCGAGCAGGAGGACATCGAAGAGCCACCTCTCGATGGGGTCGCCTTCCGCATAGCGTATCGGCTCCTCCATATGGAGCTCTTTAAAGGGGCGCTTTTCCTTGGCTTTCTTCAGGAACTTGACCGAGAATCCCCTACCTGCACCCTCGTAGCCGTGAATCGTGGAGGAGTAAACGACGCGGGGCTTGTTGAGGTACTTGTGGAGTATGGGAACGTGGATTCCGGCGGCCTCGTCCAGGATGTAGAGGTCGGCGCTCTTGCGGTAGCCCTCCGTGGGCGGGTAATATCTCAATCCAATCTTCCTCGCGTAGAGCTCCTTTATGAGGCCCTTCTCCTCCACGACGTGGGGCTTGAAGCCGAGCCTCTCGAGGGCGCGCTTTGCGAAGCGGAAGAGGGCCTGGACGTTCTCCGGCTCGGGGGCGGTTACAACGATGCGGGTGCGCTTGTTAAGGGCGAGGGCAAAGCCTATCGCGGCAATGCCTACGGAGACGCTCTTTCCACGACCCCTGTCCGCCGTGAGAACGAGCATTCCCTCCTCCTCGACCAGCCCCTCAAAGGCCCTGAGAACTTCCACCTGCCCCTCGGTGAGCGCCATCTCGTACAGCTCGCGCGGGAAAACCGTCTCGCCTGGAATCTCGACGCCCCGGCGGCCCTTAATCTTCGCTTGGGTCTTGTTCCGCTTCGGCTTCTTCCTGAGCTTGCCGTTCTCGGTGATGATGTAAATCCCATCGTACTCGGCGAACTTCCGGATAAGGCGCCTGTTAAAGCGCTTCTTCACGTCGTCTATCGTGTAGGGCGGCGTGACGAGGCTCTTGTGGAAGCCCGTCCACATCTTCTTCCACTTCTCAAAGGGATGTGCCAGGATGAAGATGAGCCCCCCTCCGCGGACGGTCTCGATTATCCTCCCGAGGTCGTTGGGGGAGTAGTCGTAGCTCATGTCCAGGACGAGCAGGTCGTACGTCCTTCCGAGTATGTCGCGGGTGTGCTTGAATGTCACAGCCTTCACATCGGCGTTTGAGCCCGCGAGAATGTCGAAGTGCTTTCTGAATGCTTCGTAGCGCTTCCGCCCGAAGGTGTCCTCCCCCAGGGCGTCAGTTGCGTAGAGAACCTGTATCCCATCCTCACTCTCATCGCGGAGGCGCTTTTTCTTCAGCTCCTCCAGGGCATCGCTCAAAACGCGCGCTGAAGCTCCGGCCAGAATTCCGGCCAGCTCCGCCTTTCGCGGCGTATCGCCCTCTATCAGAATCATCCTTCTGTGGAACTTCTCAAGCGCCTGCGCCAGGGCAGTCTCGGTGAGCCTGAGAACATCGTCCTTAACCTTCTCGCCTTTGGCGTATTCTCTCACTTCCCTGTCAAAGCGGACCTTGACGGTCACGGCCGCCACCTCCCGGATAAAGGGGAGAAGGGGGATTTAAAAAGGTGGCGTCAGGTGCAGTTCGAGGAGAGTGCCTTCACCAGCTCCGCCATTTCCTCCCGGCTTAACCTGTGAGCGAGATATTCGAGGACCTCGCAGGAAACCTCCTCCTTGTGTGAGTCCATATACTCCATGGCTTTTTTACGGAATATGTCGGAGTAATCGGGACCATAGGACTCACTGCACTCCTTGTTCCGCCAGGGCGCCCAGTGTTCGCCTTCACTTTCCTCAGGAAGAACTTTCGCCACCCAAGTAATCCCCCAGCCAGTAGCCGTGAAGATTAAGATGAGGAGGAGAAACGAGAGGAGCGGCCGGAACCTGCCGGCCCGGGTTCCAATTTTAGCCACGCAGACGAGCCAGAGGTAGAAGGTTGCAAATATCGCAAAGGCGAGAAACGTTGCGGTGAGCATGCCCCTGACCTCGGGGAGCGAGGCAAACCCTTTGAGTTTCGCCTTAGCCTCCAGAACCCATGTAATCGGAGGAGAAGGCCTTAGAACGACCTCTGTGAGGTTACGTTCCCCGTATTGGCGGGCAAACTTCAGGGCGAGGTAGTCCCTCTCGACGAGTTCGAAGGTTAGTCTTATGCGCTCGTTGGTCGCGTTGGCGATGTCCTCGCGGAGGAACTTCACATACACATTTAGGCGGTCCTGCAGGTACCAAAGCATGTCCTCGTACTCCGGATTTGGCTCCCCGAGTTTTTCGGGCACTACCATCTCAAGCTCGCCGGAGAAACCATATCGGTGACCAATTCCCCTTTCCAGCAACTCCTCTGGCGGGAGGAAGGACTCGACCTCGAGCCTGTACGGCGCGGGGGAGAGGTTGCAGGGAAGCGAGCGAGCCTTCTCCTCGGCATTCTCGTACGCTACCCACTGGGCAGCGGAGATCAGGATCATAAAGATGAGGGCAGTCGAAAGCACCGTTGAAACGACTTTTGGAACTGACTTCATGTGCCATGCACCTGCTAGGGCCGTTTCATCGAAATATAAAGCAGGTCACCCTCCAAGGAAGCGCACCTCAACCTGATACTCGGCGGGGAACCTCATTCCGAGTATCCTTTTTCTCCTGGTCTCCACCTCTCCCTTCAGCTCCACGTAGTCGCTCTCATCGATGTAACCCCTTTCGAGCAGTTCCTTCCCCAGGGTCTCGGTCTCCTTCAGGTACCTCAGGCGCTCCCGGTCCCAGCATTCCCTGTCCCAGACCCACACCGCGCCGAGGCTCTCAAGCTCTGAGAAAAGCGCGTTCCTCTCGCTCTCGTTGAGCCACAGCTCGAGGTAGTGAACGGAGTAATCGGGGTCGTCTGCATAGACCGGCGGGTTGTCCCGGAGGTGCTCCCGGAAGATTCTCTCCACCTCCGGCGTCGCCCTGACAAACCAGTCCTCCAGGCAGGGGGGACTAACGGTGGAATTCCTCTCCACCGGCTGGATTCCCGCGAGAAATCCATCGGGGACGGACCCATGCCACCCATAGAAAGGATAACCCATGAAGACGAAGGCGTAGCCAAGCATTAGAAGGGCCGAAAAAACCACAGCAACTGTGAAGGCCTTTGCCGGTTCCCTGTCGGCGAAGTCCCTTATCTCGAAGGCGAAGGCTACGCCCGCGAGGGTTATCACCAGGCCCTGCAGGAGCGCCAGAGTTCCGGCCACCGGGAACAGCTCGACGCTCGCCTCGTCAAAGCCGCCCTCGTACTTGGCGATGCTCTCGTTGAGCCAGACCACGTAGGAAAGCTGAAGGTACAGGTCGCTCCCGTTCCAGTTTCCCTTTCCGTCCTTCACCTCCTCAAGGATCTGCTGAATCTCTGCAGAGCGGTTCTCAATCAGCTCCTGAATTTGGGGTCTGTGGTCGTACACAATAGGGAGGCTGAGATTTTCCCCGGTTCTGACGTAGAGCGTATCGCCGGCCCTCCAGATTATCTCTCCGTTCCTCCCGGCCTCCAGGACGGCGTAGGTCTTGGGGAAGTAGATGCCGTACGTCACGGGCGTGTCCGCAATCACCGGCACCTCCGGCACGTCGCGGAGGAGGAACTCCGCTATGCCGCAGTCCACGAATGGAACGGCCACCAGGAGAAAGGCCAGGGCAAATATCACCTTCGACGACTTCCTCATCACCCGATCCCTCCGAAGTCGAACTCCAATATGGTAACGTTCGCACAGAAACCGAACTCCCTTCCCGACCTTTCCAGCCCCTGGAGGGAAGCGGATATCACGGCATCAACGGCACCCTCGTCCAGTCCCCCTGTCTCGAGCAGGTCCTCCCGGACCAGCGATACCAAGGCGTCATCGATTTCCAGCCTTTCGGGCCACGAAGGAATGGAATAGACGTAGAGCACAGTGGTTTCTTCGGACAGGTTGTCGAGTAGCCCTTCCGCCCTCTCCGGGGGAAGTGCCAGCGTTATTGAGAGGACCCTCCCGTTCCACCTCTCGACACGGACGTACTCCGCCGAACCCACGGCGTCAAGCAGGAGGGAGTCCACCCGGGCGTTGCGATGGACGTAGTAGGCCCTCTCGCCGCAGAAGTTGAGCTTATCCTCCCATTTTGACCCGACATCGATGAGCGGGTCGTGTTCCTGAAGGAGGCCGTAGGAGATGAAGGAGACCCCGATGATAAGGGCAAGAAGGAGTGCCAGGTTCCTGAAATCCGAGAGCATCTTAATGAGGACGTCGATCCTGGAAAGCAGGAGAATCGCGCCCGCCAGCAGGAGAAGCGAAACCACGATCTCACCCGGAACCGGGTTCCCGCCGTGGAAAAGCCTGTAGGGATAGGGTGGCTTCATCAGGATCTCCGTCACGTTTTCACCGCGTTTGAGTTTCTCAAGTTCACTCCTGACCTCGAGGGTTATCCTGAACAGGCTCATAGCGTGGATAAAGGTCGATTCGTTTCCGGTTTCAGACCAGAGTGCGATGTATTCGGAGGTGAGGTTGAGGAAGTTGCTGTAGGACCTCTCCAGCCCCATTAGTTCCAGCCGGTAGTGCTCGTCCGGTTTGCCCTCACGCCCCCTGACCAGGAGGTAGTACTCGCCGGTAGACGGCAGGTAAGAATAGCCAAGCAGGGAATCCCCAAGGGAGCGGACGTAGAGAGCCGGCAAAATCGGGCTGACGTTTTCATGGTAGTGGGCAACGACCTGGCTACCGGGGTAGCCCTCCAGCATCTCGCCGACCTGGCGATAGCTCCACCACTGGACGACGGTTAGGAGGACCATGCCCGCTATTGCGAGCGCCGCGAGATGTTTTCTCCGCGGGAGTTTCATCAAAACAACCAAAGTTAATGTCCTTAAATACCTTTCGGGGTTGCAAACATATCAAGGAGACAATCATCGAAACGCTAAGCTTTTATACGAAAAAGGCCGAGTTGGTTCGGTGGTTTCTATGGCGAAAGGTCTGGGGGAGAAGGACCTCGGAAAGTTCAAGCTCGTCGGAAACATCGACGCCTTCAGAAGGAAGGCGGTCTTCCAGGTCACCGAAATAAGCGTGGAGAAGGACGACTACTTCTCAAGGCTCTACCTCTACGACGGGAGGAAGGTCAGACCCTTTACCTCTGGCAACAAGGACTCGAACCCGCGCTTTTCTCCCGATGGTAAGCTGATAGCCTTCACCTCGAAGCGGGACAAGGAGAGCAAGGAGGCCGAGCTGTACGTTATTCCAACCGACGGCGGCGAGGCGAGGCTTCTGACCAAGTTCAAGTACGGAATCAAGAACCTCCGCTTCACAGAGGATGGTAAGAGCATAGCGGTCGTTACTCCGATAGACGTTGAGAAGAAGCCGAAGGACGACGTCCACGTCATCAAGGAAATTCCCTTCTGGTTCAACGGCGTCGGCTGGGTCTACGGGAAGAGGAGCGTCGTTTATCTGGTGGACATCGAGACCGGCAGGAAGAGGCGCGTAACGCCGAAGAACCTTGACGTCTCGCAGATTAGGTTCTATGAAGGAAAGCTCTACTTCACGGCTCAGGAAGACCGCGAGAGGAAGCCGATGGTGAGCGACCTCTACGTCCTCGAGGGCAGGAAGGCAAAGAGGCTAACCCCCGGAGAGTGGAGCGTGAGCGACTTCATCCCCCTCGACGACGGGACGTTCATTTTGAAAGCCAACACCCGCGAGCGGAGCATTCCAACGAACACCCACATCTACCACTACGACCCGGAGACGGGAGAGCTAAGGAAGCTCACCGCCAAGCTCGACCGCTCGGCCTACAACTCCCTGAACTGCGACGTTAGAGGAAGCCAGAGGGCCGAGCTGGTTTTCAAAGACGGCTGGTTTTATTACGTGGCAACGGACGGCCCGAGGGCGAACCTCTTCAGGGTGAACCTCGAGGGGAAGATAGAGCGCGTCATCGGCGGGGACAGGAGCGTGGAGAGCTTCGCCATAGGCGATTACATAGCCTTCACCGCCCAGGACGCGGTTACACCAACGGAGCTCTACGTCCTCCGCGACGGGAAGGAGAAAAAGCTCACGGACTTCAACGGCTGGATTAGAGACTACTCCCTCTCGAAGCCCGAGCACTTCAAGGTTAAAGCCAGCGATGGCGTCGAGATAGACGCATGGATAATGAGGCCCATTAATTTCGAGCCCGGAAAGAAATATCCGGCCGTTCTGGAGATTCACGGCGGGCCGAAGACGGCTTACGGCCACTCCTTCATGCACGAGTTTCACGTTTTGACCGCCAAAGGCTTCGTGGTAATCTTCTCCAACCCGCGCGGCAGCGACGGCTACGGTGAGGACTTCGCCGACATCAGAGAGCATTACGGCGAGAGGGATTACCAGGACCTGATGGAGGTCGTTGACGAGGCGTTAAAGCGCTTCGACTTCATCGACCCGGAGAGAATCGGCGTCACCGGCGGCTCCTACGGCGGCTTCATGACCAACTGGATAGTAGGCCACACGAAACGATTCAAAGCGGCGGTAACCCAGCGCTCCATCTCGAACTGGGTGAGCTTCTTCGGCACGACGGACATCGGCTACTTCTTTGCACCTGACCAGATAGGAGGCGACCCCTGGAGCAACATGGGGGGCTACTGGGAGAAGAGTCCGCTGAAGTACGCGCCGAACGTTGAAACGCCCCTGCTCATAATCCACAGCACGGAGGACTACCGGTGCTGGCTGCCGGAGGCCCTGCAGTTCTACACGGCCTTGAAGTACCTCGGCAAGACCGTTGAGCTGGCGCTCTTCCCGGGCGAGAACCACGACCTCAGCAGGGGCGGAAAGCCGAAGCACCGCGTTAGGCGCCTGGAGCTTATAGCCGGGTGGATGGAGAGGTGGCTCAAGGAGTGAACTTTCCCATTTTTCACAACACTTAAATACGTGAACTCACATGTTCCAGTGCGGTGATGCTATGCCGAACATAACCCTCTCTATCCCCCCCGACCTCTACAGGCGAATGAAGAAACACCCGGAGATAAAGTGGAGTGAGGTAGCGAGAAAGGCCATAGCGGAGTATTTGGCCAAAATCGAGGCCGAGGAGCTGGGTTCGGAGGAGATACTGTACCTTCTCGGCGAGGACTTCAGGAGGGAGCTTGAGAGCACCCCCCTTGAGAAATACGAGGAGGCACTTGGGAAAACGAGGGATGCGGAATGGAGGAGGCTCTCTACGACACCAACGTCCTGATTGAAGCGGCAAAATCCGGAAAAAAGCTGAACGGATACACCACCGTTCTAAACGTCGTGGAGTTCCCGAGGGCTCTTGAGCTTGGACTGACGGTGATAACGCCGAGCCTCGAAGACTACCTGCTGGCGATTAAAATATCGCAGGCGATGGTGAGGAGGGGGACGCCTGTCCCGGCGGTTGATGCGATAGTTGCCGCCGTTGCGATGAACAGGGGGCTGACGCTCGTCACGGAGGATAGGCACTTTGAGTGGATAAAAGAAGAGTTCGGAGAGCTGAAGCTCCGGAGCGTATAATCCCAGTTTTTATTAACTCTCCAGTGCGCTTGTGTTCCCTTGATTTCCCACGTTTTATTGGAGAGTTTTAGCGTTTACGCGGAACTCTCACTCAGAGCATCAGGACCAAGACTAAAAGGGCCGCCAAAACCAACGGGCCGAGCACGAACATGGCCACCGCAGATTCTTCCGTTGGTTTCTCCGGACCAACTTTCTGAACTATCCACAAACCGAGTGGAAATCCCACAATAAGGCCCAGAAACCAGCCGCGGGGTTCGCCAATTTGCCATTTGAGATAGTTTATTGCCACCATTGCCACAAACAGGAGAAAAACACCCAGCGATGCCTTCACTGTGCTTCTCTGTCGTCCTACCAAAATGAAGAATCCTGCCCATGTGAGGGTAAATACTAAACCCAGTATGAACTCCGTGAGCATGGCACCGCACCGTGAGTTCTTCAGTGGGGGAGTATTAAAACTTAACTCAACGTCTCCCCTCTATCCATCTGGCCGCTCTCGAAGAAGGGAATAAATACGTTGTCGAAGTGCTGAGTACTCATCGTTCTTGGTATCATTAATCCCACCAAAATAGCAAGGAACTGGCATTACTTAAGATTTTTGGAGATAAAATTGTCTAAATGACAGGAAGCCGGAAAAAGGTTTTTAAGCGTCCGGTCGTAGTCCGGCCCATGAAGGCATACATCCTGGCGTTTCCGGAGAAGCAGTGGGAGAACTACACCCTGCCAGTTGCCGGTGAGCCGGTTGTTGGGCTAACGGAGCGGAGGCTCAGGCTCAGCAAGAGGATAGACGAGGTCATCACTGTGGTCAGGAGGGACAGGCTCAGGACGTATTCCCTTCACGTCTCGAATCCCCTTCCTGTTTCCGCGAGGAGCAGGATGGAGGCCCTCCTGAAGGCCCTCCCGGAAGCGCCGTTTTTCCTCGTCGAGGGCAACATGCCGCTGGTAATGCCCTTCCTCGTGAACTACATGACGGGCCTCTTCTACGAGAACGAGCCGGAGGCCCTGATACCCGTCTGGAGGGACGGGACGGCGGAGGTCGCCCACGCAGTCTACGATTCGGACGCTTTGAGAGATGCCATTGAGGCGGCACTGGCCGAGGGATACCGGAGCCTGGGCAGGGTAGTGGAGTTCCTCGACTACGAACCGCTGCCAATTGAGGAACTGGCGAAGAGGAACCCGAAGGTCACGCTGAGCTTCTTCAGGGTGAGGAACTCCTTCGACGTCAGGTTCGCTGAGGAGACACTGGAAAAGATGAGAGGCCAAATTTGATTGGAAATCCTTCAAAATTGTGCAAGAAGACTTAAATAGTGCAGAGTCTACAATAAACTGAGGGTAGGAGTCCCGAAAAGTTCTTCTGCTCGTTTCTGACCAAAAAAGGAGAGAGTATGTATGAAAAAAATTTTGAGCGCAGCGGTATCGCTGCTTGTATTGTTTAGTTTAATGGTCATGACTGGCCCACCATCCGTCTCGGCCAAACCGCTGACGGATTACAACGTGCTGATTTTGAAGAATTCTGACGCCTGGGGTACGCCTGCTGTTGAGGATACCCTCACGGACATGGGGGTACCATACGACGTTATGACGAGTACTGAACTTCAGAGCAAAACATCTCAGAACCTCATAGATGCGTACGACATGATTATCATTGTAAGCGACCAGTCCCAGGACTTTTATGACGAGATAGGGCCACAGATGGGCAAGCTGGAGGATTACGTAAGGGCGGGAAGGGTTCTTGAAATCCACGCCGCCAACTGGGGCTGGGGCGGTGGAGTGTGGACGACACCCCTGCCCAGGGACGTGACGCTGACCAAGAGCTACTCGCGCAGGGATTACGTTATCGCCAACAACACGACCCTCGCCAGCAGCTACGCAAGCCACGCCTACCTCAACAACCTTCCCGCCGACGCGGAGATAATCACAGTTCAGGCACCATCGGGAACTCCCGAATACGGCAGGCCAAGCACCGCAGTCTACACCCTTGGAAACGGCAGGGTGTTTGTAACCGGCCTTACCATCGAATACAGCGTCGCAAGAAAGGGGCCCGAATGGGAGGCGTTTTATAAGAGTGCAATTATCACGAACCTGGAATACTCGAATGTTCAAAAGGTTCAGGCGGGGAGAAGGACGAGCTTTGTCATGCTCAACTTCTACTATTACAGGCACTACAACGGCTCACTTGAGAACTACAACGAACTCTATTCCAAGGCCGTGGCGTTGGGTGTTGACAATGAGACCCTTGATCTGGCCCAGGGTTATAACGCGACCGCGGCTGATTACTACGCTAACGCAACCCAGTACGGTCCGGTGCTGGGAAACCTCTGGAGGATTAATATCTTGCCCGACATAAGGTCCGCTTCACTGCTCCAGAAACAGGCCGTTAAAACACTGGAAGAAGCGATGACAGACCTGTGAGCCTGTCATCCGATATTTATTGCTTTTTTCACCCTGTCGGCTATCAGGGCCGCCAGGGCGGCTTTTCCAACATCCAGCGGGACGAACGGCAGTACCCCGAGGAGGAGTGCCCTGTGGAGGTCTCCCCCAAGGAAAAGGCCGAGCCTCAGCCAGCCGAGGAGGTATATTACCCCGACCCCGACCAGGGAGCCTGCGAGCATCCCCGCTTTTTTCTCCGTTTTTTCCGTTAGGTATCCTGCCATAAAAGCTGCTATTGGAAACGCGACTATGTAGCCCCCAGTCGGCCCGTAGAGCACCGCGAACCCGCCCTGAAAACCGGCGAACACCGGGAGCCCCACAGCACCCATGACCACGTAAGCGAGCTGGCTCAGAAAGCCGAGCCTCGCCCCGAGGACGAGCCCGCTCAGGAGAACGAACAGAACCTGAAGCGTTATCGGAACCGGACCTATAGGGATGCTTATTTGAGCACCAACCGCCGTCAGGGCGGCGAAGAGCGCCGCAAACGCCACGTCCCTATTGTTCATCCTACCACCCTCCTTTCCATCACCCGCAGGCAGACGTTAATCTTTAAAATGTTTTAGTTAACGAAACTCGATGGCCATGAGGGGACTCATCAGGGACAGCCGTGTTAAGAGGGGCATCCTGGGCATACTCCGGAGGGGTGCGAGGGTATCCGGCGACACCATGGCCGCGGAGCTGGGAGTGTCCAGGGTCGCCGTATGGAAGCATGTGCGGGAGCTGACCGCCCTCGGCTACACCATAGATTCCTCCAGGAAGGGCTATATGCTCCTCTCTGAGCCCGGGGAGCCGTACCCATGGGAGCTGGACGTGAGGAGCTACTACGTTCTGAGAACGCCATCGACCATGGACGTTGCAGGGAAGCTCGCGGAGGATGGGGAGCCTGGATGGACGTTTGTCATAGCCCGGGAGCAGACATCGGGCAGGGGACGCAGGGGGAGCCGCTGGGCATCCGGGAGGGGAGGACTGTACTTCTCCGTTATCCTCAGACCGGATATGAGGCTGGCGGATGTGTCCGGGCTGGTGCCCCCGACGCTCGACGCGATTGTTCGGACACTGTCCCACTACGGAATCGAGGCGGAGATGAGGGAATGCGGGGTCTATGTGGAGGGGAGAAAAACGGCCGGCGTGCTGGTGGAGGCCGCGGGTGAGCTGGACAGGGTGAGGTACGCCGTCATCGGGGTGGGCCTCAACGTCTCCAATCCCGTACCGGCGGGTGCGGCCTCGATTGTGGAGATACTGGGGGACCCACCGTCCCTCCTTGAGGTTTCCAGGGTTCTGTTCAGCGAGCTCACGGACTCACTGGGAACTTTTTTAAATTCCCGGACGGAAGTGGAAAGCGATGCTGAGGGTTGAAAACGTCTGGCACGTCTATGGGACCGGTAGGGAAGCTCTGAAGGGCGTAAGCTTCGAGATGGGGAAGGAAATAGTCGCGTTAGTTGGCCCCAACGGGAGCGGAAAAACCACCCTCGCGAAGCACCTCAACGGCCTCCTGAAGCCCACGCGGGGCAGGGTGACGGTGGACGGTATGGACACGCGCGAACACACCGTCGCCGAGCTGAGCACGAAGGTGGGCTACGTCTTTCAGAACCCCGAGCACATGTTCTTCGAGGAGAACGTGTTCCGCGAGGTTGCCTTCGGGCCGCGGAACCTCGGGCTGAGCGACGATGAGATCGAAGAGAGGGTTCGGTGGGCGCTGAGGTCGGTCAATCTGGAGGGGTACTCGGAGAGGACACCGTACTCAATGAGCGGCGGCGAGAAGCAGAGGCTGGCGATAGCCTGCGTCCTGGCGATGAAGCCGAAGTACCTCATTCTGGACGAACCAACGACGGGACTGGACGCGAGGAGTTCCTCCAGCGTTGTCGATGCCGTGAGGAAGCTCCGCTCCGAGGGGCACGGGATACTGCTCATAACCCACGATATGGACCTGGTTTTGGAGCTGGCTGAGAGGGTCCTCCTGCTGCACGACGGCAGAAAGGTCTTCGATGGTCCCGTGGAGGAGTTCTTCTCGCTTGAGCTTCATGATTTCGGACTTGAGAAGCCCGAACTTCTCAGGATAAGCGAGGGCGCGGGAGTGGGTTTTGTGAGGAGCGTCCGTGAGCTGGTCGATGCCCTGGTGGGTGGTGCGGTATGATATATCCATTCTACACGGAGAAGAGCTCTCCGCTGCACTCCCTCGACCCCAGGGTCAAGATAATCGGAACCATCGCCGGGATAGCGGCGATTATGCTTTACAACGACCCCAAAATCCTGATACCCCTGTTCTTCGCTTTTCTGCTCGTCGGAAGGCTCCTCGGGGGGGTGGAGATACGGGAGCAGATAAAGCTCCTCAAACCCCTCCTGCCGATAGTCGTCATAACCCTCGTGGTGTGGCCGATTATCTACGAGCCGAGGCTCAGGGGACTGCTCTTCGGTGTTTCCTTCGCCATGAGACTGCTCACGTTTGCGCTGATAACGTTCCTCCTGCTGATGACAACGACCCAGCGCGACCTGATACTGGGCTTCGTGAGACTGGGCATGCCCTACGAGTTCGGTCTGACGATCTCAATAGCCCTCCGCTACATTCCAACTCTCTACGTGCTGTCCCGGAACATAACCGATGCCCAGAGGAGCCGCGGATGGGAGGTGGAGAAAGGAAACCTCCTGGTGAGGGCAAAGAAGATGACCGCCGTTCTCATCCCCCTGCTCGTTGCCTCCCTCAAAACCGCCCACGAGCTCAGCATAGCCCTTGAGAGCAGGGCGCTGGGCGCGGGCCGGAAGAGGACGTTCCTCTACGATATCGAGATGACGGGCAGGGACTACGCGGCGACGCTTGTAATCCTGATACTTTTCGGGCTGGCGCTCTACGTCCGCTACGGCCTGGGACTCGGCCACGTTAGTATATACGGTTAGAGAAGGGGTTTTATCATGGAGTCTATGGATACCGAGTGGTCGCCAACGGCAGAGAGGTACTCCGGGGGCGCCTTAAGGACAGTCATGTTGAGGCGGTAATGACCGCGGTAGGAGCTGGTTCTCAGAACGGCCAGCACCTCGAATACCTCCGGCAGCTCATAGAAGCGCCGGAACTCGCCCGGGAGGTCCAGCTCGTTGAGCTCTATGGTTGTGTGGCTCAGGACCAATATGAGGCCTTTCTTGTCCACGACCCTCCTGATCTCGACTATTCCCTCGGCGGATCTGTTGAGGAGTGTCGGGAAGAGGGAAACTACCACCAGAGAACCGTCCTCGACGATGCCAAGGGCGGTGAGGAGTTCATCAACGGAGTAAACGTTGCCGGCGTACAGGTTGGAAACGTCCTCGGTGAGGCGCTTCAGGAGCTTAACAGAAAAAGCCGTTCCGGGGCCTATATGATAAACGGGACCATCTTTAAGGGCGTTTGCAACGAGGTGGTACAGAAAAGCCGTCTCGGCGAGCTCGTCGGTCGCTATTATACCGGATAGGCTCCCCTCGCTGAGGCCGAAGGGGAACCCCTCGAAGGGCTTCACCTCCCTGGATTGGAGCTCGGCCGGTTTGAAGAACATAGGCATCACGTAGTCTAGCGCGCTGGAGATATTTATACCTTACCCAAAAAAGAGAAACTCAGAGCGCCGCGAGTGCGCCGATTGTGAATATCCCCAGGAGCGCAAGGATTACCATCACAATGCCCGCTATCACGGCCGAGAGTATCCACGCGAGGAATGCCCTGAGCCAGCCCGTGTCGAAAACGGTTTTTATGACCCACATATTGGCCAGGAAGGCCAGTAACGGTGCCAGTGGAGGAAAGATTGCCGCGGTTGCAGCGCCCACTATTCCACCAAAGATTCCTCCGCCGAGAATTGCCACCATCGCCCTCCCAATCGAGGCCTTTTCTATACCCAGTAGTTTACCTGCCATCCACAGGAAGATAGCGGCTATGAAGAGCGCCAACAGGAAGCCCAGTATCATCGCGGCGCCCATACCAAAAACCATCGCAGGTCCGTGCGGCATTTTATCACCCATTACATTTTTAAAAATTCCCCGTTTATCAGCTTTTCTTTTTTGTTCCCAAAAGACCTTTAAACCGGGAGGCGGACTCAGGCAGGGGGAAAGAGATGCTGGAATCGCTGTGGAATGAGCTGTGGGGCTTCATATATACCTACTTCTGGGAGCCTATGTTCACAAGGAGCGGCTACAACCCGGTCAACACGCTCGTGTATGCACTGATGCTGGGGTTTGGAGCCATATATACATATAGGTATATACTGAAACCCCTCCGGATTAAAATCGACAGGACGCTCTTTATGGCGGTCACCCTGATGGTCGTCTTCGGCTCGACCGTCAGAGCCCTCGTTGATGGAGGGATCCTACCCCAGAACCCGCTGATACTCACGCCAGGGATTTTCTTCACGACGTTCTTCATAATGCTCCCCGCGATAGTTCTGGACGCGAAGCTGAAGACATACCCCAAGCTGACCTTTGGCTGGGGCGCACTTCTGGCGCTATGGGCCAACTACCTCCTCGTCACACACGCCAGGAGCTGGGAGCCCTACGAGCTGACGCTAATCCACACCTTCGTCTCCTGGATTCCGGCCCTGCTGATATACAGGTACCGGCCCTTCGACAGGCTCTACCTCTACGCTGTCCTGGCTCACCTCTACGACATGGGGTCAACGGTGGTGGCGATTCATTTCTACGGCTACCGCGAGGTCCACTGGCTGGAGAACATTCTGGTTCAGCACTTCGGGGCGTACTTCTACTACCCGTGGATAACCTTCATTCTTGTCGTGGTCTACTACGGCCTCCAGAAGCTGGTTCCGGACGAGGAGGAAAGACGCCTCTGGTACCTGATGGTTTACGTCCTGGGCCTGGGGCCGGCGATAAGGGATCCCGCCCAGCTGGTGCTGCAGGTTTAAATATGTCAATTTTATGTTTCTACATGCGTACCTACACAAAACTTAGTTAAATTTCGAAGAGTAATGGTTCTGGGTGGTGCTGGTGAGAATGAAGCGCATAGTTAGACTTGGGATAATCATCATGCTAATCCTCAACGTCGTTTCAGTGGCTGGAGTTTTTGTTTACGCGAGCAAGGTAAAGTCTGATGGCATTGTCATAGACATAGCGGGTAGGCAGAGGATGTTAACCCAGAAGATGTCCAAGGAAGCCCTCATAGTAGCCCTTGGAAACGATTCTTATCGGAATGATCTTCTCTCAACTGCCCAGCTGTTTGATACATCTCTAAGAGCTTTGCTCTACGGTGGGAAGGCCCCAATTCACGATACGGAATGGAATATACCACCAGCTCCCCCCAAGGTTAGGGCTCAGCTGGAGGAGGTGGAAAGGCTCTGGGAACCTTTTTACGCCAGCGTCAGGATTATTGCGAGCGAGAGCCCAGATAACCCAGAGTTTCAGAAAGCACGGGAATACATAATTACCCACAACGACCGGCTTTTGGCGGAGATGAACACGGCCGTTGGTCTATACAGCGAGACCTTTGGAAAGAAGCTGACGTACCTCAAGTACTACCTGCTTGCAATGCTTATCCTGGATGTCGTGGTTGCTATCTACCTCCTCCGCTATCTGGGCAGGATAACCACCGAGTTCATTGGCGTTCACGAGGAAAGCGAGAGGAAGAGAAAAGAGCTTCAGCGCGAGCTTTCGATCCTGGTGGAGTACATCACGGAGCTCTCGAATGGAAATCTCTCAGTGAGTCTCCCTGAGGGTGAGGGGGAGTTCGCCAGACTCCACCGTGCTCTCGAAGACTTCAGGAAGAGGCTAATCGAGATGCTTGGAACTCTACGGGGGACCACAGAGAGCCTGGAGGAGAGTTCCCAGAAGCTGCTCGAGATGTCCCGGGAAGGTGTCAACCTCGTCGCTCAGGGAACGGAGGCCATACGACAGATAGCGGTCGAGGCCCAGCGCCAGCAGGAGAACATCAATGAAATAACCGAAGGAATGCGCTACGTTGAGGAGATAAGTGAGGAGAGCGTTAGGGCAATGGAAGAGTTTGAGGCCTCAATGAGGGAGGTTGTTGGGATAGCCAATGAAGGACGAGAGAAGAGCAAAGAATCAGCTAGCCAGATAGCTGGTATACAGAGAACGATAGAGGGTGTAAAGGAGGCTGTGGATAACATAAAGGAGATGAGCAAGAATATCGTCAGCATAACTGAAGTGATAACTACCATTGCGGAGCAGACGAATCTGCTTGCGTTAAACGCTGCAATAGAGGCTGCAAGGGCCGGAGAGGCAGGTAGAGGTTTTGCAGTGGTTGCACAGGAGATTAGGGACCTTGCAGAGGAGAGCAAGCGGGCGGCAGATAATATTAGGGGCATCATAGTGCAGATAACCGAGCGGATTGAAGAGGCATCAAAGCTTACAGACCACAGCGTCTCGGTGGTGGAGAAAAGCTCACGGAGCCTCGAGGAGACGGTTGAATACCTTGGCAATATAGCAATGCTCATAGAGGAGGTAACCCCCAAGATGGAGGAAGTTAAGGAGAGCATAGTCCGCACCAAAGATGAAGTGGAGAAGGCCCTACGCGCCATGGAGAATCTGGCGGCCTCCTCGGAGGAGACGACGGCATCAACCCAGGAGATCACGTCGACGATGGAAGAACAGGAGAATCTCATACGTGACCTTGAGCGCGTTGCTTCAAAGATACACGATGCCGTTGAGAGAATGGTGCCAATAATTCGCTCTTTCCGGTTCCAGAAGGGTGTGGGAGGAAGGATAAAGGAAAAACTTGGATTAGCCTGAGGTTTTACCCTCTTCTATCCCCCTTTTCAGGTTTCTCGCTTCATTCTCGGCAGTCCTTACCCTGAAAACCCTTGCTATCCTCTCTATCGCCTCAAGCTTCCTCACGATGCCGTCGAGCCACGTGAAGACGTCGCCCGGGTAAACGATGAGGCCGTAGACCTTCCTGAAGTGCTCCGCTATCTGGGTCGGGTGCTTGCCGTTCCTCCTCAGCTCGATTATCAGGTTGCTAACGCGCTCCATCGCGTAGTCGGTGCAGTCTTCTTCGCCGCACATGAAGAACTCCTGGTAGAGCGTGAACAGCCTCTCCGCCGCGTTGGGGCTGAGCTCCGGGATGACCTTGTCCAGCTCCTCAAGGATCGAGGCGAAGCTCGGGGAGAAGACGTTTGCGCTCAAGCGACCCCTAACTGCGCCTTCAAGCTCCCTCTGGAGCGTTCCGCTCAGGTAGAGGTTTTCGAACGGCAAAAGCTTGACGGCTATCCACTGCGCTGGCTTCTTTCCAAGGTTGCCCCTTATGAAGGACGCCTCTTTGGGCAGGAGGAAGCTCATGCTCACGGCCCTTCCGTAGGGCGTGACCTCCACAGACGGCCCTTTGAGCCGGACGAAGCCGTGCTCCTCAAGCTTTTCGAGAACCTTTTCCGCGCTCTGGTTGGCACCGAGGCATTTACCCTGCACGTCCTCGATGACGTCGAGCCGGTTGAAGACGCAGGAGTGGGCCAAGACGTTGTCCTGCTCAAGCTCGTCGCTCCATTCCACCATCACGGGCTCAATTGGAGCGGTCAAAAGCTTGAAGGCAACCTCGTCCTCGCTGCCCTCCATCTGGGCGGAATATTTCCGCCCGGGCTCAACTATGAGGTAGACCCTGCCCTTCTCGTGGTAGAGCGGCCTTCCGGCGCGGCCGAGCATCTGATGGAACTCCCTCACGCTCAGCCACTTGTTGCCCATGGCGAGGCTCTCGAAGATTACCTGCGAAGCGGGAAAATCAACACCCGCCCCCAGAGCCGCCGTTGTAACTACCACGTCGAGCCTCTGGGCTAAAAACTCCATCTCGGTGAGTTTCCTCTGTTTGTATGGCAAACCGGAGTGGTAGGGCTTAGCTTTGAGGCCTTTGCTCGTGAGGTAGGAGGCAAGCTCGTGCGTCCTCTTGCGCGAGAAGGTGAAGACTATCGTCTGTCCCCTGTAGCCCTGCCTGGATTTTCTCATCGCCTCGGCACGGCAGAGGCTCGCTATGTGACGCCACTTCTCGGACTCGTTTCTAGCTATGATTATGTGCCTCTCCAAATCCACCGGTCTCTCGTCGTAAAGGACGAGCTTCAAGCCAAGCTCCTTGGCAAGCTCCTCGGGGTTTCCGACGGTGGCGCTCAGGCCTATGAACTGGGCGCTCGGATAGAGCTTTCTCAAGCGGGCTATCAGGCCGTCAAGCCTCGGTCCGCGCTCCTCGTCGTCGAGGGTGTGAATCTCGTCTATGACGATCGTCCCCACGTTTCCTATCTTCCTCCCCGCTCTGAGGAGGTAGTCAATGCCCTCGTAGGTTCCAACTATGATGTCGGCGTCTATGCCTGTATCAACGACCACCAGCTCGTCCCGGGTTTTTATGCGGCTCATGCCGACGCGGATGGCCACCCTTAGCCCGAGCTTGGAGTACCTCCTCCTGAAGTCCTCGTACTTCTGGTTCGCCAGGGCAACGAGCGGAACGAGGAAGAGGAGCTTCTTTCCCTTCATTGCCCCTGGAACGCCCGCCAGCTCACCTATGAGCGTCTTACCGCTGGCGGTGGCAGAAACGACGAGGAGGTTCTCCCCCTCGAGGAGGCCGTTTTTAACGGCCAGACTCTGAACCGGGAGGAGCTCGCTGACGCCTTCGCTCTTTAGAACTTCCTTAAACTTCTCTGGTAGGGGGAGCTCGTCCACTTTGAGCTTTTCAACTCTTACGTGCTTTGCCTTCAGCTCGTCCCACTTCGTTACCTCTGGGTGCCTCGTCGGGTCGAAGCGGGGGTCGAAGGCGTAGAGAACCTTATCGAGGTCTCTAAACCTGTCGAGGAGCTTCTTTGCCTGGTCGAACATGGCAACGCTCCTGAACCTGAAGCGGAGCTCCCTCTTCAGCTCGTCTTCCGCACACCTCTCGCAGATGTACTCGCCATGATATTTAATGCGGTTTCCTTCGGTGAGAACAGTTACCCTGCCGTCGAGGAGGCAGAGGCGGCACAGCTCGGCTTTCTCTACGCGCTTGTTCTGGAGCCTCCGCCTGAAGTACTCCTCCCACTCGTCGGCGTTCACCAGGACGATTCTTGCCCCCCGGAGGAGCTTCTCAATCTCCTTGGGGTTCCGGTACTGGCTTCCCTCCAGAACCTTGAAGAGCCTTCCCTCGCGCATTATAAAGCGGTATATCCTCTCTGCCTTCAGGTTCTTCATCGCGGTGAGCTTTTCCGGCTCGTTCTCGATAAAGAATGCCTCAAGCTCGTTCTTCTTTCTCCCGGGTCTCACAACGAAGAGCATTCTCACTCCCTCACGAGCAATCAGCGTTTCCCAGTCTCACAGGACACCCAGTTTTCCTTGAAGGTGTCTATTATGAGCGTAACCTCCACCCGCTCCAGGTTCTTGCCGAAGAGCCGTTTGAGCCTTCCTGCAAAGGCCTTGACCTCATCCGTGTCGTGGAAGCTCGCCCTCACGAGTATCTGCCTCTCGCCGCTGCGGCGGTAGAGACCCTGAACCTCCTCCAGCCTGGCGATCCGTCTCAGAATCGGGTCAATCGTGTGGTCGTCTATGGCCAGCTTGAGTTCAAAGAACGTCTGAACGTACTCGTCCAGGAAAGCCGGGTCAACGATGGCGGAGTAGCCCCTTATGGCCCCAAGCCTCTCCAGCTTCTCAACCCGGTTTTTAACGCTCGCCGGGGACAGGCCAACCCTCTTCCCAAGCTCGGTTAGGGTTATCCTGCCCTCCTTCCGGAGGATTCTGAGTATCTCCCTGTCCTTCTCGTCCACTCCCGGCATCGGCTCCACCAGCTAAAAGGGAGGGAAAATCAGCGGGTGATCTTTATCTCCCGCATCAGCTCAAGGGGTTCAGGGTGCTTTTCAAAGTACTCCCTGACCGGCCTGAGGAGCTCGATGAGGTACTCGGCGACGGCGTTCTTGAGGTCGAGCGGGTGAAGCTTGCCTTCGGCAAAGTCCCTCTTGAGCTCCTCGATGGTCGTGTAGGTGACGTCGCCGCCGAACTTGGCGGGCCTGTGTATTGTGAACTCCGTCGGCTCCTCGCGGAAGATTATGTACTCTGCCCAGTCGAGGACCGGGTTGTACTTGACCTCCTTCGCCGGGCAGAAGGCCTTCCTGAGCTTCTGCTTTATCTCCTCCGGAGTGTCGTGGATGAAGACCGCCGAGTAGGGTTTGCTCTTGCTCATCTTCATCTGGGTCTTCAGTTCTTTGAACTGCTCCTCGCTCTCTATCGGCCAGACCGGAGGCTCCTGAAGGCCGAGGAGGAGGTGGTGGTGCAGGGCGACCGGCTTGAGCTTCTCGCCCTTCCACTCGAGGGCGTGGTACTTGAGCTTCTGGGCCACTTCGATTGCTATCACGTGGGCCTTCCTCTGGTCCATTCCAGCGTGGGCTATCGTGACGCCCTGGTAGTAGATGTCCGCCACCTGCATCGCGGGGTAGATTAGCTTGGCGAAGTCTATGGCCTCACCCATCTGGCGGCCCATGATGGTTATCGAACGCATCATCCTCGCGAGGGTAACGTTCTTGGAGATGTCTATGACCGTCTGCCAGTAGTCGCCCTTCTCCAGTATCTCGCTCGCGAGAACGAACTCGACCTTGTCCGGGTCGCCGCCCATGACCTTTATGCTCTGCTTCATGCCCTCCTTGAAGTAGCTCAGCGCGACCTTCTGGATGACCTCGAGGTCTCCACCGAGTTTGTCGTTTATCCAGCTGTGCCAGTCCGCCAAGAAAATCCTCGTCTTGATTCCAGCCTTCTGAAGGTCGGCTATCTTCGCTCCAGCCATGAGTCCGGTTCCGAGGTGAATGTAACCGCTTATCTCAAATCCTATGTAGTGCTGCATTGGAACGCCGACTTCGAGCAGGTGCCTGAGGTTCTCCGCGGTCAGGAGTTCCTCCGTTGGCTTTCTCCCGATAAGTTCCATCCTCTTTTCTATGTCCATACTCACCACCTGAAGCCTGAACGGCACAAGCCTTTAAGGGTTTTACCATTTCTTTTGAAAGCCCCGTCCGTGGGGGGATGCTGTAAACTGCCTAACAACCATTAAACCACCGAAACTTTTTGAGCTCTTCCAACGTAAGAGGACCTCGAAGAGGCCGCCATAGACAAACTCGATGGCGTCCTTTCAGAAACTGTCTTTGGGTAGTTTGAAACCCTGAACGGTGCCCTTTGAAGCGATAACCTTGTCCGCTCTGCGGCAGGCGTGATGGGCCTTAGACGGGCCTGCGGGCTGAATCGAAACCGGCAACGGGAGTATGTGATGGGCCCGCGAACCGAACTGCCTGTTAACTAGGGATCAAACCCCTCACGGCGGGGAGGCGGTCAGTGCCGGTGAGAAGGAACTCACAGAGGGACTTCAAAGTTTAACAGGGCCGAAAAACTTTCCACTTCATAAGATTTATAACTTCCTGGGCCTTAAATAACCCGGTGATACCATGAGGAAGGCTGCAATAATACTTGCGGTGTTTGTTTTCTTTGGTGTTTTTGGATTTGCCATGGCCAGCGCTACGACCGTCGGTGTTGACCTCGCCCACGGCGAGAGTGACAAGGGTCTGGCAGTTCTGACCGACAAGGACGGCAACGTCCTCGCTGAGGGAATGATAAAGACCATCAGCGACGTCAGCTGGGCTTACATTGGACCGGCGGAGAAGGCCGATGAGCTTGGAATCAAGCAGCTCGGCGACAAAATAACCTACGACGCCATCAAGGACGTGGACTTCCTTATCCTCGGCCAGCCGACGCAGGCCTTCAGCCCGGACGAGGTTCAGGCCATCGCCCAGTGGTGGAACGACGGAAACAGAATCCTCTGGGTTGCGGGCGATTCGGACTACGGTGACGGCCCGCAGAGGATCGACTTCGCCAACTCAATTCTCGACGCCATCGGTGCCAACCTCAGGCTCGACCAGTGCTCTGCCGAGGATGCCACCAGCAACGCTGGAGCCGGCTACCGTGTCGTCGGTCTCGTCAACCCCGACAGCGGTACTCCGGACAAGGACATGCTCACCAAGGACTTTAAGAACGGAGGTAAGGTCCTCTTCCACGGGCCGGGCGTCGTTGCTTACGTTGATGAGAACGGTAACTGGCAGAGCCTCCACGGCGGAATAGCCGATGGAATATACATCATCGTGACCACCAGCGCCGACGGTCAGATCGTTGAGAACACCGACCCGGCGGCCCAGGCCTACACCGCCGGCGACACCGGTGAGTTCCCGCTCATGGCTGTCCAGCTCTTCGAGGACAAGAAGAACGTCCTCGTTGTCAGCGGCGAGACCCCCTACGGCGGCTACGAGCCCATGTGGAGCCCGACCTACCATGGAGTCGACCTTGACGGTCCGCAGTTCGTCACCAACTTCGTCCACTGGGCCGTCAGCGTCCAGCAGAATCTCGGCAAGGAGGAGACCAGCAGCGGTGGAAGCACCTGCGGTCCGGCGGCTCTGATCGGTCTCGCCCTCATACCGCTTGCCCTTTACAGGAGGAGGAAGTGATTCCCTCCATCTTTCTTTGCCCATTTGAACCATTAATTTTTTATTAAGTTTCTCGAACCACCCACGATTGACATAACCAGGTGATAAACATGAAGAAGCCCGTGGCAATTGGCTTTATCCTGCTTCTTGCCCTCAGCGTCGTTGCCAGCGGATGCATAAGTGGAGGAAACGGCGGTGAAACCTCCGGAATAACCCTCGTCATCGTCACCAGACACGACGCGACCATACAGTACATGGTCAAGCAGACCTTCCTCCAGAGCGACGTCGCCAAGCAGTATAACATCGAGGACATCAAGTTCATTAAGGTTCCGGAGAGCCTCTGGCCCAGCTACATAGACAAAGGAGCCGACGTTGGCTGGGGAGGCGGACCGACGCTCTTTGACGACCTCTACAAGGCCAACTACCTCGCCCCGATAACCGATGAGAAGGTTCTCGGTCTCCTCGGCAACCCGCTTCCGACCGAGCTCGCGGGAATGCCCATGGTAAGGAAGGACGATGACGGCAAAGTTTACTGGATAGCTGCCGCACTCTCCTCCTTCGGATACACCGTCAACAAGAAGCAGCTCGAGAAGTGGAACCTCCAGATACCGAACAAGTGGGAGGACATCGCCAGCGAGGAGTGGGCCCTCAACCCGCCCCAGTACGGCATAGCCGACCCAACCAGGAGCACCTCCAACACCAGGATATACCAGATAATCCTCCAGGCCTTCGGCTGGGAGGAGGGCTGGCGCATCATGACCCTCATCACGGCCAACTCCAAGGTCTACCTGGCCAGCGACGCCGTCAGGGACGCCGTTATCAACGGTGAGATAGCGGCAGGAAACACCATTGACTTCTACGGCTACACCGCCATGCAGCAGAACCCCGACTGTCTCTACGTCGTACCGAAGGGAGAGAGCATCATAAACGGCGACCCGATAGCGCTCCTCAAGAACGCCAAGCACCCGGAGGCGGCGCAGGCCTTCATCTACTGGGTTCTCACCGAGGGCCAGGCCGTCTGGATGAGCCCGGACGTCAACAGGCTCCCGATCAACCCGCAGATATTCGACATGACCATCACCAAGCCCTACGCTGACGTCATCTTCAAGGGCCAGAACGAGGGTAAGACCTACGGCGAAGCCAGGCCCGCCCTTGAGAAGGCCTACGATGACGCCATACACGCCGAGGGAATTGAGTTTGATGACAAGAGGGCCCTTGAGACGGTCAGCGCTCTCCAGTACTACTTCAAGGCCACCCTCGTTGACCCGAACCAGAAGCTTCACGACGCGTGGGTCGCTATAGTCCAGGCCTACAAGGACGGTAAGATAACCAGGGAGCAGTTCGAGCAGCTCAAGGACGAGCTCACCGCCCCGATAGAGTTCAAGGACCCTGAGACCGGTCAGACCGTTACCTTCACCGAGGAGTACGCCAAGAAGATAAACGACAGGATCGTCAAGGACAGGAACTTCCAGGACCAGCTTGTCCAGGAGTGGCGCCAGGGTGCCATGGACAAGTACCAGAAAGTGCTCGACGACCTCAAGAACATGCTCGGTTGAGTTTGATATCCTCCTGCGAATTTCCACTCTTTTTTGGCACTTTTTCAATATGGGCGAATCAACAAATTTTTGGAAATCTTTAAATAGACTCCACTTCGACCAACTCAGAGTGGCGGGTATGGTCAGAAGCAGAACGGAGGTTGATGCTCAATGAAGGTAAGCAAGTGGAGCGAGAGACTCTTTGGAACACCCCTGTTCGATCCGGTCGTCACGACTTCGTTCCTGTTCCCACTCCTGTACCTGGTGGCCTTCCTGATAATCCCGGTACTGGCAATGCTCGCGGTGGCCTTCGAGTACAACGGTCACTTCTCATTCCACTGGTTCACCAGCATACTGACGTCGGAGTACTACATCAGCTGGCCGACGGGTGAGTTCTCCAGACTGGTCACCCTGCCCAACGGGGAGCAGATATACTACGTCCAGGGCGTTGACTTCGGAGTGATACTCAACTCCATAATAGTCTCCCTGAGCGTCATGATCCTGACCACGATACTGGGAACAGTCTTCGCCTTCGTCATGGCGCGCTACGACTTCCCGGGCAAGAACATCGTCAGAATACTCCTCTTCGTGCCGCTCCTCGTTACGCCCTTTGTCAACGTCTTCATCGTCAAGAAGATGTTCCTTCCCAACGGCCTGATAAACTGGCTGTTCTACGATATCCTCCACATATTCCCGCACAGAATCGTCATCGATGGTCTCGTTGGAGTCATAGTCGCCCAGGCGATGACCTACTACCCCATAGTCTACCTCAACGCCTACGCGAGCTTCATCAACATCGACCCCACCCTCGAGGAGCAGGCGGAGAACCTCGGAAGCAGGGGGTTCCACCTCTTCAGAACCGTTACATTCCCGCTCGCCCTCCCGGGAATAGCGGCCGGTGCAACCCTCGTCGGCATCTTCAGCCTTGAGGACCTTGCCGCACCGATAGTCTTCCAGGGCAACCCGCTCGCCAGGAAGCTCATGTCCTTCCAGATCTACAGCGCATTCACCAGCGGTTTCAACGTTGGAAGCCCGCAGCTCGCCGCACTCGCGCTCATAATGCTCACCATCGCCATCCTGATGTTCCTTGGAATCAGGAAGTACGTCAGCCTGCGCCAGTACGCGATGCTCAGCAAGGGCGGAAGGTGGAAGCCGAGGGTCGCCAAGCCCAAGGGCTGGCAGGCGGTGCTCATATACCTCGTCGTCCTCCCGATGCTCCTCATCTCGATATTCCCGCAGGTGGGTGTGGTTCTTCTGGCGTTCAGTGAGAGCTGGGTTGGAACCTGGCCCGAAGGTTTTACCACCGCCCACATCCAGAGCATCATAACCCAGCCGGACATTGAACGCGTCATCATGAACAGCATCATGTATTCCACCGCCGCAATAATCGTCATCCTCCTCCTGTCGCTCACCGCCTCCTACGCCTCCAGCAGGTTCAAGAAGAGTCAGCTCGGTCCGGTTCTCGACAGCCTCTCAACGATACCCATAGCCGTTCCGGGTATCGTCATAGCCATGAGCTATTTCTTCTTCTTCGCCAAGGTGTTCCCCGACACGCCCCTCGACCCCACGAACCTGCTCGGCTTCAACCCGGCGATGGTTCTCGTGCTGGCATACTCCATCAGGCGTCTGCCCTTCGCGGCGCGCTCCATCTCGGCCGGAATCCAGCAGGTTCACGTGTCCCTTGAGGAGGCAGCGCTCAACCTCGGCGCCGGAAGGTGGAAGGCACTCACCGGAATCCTCATGCCGCTGATACTCCTGAACCTCCTCGGTGGGGCAATGCTGAGCTTCGTCTACTGTATGAGCGAGACCAGCGTCGGCATCACCCTCGGTTCCATCAACCCGGAGTACTACCCGATAACAGCAAGAATGGTCGAACTGATGACGAGCGCCGTCGGAAGCGCGAACCTCGCCGCCGCGCTCGGTGTTTTCCTCATGACGGTACAGATCGTAGCCATAGTCCTGGCCAACGTGATAACCAAGCAGAGGTACTCATTCATAGGTCTCACATGAGGTGGTTGGGATGGTTGACGTCAAGCTTGAGAACATCGTTAAAACCTTCGGAGAAACGGTTGCCCTTAAGGGGATAGATCTTCACATCAAGGCGGGAGAGCTCTTCACCCTGCTCGGACCGAGCGGGTGTGGAAAGTCAACGACGCTGAGGATCATAGCGGGCCTGGACTTCCCGGACAGCGGAACCATACACTTCGGCGACGAGGAGGTTACCTACCTCCCCTCCAGCAAGCGCGGTGCGGTGCTGGTATTTCAGAACTACGCCCTCTGGCCGCACATGACCGTCTTCGACAACGTTGCCTACGGCCTCAAGCTCAAGAAGATCCCCAAGGAGGAGATAAAGAAGAAGGTCGAGTGGGCGCTCGAGCTCGTCAAGCTCGAGGGCTTCGCGGACCGCTACCCGACCCAGCTTTCCGGAGGTCAGCAGCAGCGCGTTGCCATCGCCAGGGCACTCGTCGTCGAGCCGAAGGTTCTCCTCCTGGACGAGCCGCTGAGCAACCTCGACGCCAAGCTCCGCCTTGAGATGCGCTCGGAGATTAGGAGAATCCAGCGCGAGCTCGGCATAACGGTGATTTACGTTACCCACGACCAGGAGGAGGCTATGGCCATAAGCGACAGGATTGCCGTCATGAACGTCGGAACCGTCGAGCAGGTGGGGACACCGAAGGAAATATACGAGACTCCGAGGACGGAGTTCGTTGCCAGCTTCATGGGTAAGACCAACGTCATTCCTGCAAAGGTCGTGGAGAGGAACGGCGACCGCGTTTCCGTCGAGTTCGAAGGAATACGGCTGGATGGCCTCCACTACACTGACAAGAGCGACGACGTCGTCATAGTCATCAGGCCGGAGAGGATAAAGCTCAAGCCCGTCGAGAACGCGGTGTCATTTACCGGAACCGTTGACCTCATCGAGTACTACGGATTCTTCATCGAGGTCGTCGGCCTCTTCGGGGACACCAGGATCATCGCCAGAACCATCAGCGACAGGGAGATAGCCGGACTCAGGCCCCTCCAGCAGGTGACGTTCTACGTCGAGAGGGACGACATCATCGTCCTGCCGAAGCAGCAGCTTTAAACCCCTTTTCCCATTTCATTTAGGTGGTCGCATGCGTGGATTTTTGGAGTTCCTCAACGAGGGGCAGGTCTACGAGGTTCTGCTCGTCACGAGATCAAACGTCACCCCGGTGGGCGTTGTAAGGGGCGGAAACCGGCTGTTTTTCAAGCTCTTCGGTGGAAAGAGCGCTGGTGAGCTAAGGGATCACCCGTACGCCTCCCTTCAGGCCACCAACGATGTTGAGCTTATTGTAAAGCTGGCCCTGAACGTTCCCGTCAAGCTGGAGTTCGAAGGTAACGGCCGTTACCGCTGGATAAGAGCCCTGCCCGGAGTCTACGGAAGGGTCACGTGGAGGGAAGAGCCCCACGAGGACGAGCTTGGAAAGGCGACGGTGATGAAGTGCACCCTTGAACCGGAGGGCACCATAGATGGGAACCTGCCCCCAAGGCCCCTCAGCAGGGCTGACTGGCACCTCCTGGAGATGGCCGTGGACTTCACCAGACTGGGGGTGGCCTTGAGGAACGGAAAGACGGGAGTCGCCAGGAAGCTGCGCGAAAGGATAGTCACGAACTATTCCCTGTACAGGCGGTTCGGGGGAAGTTCAGAGCTGGCAGAGGGGATTCTGGCCTCGCTGGACGAAGGTGGGTAGGGAAAGCTTATAACCGATTTATTTCAGCTTTTCTTGGTGATACCATGAAGGCCGGCAAGCTTATGGCCCTTTTGGTGGCCCTGCTTACCATAGCGGCGGTTCCAGTGAGCACCGTCTGGGCAGCTTCAAGCAGCGTGACACCGGGAGAGATCCTCGTTCAGCCGCTCCCGGGGGTTCCAGCTATAGGGAAGCCGGGGGACGTCATTGAAATCCAGCCGGCGGAAGGCGCTGCAATCCAGTCCCTCCAGATAGTCTCGATACTCCACGGACCCTATGACCTTGAAATCGTCGGCACCGAGAACGGCATCATCAAGGCCAAGATACCGGAGGACGCGGTTCCGGACGTCTACTTCCTCGTCGTCAAGAGCGACAGGGGCGAGGTCACGATACCCAACGGCGTGTGGATCATGAAGAACGCCCCGACGGTTCTCCGGATAGCCCACGGTAGCGACCTCCACGTCACGAGCGGCTCCAAGACGGGATTCGTCTGCGGGGAGTACTTCCAGAAGAGCATTCCCGAGATACTCAAGTACTGCGACCACCCCTACGCGATGCACAGCTACACCGCCGCCGACAGCTTTATGACGTACTACGCTATGACGGGCCTGCAGAGTGAGAACGTCATCAACCTCATAATCAGCACGGGTGACGACGTCGATACCAACGGCGACAGCGAGGGCTACAAGATGTTCGACGAGGCAATACTCCACGGAACCGCCGCGGGCACGCCCTTCATAAGCATAAAGGGCAACCACGACCACCCGCCGACCTACTACAACAAGTACGTTGGCCCCAGGTACTTCTACGAGGTCATAGGTGACTTTCTGATAATCGGTCTGGACAGCAGAGGCGAGGAGAGGCACCCCGAGCTCGAACAGCTCCAGTGGATGGAGGAGGTCCTCAAGAGCCACCCTGACAAGGTACCGATAGTCCTCGTCCACCACCCGTTCTGGTACAGCACCCCCGACGGCAAGTGGGGCGGGACCATAAAGGGCTACACCGCCTTCGATGACGGTGACTGGCAGACCCTGACCAAATACGTTAGCTGGGACTGGGAAGGTAAGAACGGCGAGTACGACGAGATAGCCAGAACCTTCCTCCAGCTCGTCGAGAAGTACAACGTCAGGCTCGTCCTTGCCGGACACATTCACAGGGACAAGCCGGTCCTCTACATCGACAGGGAGGGCAACGAGCACTGGTTCTACACCGTCACCACCACCGGCGCCCCGGACAAGACCAGCAACCCGCCGAGCCAGGCCGACCAGAGCAGGGGCTACACCACCCCGAGCTGGTACGGCTCGCAGGTCATCTACGTCTATGAAAACGGCACCGTGAAGTTCCCGCTCGCCGGCGACGTCCTTCACGAGGGCATAAGCTCCCTCCCGATACCGCAGAAGTTCATCGTTTACAGGCAGAACGGTGAAGACGGAACCGCCGTCAAGTTCGTGAACGAGCTTGACAACGCCGTCAGCGGGCCCTTCGTCCTCGAGATACCCGCGGGAGCCAAGGTTGATCCGGAGCACACCAACATAACCTACACCGTCCTCGGCGAGAGGGAAATCGGCGGAACCTACTACATGCTCCTCAACGTCACCGTCCCGACCGGCGTCAGCCAGATAACCGTCGTCAAGGAAGCCGACACCCAGGGGCCTGAGGTTAAGGTAGGCTACCTCATGCCGGGCAAGCCCAGGCCGGGACAGAGGTTCAAGGTCTACGTCACCGCCAGCGACAACGTCGGAATCAGGGACATGAAGGTGCAGATAATCAGCGATGGCAAGGTTCTGGCGGAATACCCGGCGTTCTCGATGAAGCCGGCAGAGGTCGAGGCCACCTATTACACCGAGATTCCGGGCGTTGATGCAAGCGAGTTCACCATCAAGGTGATCGCGACCGACTTCTACGGCAACACCGGCGAGACCACCTACACCGTCGGCGGAAGCACTGGCACCAGCAGCCCGAGCCAGACCGAGACCGGAGAGGGTGGAAGCACCTGTGGCCCAGCGGCCCTCGTGGGCCTCGCACTCCTCCCGGTTCTTCTCAGGAGGAGGAAGTGACATCCCCCTTTCAATTTTCCCTTCCAAAAGTCCCACCCCACAAACTGAGGGCGCCGGATTCGTTTCTTTTCCAGCACACCCCCATAGGGGCGGCTGAGGTCAGATAAAGCCGTCAGCGGACTTCTTCACTAGGGGAAGAGTTTTTAAACCGTCCCCATAAGCCCCCCATGGTGATGAAGGTGAAGTTCAAAGGCAAAGCCTTCGGGAACATCGTGAGGATGGAGTTCGACATTCTCACGCTCAGCGAGCTTAAAATAGACGACCTGCGAGACTTTGACGTTGATTCCATCAAGATCGAGCTCAAGCCCACCTCATCCGGCATACGCGTTACCGGCATATGGGAGGGTACCGTCGAGGAAGCCGGTGAGGGGATAAAGAAGGCCCTCCTTGAGAGCTACAAACTCCGTGAGAGGATTCTCAACAGGATAAAGAGCAAGACTGAGGCGATAAGGAGCACCATGCGCCAGCTCGGCTTCACGGAGGAAGTGGAGGGCTACGGGAGTGCGCTGCGCTTCGTCAAGAAGGTCGGCGCCTACGACATAGTCGTCGTCGCCTCAACGACGGACGACGTGGTCCGCGTCGAGGTCTACGGCAACGACAAGAAGATCCTCAGCCCGGAGCTGGAGAGTATCTTCGAGGACGTCGAGGTGGAGGAGCTGGAGATATACGACTTCGAGGACGACAAGGAGGAGCGGCTCGTTATAAACCTCGAAATACCGAAGAACGAAGAAAAGCCCGAGAGAAAGATAATGGAAGCCATCAGGATGATAGAAAGCATGCTGATGGCCTGATCACTTGTATCTGCTGTCCAGCTGAAGCTGCTTCAGCTTTGCCGTTATTCCCTTTGTCGGCGCCCTGTCTTCACTTATTATTTTCCCGGTTCTCGTGTCTATTCTCGCGTAGTAAAGTGTCTCCCGTCCGGCCACCTTGATGTGGACGTAGCCCCTCTCCTCGTAGAGGACGAGGCGCTCCACCGCTGGCCGTTCTTCCTTGTATTTCTCCCTCACATGCGCGAGGTATGACTCCTTTATAGCCATCTCCGTGAAGCGGGCGTCGCTCTTCAGAACCTCTCCCGTGGTTCTGTGAAGGACGAACCTTCCAACCTTCGTTCTTCCGGCGAATTCGACCTCCCAGTTCTCGTTGAGCGTTACGGATCTTACCATGGCCTCCTCGTCTATCTCCTTCGCGGCCTCAGCGGCCATCCTTTCGGCAAGGTCCCTTCTCAGAACACGGTCCGCCTCCTCGATGAGCTTGCCGTCCCTGCTGACCCTGACGGTTACCATGTGACGGTCGTTCTCGGCGGTAACGGTGTATTCGGTTTCGGTACCCTCAACGGATTTTATCTTGAAGTCAGGATACTTCTCGGAGACTATCTCCTTCGCCCTGTCGGGCGTCACCTCAACGAGGTAGTCGAGGACGTCCCCCGTCGAGCCATCCACCTTCACGACGGCCCTTCCATCCGCACTCTCAAGAACAAGCTCCAGATATTTGTGCTCCAGCACACGGTACGATTCCATAACCAGGCCCCTCAGCGGAAAGTTGCCCTCTATGACAGTCCTGGCGTTTTCGAAGGCGTCTTCGGGTGATGGGAGCCTCCTGGCCTCCTCGTAGCTGCCGTCGGTGAGATCGACGCTGACAACGACCACACCTTCATCAAGGAGGATGTCCGCGATGGCGGCTTTCTTGCCCTTCTCGAGGTTGATGACCCTGCCATGGGGATAGGCGTTTCTCAGGAGTTCACTGAGGGCATCGTCGCTCATGAGAACCTCCATTCCAAGAAGCCTGCCGGTGTAGCCGTTGAACTGGACCTCAAATGAGAAGCGCCCCGTCTTCCCCGATGTCTTGACCTTTCCGTTTGTCCTCTTGAGCTCATACTCACTGATTTCCTCCCCCGTCTGCTTCCGAACGATGTCCCGGGTCCGCTCAATGAAATACTCATCCGGCAGGGGGTTCATCTCGAAGGTTACCTCTCCGCGCTCCAGATCAACCCTGGCCCCGGCCAGGTTTTCACCCACCCGGACCTCGAGTCTGGCTTCTTTGGGAACGTAGACCTTCTTCCTCTCGTGGATGGTCACCCTGCTCTCGGGAACGCCGAGCTCCTTTGCGGCGACGGCTTTAAGGACGAAGACCGCCTCGCTTGGACTTAGGGGAACCTCCACCTCCCGCTCCGTGGCGCGGATAATAGAGCCGTCATTCAGGAGGGCCCTGGTTACGGGAACGCTCAGGTTCTTGTCCTGCGTTGCCCTCAGGACTATACGATCCTCTGAAAACACCACCGCCCTGTCCTTCTCCCCATCCCCTTCGACGGACCAGGAGAATATGTACGCACTGGACAGGGAGACCGCGATGGACTCAAGCTTCACCTCCTCCGGCTTCACGGGGTATCTGGAAGCCGCGAACGAGGCCACCTTTTCCAGCACGGCCTCGGGTGAAAAGTCATGGAGAAGCGGGGCATCGAGCTCGAACTCTTCCAGGGGGCCTTTTTCTTCTCCTGCCTCCGTCTCAGCCTTAAGCTGCTCCACAAGATCGGCGGGTGGTTCCATCCGATAGTTGTTGAACAGGGAGGCGAGCTTCTCGCCGTCCCACGGAACCACCCTCCCTCGGTGCTCCCGGGATATAAGAACCTTGGCGTCCTTCGTGAATCCCGCGGGGGATATCAGTATTCCCTTATCCGCCCTGTACTTGTTTACCAGGTCCGCAAAGACGTTGACGTCCCTCGAAGAGGCCAGCCCCTTGGGATGAACCGCCAGAACAACCTTCTCAATCCCCGCTATGGGGTCATCCCTTATTGCCACGACGTCGATTCCCCACTCCTTCCTGCCCGCCACCCTCTCATAGTCCCTGAAGCCCATTCTCTTTAGCAGCTCGATTACGTCTCCAACAAGCGTTTCCCTGGGGGCCAGCCTTATTAAATCCGCAGTCCACGGCATCAGTCTCACCCATGAAAGTGAAGTCCACCATCACGGTTCTTTCGTCTTTATTTTATAAATCTCTTTCCCCGGGGGCGCTGTTATCACCGCAGGTGTTCAAAATAAGTTTTTAACCCCGCCGATTTAACACCCACGCGGTGATGGAATGTTCAGGCTCATCGACTTTGAGTATCACGGAAAAACCGTCTTTCTGAGGGCAGACCTAAATTCACCGGTCACTGACGGGAAGATAATCAGCGACGCCAGGTTCCGGGCGGTTCTCCCGACGATAATATACCTCCTCGAACACGGGGCCAAACTGGTCATAGGAACGCACCAGAGCAAGCCATACAAGGGGGACTACATCACCACAGAGCAACACGCCGAGATACTGAGCGGGTTACTCGGCCAGGAAGTGGAGTACGTTGAGGACATCTTCGGAAAATATGCCCGCGAGAGGATACGGGCCCTAAAGCCCGGCGAGGCCGTCGTCCTTGAGAACCTCCGCTTTGCCGCGGAGGAGGTCAAGTACAAGCCGATTGAAGATTGCGAGAAGACGTTTTTCGTGAGAAAACTTGTGCCCCTGATCGATTACGTCGTGAACGATGCCTTCGCAGCGACCCACCGCTCCCAGCCTTCCCTGGTCGGCTTCGCAAGGCTGAAGCCCATGATAATGGGTTTCCTTATGGAGAAGGAGGTTCGGGCACTCACAAGGGCCTACGAGACCCAGGAGAAGCCGAGGGTCTACGTGCTCGGCGGTGCGAAGGTTGACGACTCCCTCCGCGTGGCTGAGAACGTGCTGAGGAACGGCAGGGCGGAGGTTATACTCACGGGAGGGCTGGTCGGTCACGTCTTCACCCTAGCCAAGGGCTTCCACCTCGGCGACACAAACCTCGAGTTCATGGAGAAAAAGGGCCTTCTCGAACTGGTGGACTGGGCCGAGGAGATACTCAACGACTTTTACCCCTACGTGAGGACTCCCGTTGATTTCGCCGTTGATTACAGGGGTGAGCGCGTCGAGGTTGACCTGCTGAGCGAGGAGAAATGGCTGTTCGACGAGCACCCGATACTCGACATAGGTTCAAGGACCATTGAGAAGTACCGCGAGGTGCTTATGGGGGCAAAGATAATAGTCGCCAACGGGCCGATGGGCGTCTTCGAGCGCGAAGAGTTCGCCGTTGGGACCATCGGCGTCTTCAGGGCGATAGGGGAGAGCCCGGCCTTCAGCATAGTCGGCGGCGGCCACTCGATAGCGAGCATCTACCAGCACAGTATAACGGGCATAAGCCACGTCTCCACCGGCGGCGGCGCGATGCTGAGCTTCTTCGCCGGCGAAAAGCTCCCCGTCCTCGAGGCATTCAGGGAAAGCTACGAGCGCTTCAAGAGGCTCTCAAAGGGTGAGCAGCCAGACGAGGAGCACGGCGATTAGGATGCCCCCGAGGAGCAGCATCAGGAGCCACTCGACCCTTTCCATCAGTTTTCTGTTCGAGTAGGGAACGTGTCCTACGATTCCAAGGACAAAGGAAGCGGCTATGAGCACCCTCTCCTCCACGGATTCAGCCCCCGCGAGGACGACCTCAAGGCCCCAGAGGGCCAGGAGCAGGAGGAAGGCGCCGGCGATGAGGTAACCCCTCCTCATTCTCCTCGCGTTGGTGATGTAGAAGGTCGCGGCGAAGGCCACGAGGAAGACCACCATCGCCTGTATCTCCAGCGGCATTGGGATGGAATTCGAGAGCACCAGCCTCTCGTAAACCCACACAATCCCCGAAATTATCGTGGAAACTATCAGCGCCATCACGAAGATGTTGTGGACGTGGTCCGCTATGCCAAGGGCCTCTTCGAGCCCCTCAATCTCCTCCCGTCCGGGTACTTTTCCCTCAGCTTCCGTCCTTCCAGCCATTGAACCCACGGAAGCAGTACGCGCTTGGGGGATTTAAGGCTACCGCGTTCAGTCCACACCGGTCTTCTCGTAAAGCCTCCGATAAACGCCCCTGAAATGGAAGAGCATAATCATAGCATAGACCACCGCGAAGGACTTCAGGGGGAAGTGGCCGCCGAGAAAGTGGTTCAGGAGGAACAGCGTTGCCACGACGGCCAGGTACGTTATGATGACATTGAGGGCCGCCGCCAGCGTTGAGCCCCTGCGGTAGGCCAACCACACCCAGAAGGATGAGTCGAGCGTTACCAGCCACCGTAGCCTGAGGGGCTCCTCCGGTGAGACCTCGACGGAGTAAGAGTCCCTCAGCATCTCCTTTCGGAACGCGAGAGCGAGACCGGCCGTAAGCAGCATCATTCCAAACGAGCCGATTATGAGGAGACCGCTGTCAAGAATTGCTCCGATGGATAATGTCACGACCCAGGCCATAAAGGCCAGGTACACAACCAGCGATTCCCGGGAGAGCCGTCCCTTCCTGAAGAGATGTAAGGGATAGATGCCGAAGACCGAAACGCCGAGTACAAGCATGAAAGTGGGGAGGATCACCTCACTCATTCCGCATCGGAAGGTTTAGAACGTAAAAGAATAAAAGGATTTCGACTGAAAATTGAATCTCAGTATCCCATCAGCACGCCGAAGATTACCGCCACCCACCAGACCTCAAGGAAGGCGAAGCCCACCGTGGCCGTCCCGGTGACGAGCCACCCACCGAATATCGCGTAGGCTATCAGCGTCACGGCCACGTGCAGCTTCAGGAAGGTTTTGTTTATCTCCCCTCCAGCTTTCATCCAGCCGGTCGGGAGGGGCAGCCAGTCGAAGAACGCCCCGATGAGGGCGAAAAGGGGCTGGTTGAAAAAGACTGTGGGAATGAAGACGAGGCCCGCGAGGGCGACGCAGAGCATTGTGAGCACCTGCTTCCTCATCTTTCTTCACCTCAGTCTATCGTGGCCTTCCTGAAGCCAAGCGCGGCAATTCCGGCGAACAGCGCGGCGAGGCCGATTAGCACCACCCAGTCCGTGACGATTCCGAAGGTCGGCTCGACGCCGGCCAGGTAGTAGCGGGAGCCGTCCACAGCGTAGGTGAGGGGGTTCACCTTCGCCAGCCACTGCATCCACTCGGGCATCGTGCTTATTGGATAGAACGCCCCGCTGAGGAAGGTCATCGGGAGCATTATCATGGTCACTATCATCTGGAAGCCTTCCATGCTGGTCATCTTGAGCGCTATCGCGACACCCATGCCCGCTATCGCTATTCCAACGAGGAAGCTCATGCCAAGCGCGGGAAGGATTCCGCCCACGTTGAGGTCGGCCAGGAAAAAGCTGAGCGCGAGGATTATGACGCCCTGTATCATGGCCATGAGCGCTCCCCCGGTGATTCTGCCGAGTATTGCCTCCGTCCTGCTCGCGGGAGCAACGAGAATCTCCTTCAGGAAGCCGAACTGCTTGTCCCAGATGAGCGTTATGCCCTGCATGAAGCTCATGTTGAAGACCGTCATGGCTATTATTCCAGGCACCAGGTAGGTCATGTAGTCGACGCCTCCGAATATCGGGGCCGCCATGGGGTTGTCGAAGACCCCGCCCCAGCCCTTTCCGAAGAAGATGAGCCAGATGAGCGGGTTGATTATGCTCCCTATCACCCTCGCCCGTGAGCGGGAAAAGCGCTTCAGTTCGCGGTATATCATAGTGAAAAAGACCTGCATACAATCACCTCCTCATGCGAGCCTTCATCATCATTTTCGCCACGCTCTGCTCTCCGCCCTCGTCCCGGATTTCCCTGCCTGTGAGGTGCAGGAAGACGTCGTTGAGCGTCGGCCTGTGGTATGTGACTTCGAGGATTTTGACATCGTTCTCCTTAGCCAGCTCGAAGAGCTTTGGCAGAGCTTCTGCCGCGTTGTCCACGTCCAGCCTGATCCTCCCGTCCGGGAGCATCTTGCAGCCTTTGATGAAGTCCGCCTTGAGGCACCTGAGCTCCTCCCTTGCCTGGAGCTTCAGGTAGATTATGTCGCTGCCCACGAGTTTCTTGAGCTCCTCGGCGGTGCCCTCGGCGATTATCTCACCGTGGTCCATTATGGCTATCCTGTCGGCCAGCTGCTCGGCCTCGTCCATGTAGTGCGTCGTGAGGAAGATGGTCATGTTGTGCTCCTCCTTCATGGCCCTTATGTAGTCCCAGATGTGCGCCCTGGTCTGCGGGTCGAGGCCTATGGTCGGCTCGTCGAGGAAGAGTATCTCCGGCTCGTGGAGCAGCGAGCGGGCTATCTCAAGCCTTCTCTGCATTCCGCCCGAGAAGAACTTGACGGGCCTGTCCTTGAACTCCCACAGCTCGACGAACTTGAGGAGGCGCTCTATCTTCTCCTTCAGGTTCTCAACGCCGTATATCCTGCCGTGAATGAGCATGTTCTCGTAGGCGGTAAGCTCTCTATCAACGCTCGGGTCCTGGAAGACTATCCCTATCTTCCTCCTGACTTCAATCGGTTCCCTGACGACGTCGTGGCCGGCGACTATGGCCTTCCCGGCCGTCGGCTTCAGCAACGTCGTGAGGACGTGGACGGTTGTGGTCTTTCCTGCCCCGTTCGGGCCAAGGAAGGCGAATATCTCGCCCCGCCTCACATTGAACGATATCCCTCTAACGGCTTCAAAGTCCCCGTACTTCTTCACGAGATTATCAACCTCAATCGCGTTCATACCTTTCACCTCCAAGAAGAATCAGCCTCAGCTCCCTCGCGCAGCCGGTGAAAAGCTCCCTGATCCTCGTCTTCTGCTCGTCCGTCAGTTCGTCCACGGACTCAAAGAGCTCCTTGAAGGCCGCCCTAAGCTCGTCGCCTCCCAGCTCAAGGAACGCCTTGTAGGCGCGCATCCTGCGCTTTGCCTCGGCGAGATCATCAGCGTGCTCCGCGAGGTAGTCCAGCCCCTTCTCGGTGATCACGTAGGTCTTTTTCTCCCTCTCACCCCTGCTGGTCACCTCAATCAGGCCGCTTCTCCGCAGGGAGGCAAGGATAGGGTACACAGTTCCGGCGCTCAGCTTCATGCCGTATCTTCCTTCCAGCTCCGCCATTATCCCGTAGCCGTGCATCGGCTCCCGGAGGAGGTCGAGGATAAGTACCTTCATGTGACCGCGAAAATTGGGGCGTTCCATTCGCTTCACCGATATATCGTTCGATATGTTACCTTTATAAACCTTCCCCCGGAACGGTTGAACGGGGTGGCACCATGAGGCTCGTTCTCAGGCCCCTCTTCGAGGCAGAGCTGCCGGCAGATTTCGGCGATGTCATAAAGAACAAGCTTGCCGGGAGGGAGGTCAGGACAGGGGAGGAGATTGAGGTTGAACTCCTCGGAAAATTCCTTCGCTTCAAGGTCGTCCTGGCCGAGCCCTCGCCGCTGAAGGTGGGCAGGAACACGAGGGTGGAGTTCTCGCAGGGCGAGGTTGAAGTCGTTGATTTTGAGTTCGATGGGCCGGTGAGTGAGGTAATCCCCTTTGAGAAGGGATTCGTCATCGCCTTCGAGAGGGAGGTTCTGATTATGAACCACAACGGGCAAAAGATTTATAGCGATGAGTTCGAGAAACTTAACGGAGTTAGGGTCTCCAAAGAGACAGTGGTGATAATCCATGACGGGAACAAAATCAGGCTCGTTAAGCCTTGAGGGCTTCACCTTCAATGAAACCTGGGAGGAGAAGAGGAAAAGGGCCGGGAGAATCGTCGAGGTTTTGATGAAAACCTATCCGCGGGAGAGGCTCCTCATCGGTGACCCCTACAGGACCTTAATCCACTGCATTATCTCCCAGCGCATGAGGGACGAGGTGACGTACAGGGTTTGGGAGGAGCTGTTTGAGAGGTACCGCGACATCGAGACGATAGCCAGCACGCCGGTCGAGGAGATGCGGCGCTTTCTGAGGGAGAGGGGGGTCGGTCTCTGGAAGACCAAGGGCGAGTGGATAGTGAAGGCTTCACAGATAATCCTGGAGGAACACGACGGAAAGGTTCCCGACGACATCAGGGAACTCATGAAGCTCCCGGGAATCGGGAGGAAGTGCGCCAACATAGTCCTGGCTTACGGCTTCGGCAGGCAGGCCATACCCGTAGACACCCACGTGAACAGGATAAGCAAACGCCTCGGTCTGGCCCCGCCGAGGGTTCCTCCAGAGAAGGTCGAGGAGTACCTCGCGGAGCTGATTCCCTACGAGAAGTGGATATACGTGAACCACGCGATGGTGGACCACGGGAAGAGCATATGCAACCCGATAAGGCCGAAGTGCGATTCCTGCCCGCTGAGGGAGCTGTGCCCCTACGCGAAGGGACTGGTGACGGATGCGGACTTAAAGGGGCGCCGATGACGCCCTCATATTTATAACTACCAGGACTATTTTCGTACCTGCCCGATAATTCCCATTCATGAAAAGGGTTATATAGGCCTTCTTTCATAAAATAAAGCGGTGATATGCATGCAAATTGTTGAACTCGACATAAAATTGCCCTACGAAGGAAGGGGGAAGATTCTGAGCCGTTTGTATGGCACGGTTAGGGGCAGGATTCGCGACATTCACTTCTTCCCGCCCGATGCTGAGGGCATGAGCGAAATTAAGATGGAAGTGGTCGAGGACAACGCTCCAAAGCTTCTCTCTGACCTCAAAAAGATCGTCAGGGGCGGAAAGATAACGTTCAAGGTCCTCTCCGAGGTCTGAGCCTCATCCCTTTATTCCCCTGTTCAGCTCCACCAGCTTTTCCCTGGCCTTCTCCAGAGAGCCGGCCTTTTCTATCGCGGTTCCGGTGACGATTATGTCGGCGCCGGCCCTCACGGCCGCCCGCGCCTGCTCCGCACTCCTTATCCCACCGCCGACGATGAGCGGAACGTCTATGACGCGCTTCACGAGCGCTATCATCTCGGGGGGAACGGGCTGCGGGGCCCCGCTTCCGGCCTCGAGGTACACCATGCGCATTCCAAGGTACTGGCCCGCCAGGGCGTAGGCGGCGGCGATCTTGGGCTTGTGGCGCGGGATGGGCTTGGCATCGCCGATCCAGCCGACGGTCTCTCCCGGCTCGACTATGAGGTACGCCATTGGTATTGGTTCTATGCCGTAGCGCTTGACCGTGAACGCCCCCAGGGCCTGGGAGCCCGTGATGAAGAAGGGGTTGGTCGAATTGAGCAGGCTCATGAAGAATATTGAATCGGCGTACCTGCTTATCCCCCCGTGGGAGCCGGGGAACAGTATCGTCGGCAGGCTGGAGGACTCCTTTATCGCCCTCACAACGCCGTCGAGGACATCCCCCTCCGCCCCCGTCGAGCCGCCTATCATTATGGCATCTACCCCTATCTCCTCGCTCATCTTCGCTATCCTGGCGGCTTCCTCGGGCGTCACGTCATCAGGATCAAGGAGAACGAAGTGAAGCTTTTCGGTCTCAATCTTCTCGTGAATGTACGTCTCGACCTTTCCGAGCTGGAGTCTCATTTTCTCTCACCGAACCCTATAACTTCCTCCCTGCTTTTAACCCTTTTCCACTCCAGCCCGAGTTCGCTTAGAATGGCAGTGAGAGCCCCATCGGGTTCCCCTTCGAAGCGGTAGAGGTTGGTGCTGACCCTGACGTCCCCCGCGCCGAATCCCTCGACGGGCTCCCCGTACTTTGCCACCCCCAGCGAGAGCTTTTCCTCCAACCGCTCCTCACTGGGGATGAGATACGCCCTCAGGAGCTTTGCCTCCTTCAGGAGGAAGTCTATATGCCAGTGGAGCCTCTTTTTCCCGCTGAAGTGCCGGGCAACGCGTTTTTCGAGGGAGTTCATCGCCGAGCCGACGTACACGTAGTGGCCCTTCCGCAGGTGGAACTCCCGCCCCTTGGTTCTGACGGTTTTATCGTTCTCCAGCAGGACGACGAGAAAGTACGACCCTCTCATGGTGGGTGGATTCTACTCATCATTTATAAACCCCTGGCCCCAAAACCGAGTCTGGTGTGAAGAATGGACGAAAAGAAAACGAAGAAACCCGCGGACGACTTCGCATGGCAGGAATATGAGAGGGAGGAGTTTGAACAGACCTTCCCGGCCCTTGCGAGGGAGCTCGAGGGGGAGGGCGTTCCGATAGAGGCCTACCGCACCGGCGAGGGGGAGGAGTCCGCCGGGAGGGAGGAGATGGACTTCTCCGGCTACAACCCCACGGTTATCGATTTCCTCAGGAGATGCAGTACGGATGACGAGGCGCTTGAGATAATAAACTGGATGGAGGAGCGCGGTGAGATAACCCACGAGATGGCCAAGGAGCTCAGGATAACCCTGGTCGAGAGGGGAGTCCGGGCCTTCGGTTCCAAGAAGGAGTGGGGCTGGTACGAGCGGCACAGGAAAACATAATTCGCGCCAGTGCTATCAGGTGTGAGTTTTTGCAGAGGAAAAGGTAACTTTTTTAGCCCCCTAAAACATTCCCTAAGCGATGACGCTCAAGCTGAACCCCGAGGCCAAAGCGGTCTACCGCTCAATCCGGGAGGAGATAAGGAGGAGGTTAGTCCTCCCTGGGAGTTCTTCCATGCTGGATAGGTTTGAACCCACCTCCGATCGCGAGGAAATCCTCCGCAGGCAGACTTATTTCCGCCGAAGCCTTCCAAGGATACGTCCTGAGTTGAAGGGGCAGATTGCCAGGGTCCGGCCAATCAAATTCCGCCGGGACTACCTCCACGACAGGATTCTGATAGTTGACGAGGGCGAGCTCGAAAGGGCACTGAACCTGGGTCTCTGCGAGGTCTCAACGGGCCTGGAGGATTCCGAAGATTATTCTCTGGTTCTCAGCACGGTCGGCTACGGCATCGACGTTGAACTTGTCCCCTCCCAGATAGCGCCGGAGCTCTACATCATGCCCCTCTGGGAGAACCGGGAAACTCTTAATGCCCTCGCCAGAATCGGCGAGCTAACCGGCGAGGGTAGTGTCGCCTTGGAAATCCTCCGAAAGCTGGACGGGCTTGGGGAGGTTATGAAAAAGCGGAAACTCCTCGACGGCCTTGAGGAGCTGGTGGCCGCGAAAGAGCGCGAGCTGAACGAGAAGATATCCGAGAAACTGGAAAAGTTCAGCCTGACTCTGAGCGGGAAGGAGCTGCTGGACTTCCTCGGCGAGCTTAAAGCCGGGAACTACGAGGCGATATTCAGACACTTCGGCGAGGTCGAGGGAGAAATCCTCGATATGATCAATGAGGCTGAGGACGAGCTGAGCGAGAAGCTCGGTGTTGCCGTTGAGCTCTTCTCCCGGGAAGAACTGTATCCCGTGGCGGTTCCCCCGGAAAGTGTTGAGATGCTCCGTGAGGAACTGGAAAGAGAGCTTAAGGTTGAGCTGTACCTCAGGAGCCGGGAAATCCTTGAGAATGTGCGCCCCCTGCTCCCAGTTCTCCGGGAGGAGCTGGCCAGGGTTAACGAACTCGATTTCCTTCAGGCCATCAAGGAATTCACCGAAGGCTTCTCTTTCCCGGAACTTCAGAACGGTGGAATCGCGTTTATCAATGGGAAACACCTTTTCATCGAGAGTCCGCAGCCTGTGAGCTACGTCGTGGGAGAAAAACCCGAAAACTTCGGCGTCCCGGACTCGGATGTTATCCACAATGAGAGGGTGGTCATACTAACAGGCGCCAACAGCGGCGGAAAGACCAGCCTTTTAGAACTTATGACCCAGATAACGGTTCTCACCCATATGGGACTTCCGGTTCCGGCGGAGAAGGCCTGGGTTGAGCCCCTCGATGAGCTGTTCTTCTTCAGAAGGAAGAGGAGTACCTACGGCGCCGGCGCTTTTGAGACTGCCCTGCGCTCCTTCGTGAGGGCGCTTAAGGGCTCCGGCAGGAAGCTCATTCTCATAGACGAGTTTGAGGCCATAACCGAACCCGGTGCGGCGGTTAGGATAATCGGCGAGCTTCTCCGGATAGCCCACGAGAAGGGCTTTTACGTTGTTATCGTGTCGCACCTTGGGGAGGACCTGAGGAAGGAACTTCCCTTTGCCAGGGTCGACGGGATAGAGGCCAGGGGCCTTGACGAAAAGCTCAACCTCATCGTCGACAGACAACCCGTCTTTGGGAAACTTGGCAGAAGCACGCCCGAGCTGATAGTCGAGAGCCTTGCGAGGAGAAAGCGCGGGAAGGAACGGGAAATTTTCGAGAGGGTTCTGAGGGCGTTTGGACGTTCCTAGCCGCATCGTGCTCCCTGGAGACGGCAGTGTGTAGGTCTCTGTGTAGGTGGTTACTAAACCTGTAGAAAGTCAAGTTATTACTCCTGCATATTAGAAACATTTAAGTAGCCCCGCGACCTATTTTCCCCGGAGGGGTGGCCATGGACAAGAAAACCGCAGTGATACTGTCCCCGGTTGTGGCGTTTATCTTCACGCTGGTGCCTTCCGCAGTCTTCGGCCCCCTGGCCGGACTGGTTGGAGGTGCCGCGGGAGTACTGGTGGCATTTGCGATCACGAGCAGTGTCACGAAGGAGAAGGAAATACCTCCCGATGTCATGAAATACAAGCGGGAGATAGAGGCACAGATCGACGCTATCGTCCGCATACTCGACAGGATTGCTGAGGGCGACCTCTCGGTGGAGGACGTTGAACTTAGGGGGCACTTGGAGGATATCCGCCACGCGATCGAGAAGATGCGCAGGAACCTCAGGGACATGGTGATAGAGATTCAGGAGGCCGCGGGGGTTGTTGGAGAGCGGAGCAAGCTCGTCCGTGAAAACGTCGAGCAGATAAGTGAGGCCATCCAGCAGGTTGCCGAGGCCATCAACCAGGTGAGCATAGAGGCCCAGCGCGAGCAGGAGAACATCAACCACATGACGGAGACCATGCGCTACATCGATGAGATAGGCAAGGAGACCATAAACACCATGGAGGACTTTGAGCGCTCCATGGGGGATGTCGTCAGCCTTGCCCGCGAGGGTGGCCAGAAGGGACAGGAGGCCGTGGGCCAGATCGAGGAGATAAGGAATATGATGCTCATGATAGAGGATACCGTCAAGGGCGTCGCTGAGATGGGTAAGAACATCGCCAACATCACCAACGTTATCACGGGCATTGCCGAGCAGACCAACCTCCTGGCGTTAAACGCGGCAATTGAAGCCGCCCGCGCCGGCGAGGCAGGAAAAGGCTTCGCCGTCGTTGCTGAGGAGATTAGAAACCTCGCAGAGGAGAGCAAGAACGCCGCCGACGACATACGCAACATTGTGAGCCAGATTATGGAGAAGATACAGGAGAGCGTGGAGGTCACGGGCAAGAGCGTGGAAACTGTCTCCAACTCAACGGAGGTTCTCAAGGAGAGCGTTTCGTACCTCACCCACATAGCCGAACTGATGGCCGAGATGGAGGTCAAGGCCAACGAGCTCAAGAGCAAGGTGCTCGAAGAGGGCGAAAAGATAGACGAGGGCCTGCGCTTCCTCGAGAACCTCGCCGCCAGTGCAGAGGAGACAACCGCGGCGGCTGAAGAGGTCAGTGCCGCTGCGGAGGAGCAGACCTCCGCACTTGAGGAGGTCAAGGTGGCCATCACCGACTTTGAGCGGGTCGTGCAGGAGCTCGTGGAAGTTACCAACAAGTTCAAGGTCTGATTTTTCTATCTTTTGAGCACCCCCACATTTTTCTCCCGAAAACTCGCCCTTTTCTCGTTCTTAAGTGGGTCGTTCCAGGCACGTTCTTCCGAGTGACTGGAAACACCAAACACGCAGATATTGTAGGACCACCGATGGTGGGTCAGTCCACCCAGCTCCGCTCTCTGTATCTTCCCCTGCTCTCGATTTCTTCTATCTTCGCCTTTATCTCCTCGGCCTTCTCCTCACCCCTGACCTCGGAGTAGCCCTCCAGAACCGCCTCAAACCCCCTCTCGAACCAGGTGTAGTGGGTGCTCTCCATGGCACGTTTGAGGAGGTGCAGGTCGACGCCCTGGGCCTCCAGGGTGGGGTCAAAGTCCGCCAGGCCAAAATCTATCAGGTAAACCTTTCCCTCCCGGAGTATCATGTTGGAGGTCGTCAGGTCACCGTGCACTATGCCCGCCTCGTGAAGCTTTCCAATCTGTCTTCCAATCTCGCGGCAGAGGGGAAGCCTTTTCTCCACTGGAACCTCCTCGAGGTGCTCCTTCAGTCTCTCCCCGCCGATGAACTCCATCGCAATTACCATGTCCCTCAGATTGACCTCGTAAACGTGGGGACAGTTCACACCAAACTCTTTGGCCCGGTGAAGAACCCTCGCCTCTCTAACCGTTCTCTCCTTCCTCAGCTTCTCATCGATCTCCCTTATGCGGTAGCGCTTTGGAATCCTGTGCTTGACGATTACCGTTTCGTCGGGAATGAGTTCCGCCCCGAAATACTCGCCGAATTCGGAGATGTATATCTTGGCCTCCGCGCCCTGCTTTACCATCCTCACCTCATCCACCCGCTCCCAGTTGTGCGCTGGGGTTTTAGCCCTTTCCCCCATTTTCCTCGAAGATTTTTGTCATTTTTCCAAAATTTATCGCGTTAATTGAAATTTTTGACCCAAAAACTTATATGCAGTGCTGACGAAGCGTTTCTGCAAAAAGCAATTTGGTAGGAGGAATGTCAAATGGCACAGCTTAGCGGACAGCCGGTTGTTATTCTGCCCGAGGGAACCCAGAGGTACGTTGGAAGGGACGCCCAGAGGCTCAACATTCTCGCCGCGAGGATAATCGCGGAGACGGTTAGAACCACCCTCGGTCCAAAGGGTATGGATAAAATGCTCGTTGACAGCCTCGGTGACGTCGTTGTCACCAACGATGGAGCCACGATTCTCGACAGGATCGACCTCCAGCACCCGGCCGCGAAGATGATGGTTGAGGTTGCCAAGACCCAGGACAAGGAGGCCGGTGATGGTACCACCACCGCCGTTGTCATCGCCGGCGAGCTCCTCAGGAAGGCCGAGGAGCTCCTCGACCAGAACATCCACCCGAGCATCATCGTTAAGGGTTACACCATGGCCGCCGAGAAGGCCCAGGAGATACTCGAGGACATCGCCATTGAGGTCACCCCGGACGACGAAGAGACCCTCATGAGGATAGCCATGACCTCGATCACCGGCAAGAACGCCGAGAGCCACAAGGAGCTCTTCGCCAGGCTCGCCGTTGATGCCGTCAGGCAGGTCGCCGAGAAGAAGGACGGAAAGTTCGCCGTGGACATCGATAACATCAAGATCGAGAAGAAGGCCGGCGAGAGCGTCGAGGAGAGCGAGCTCGTTCGCGGCGTCGTCATCGACAAGGAGCGCGTCCACCCCAGGATGCCGAAGAGGGTTGAGGGGGCCAGGATAGCCCTCATCAACGAGGCCCTCGAGGTCAAGAAGACCGAGACCGACGCGAAGATAAACATCACCAGCCCGGACCAGCTCATGAGCTTCCTCGAGCAGGAGGAGAAGATGCTCAAGGAGATGGTCGACCAGATAGCCGCCACCGGTGCGAACGTTCTCTTCGTCCAGAAGGGCATCGACGACCTCGCCCAGCACTACCTCGCCAAGTACGGAATCCTCGCCGTCAGGCGCGTCAAGAAGAGCGACATGGAGAAGCTCGCCAAGGCCACTGGAGCTAAGGTCGTTACCAACGTTAAGGACCTCACCGCCGAGGACCTCGGCCACGCCGACCTCGTTGAGGAGCGCAAGATCGCCGGCGAGAGCATGATATTCGTCGAGGGCTGCAAGAACCCGAAGGCGGTCACCATACTCATCAGGGGTGGCACCGAGCACGTCATCGATGAGGTTGAGCGCGCCCTGGAAGATGCCATCAAGGTCGTCAAGGACGTCATGGAGGACGGCTACGTCCTTCCGGCCGGTGGCGCCGGCGAGATAGAGCTCAGCATCAAGCTCGACGAGTACGCCAAGGCCGTCGGCGGCAAGGAGGCCCTCGCCATCGAGGCCTTTGCAGAGGCCCTCAAGATAATCCCGAAGACCCTCGCCGAGAACGCCGGTCTCGACACTGTCGAGATGCTCGTCAAGGTCATCAGCGAGCACAAGAACAGGGGTAGGGCCATAGGCATCGACGTCTTCGAGGGCGAGCCGGCCGACATGCTCGCCAAGGGCATCATCGAGCCACTCCGCGTCAAGAAGCAGGCCATTAAGAGCGCCAGCGAGGCTGCGATAATGATCCTCAGGATCGACGACGTCATCGCCGCCAAGATAAGCAAGCCCGAAGGCGGCCAGGGCGGCGGAATGCCCGGCGGCATGGGTGGAATGGGCGGCATGGACATGGGCATGTGATGCCCCCTATTCTCTTTCCTTATACTCAATCTTGTACCAACAAGGTTTTATTTTGCAATCCATCTATCCTTATGGGAGTGAGAGTTCACCGGAGGTGAGAGTATGGGGCTTGGTCTGTGGTTCAGAACTGGTCTGCTGATGGCCGTGCTGACCGGGTTACTGATGGCCATCGGCTACGTCTTTGGAGGCCCCAGTGTGGCTTTCATGATGTTTCTGTTCTCAATGGTCTTCAACTTCATAACCTACTGGTACAGCGATAGAATCGTCCTGAGCTGGTACCGCGCGAGGATAGTTGACGAGTTCGAGGCCCCGGAGCTCTACGCCATAGTGAGAAACCTCACGGAGAGGGCGGGTCTTCCAATGCCCAGGATTGCAATAATCCCCAGCGAGACCCCCAACGCGTTCGCCACAGGGAGGGACCCGAAGCACGCCGTCGTCGCCGTGACCACGGGTCTGCTTAGACTCCTTGACAGGGATGAGCTCGAGGGCGTTATAGGTCATGAACTAACCCACATAAAGAACAGGGACATGCTCATCGGAACGTTCGCGGCGGCCCTGGCCGGTGCCATCGTCCAGCTCGCCTACTGGGCCCGGTGGATAGCCATCTTCGGCGGCTTCGGCAGGGATGAGGATGACGCCGGCAACGTTCTGACTGCGATACTCATAGCCGTTCTCGCCCCGATAGCGGCGATGCTCATACAGGCGGCCGTGAGCAGGTCGAGGGAATTCCTGGCGGATGAAGGCGGGGCGAAGATAAGCGGCAAGCCCTGGGCGCTCGCGAGCGCGCTGATGAAGATAGAACGCGCCGTCAGCTACCGGCCGATGAGGGATGGGAATCCTGCAACGGCCCACATGTTCATAGTGAACCCGTTCAAGGGAAGCAGTCTGGCGGGCCTCTTCTCGACCCACCCGCCGACCGAGGCGAGGATAGAGAGGCTCAGGAAAATTTCGGAAGAGATGGGCTACGCCCCCACCTTCTGACTTCTTCTCCCCATTTCTGTCCATCTTCTGAAGTGAACGAAAGGTTTGTAAAGGTGGTTTGAAAGGTAAACCAAAGAGGTGATGGATGTGAAACTCTGGCTGTTCCTCAGAACGACGTTCATGATAGCCCTCCTAACCGGCCTTTTGATGGCCATGGGCTATCTCCTCGGCGGCGCCAGATGGATGACCTACATGTTCTGGTTCGCCGTCATAATGAGCTTTTTCACCTTCTGGTACAGCGACAAGCTCGTTATCAAGATGATGAAGGCTAAACCGGTCAGCAGGGAGGAGGCGCCCGAGCTGTACGAGATAGTCGAGAAGCTCAGCAAGAGGGCGGGCCTCCCGATGCCCAAGATAGCCGTAATCGACGACCCGACGCCGAACGCCTTCGCAACCGGAAGGAACGCCAAGCACGCCCTCGTGACGGTAACCACCGGAATCCTCGAACTCCTCGACAGGGACGAGCTTGAAGGTGTCCTCGGCCACGAGCTGACCCACATAAAGAACCACGACATACTCGTCGGCACCATCGCCGGCGCACTGGCGGGTGCGGTCGTCTACATAGCCTACTTCACCAAGTACCTCGCCTTCTTCAAGGCCATATTCGGCGACCTCAGCCTCGACAGATTCATCTACGCAATCCTTATAGCAATAACCGCCCCGATAGCGGCGATAATAATCCGCTCGGCGATAAGCAGGCGCAGGGAGTTCGCGGCCGACGAGGGCGGCGCGAGGCTCAGCGGAAAGCCCTGGGCGCTCGCGAGCGCACTGCTGAAGCTCGACGAGGCGGTAAAGAAGCTCCAGAAGGAGGCGGAGGCGAAGAAGAAAAAGCCCCTCGGCAACCCGGGGCTGGCCCATCTCTTCATCGTGAACCACTTCGAGGGCGACCGCGTTTCGAGGCTCTTCGCCACCCACCCTCCGACGGAGGAGAGGATAGCCCACCTCCGCGAGATAGCGAAGGAGATGGGCGTCGAGTTCCCCTACTGAGCCGTTCCTTTCCCCTATCTTTTGTTGCATAGTTGTTGAATTGCATAATCCCTTAATTCCAGAGTCGATAAGCATTTAAACGTTAGTGCACATCTCTTAACGGTGATGAACGTGAAAGCGGTCAAGGCAACTCTTCTCTACGACGGTCTGGGGAACGTTCTGAGGGACGTCTACGTCGTTTTTGATAGAAACATCGTTGACGTGACGAAGGAGAAACCGAAGGAAGCTGAGATAATAGCCGAAGGCGTCGTAACGCCTGCCTTCATAGACGGCCACAGTCACATCGGGATGGACCGCTATGGGGAGCCCTACCAGGAGGGTGAGGCCAACGAGCAGATGGACGCTGTTCTCCCACTCGTCGATGCACTCTACTCGATTTACATGGACGACAAGGCCTTCAAGCACTCGATAGAGTTCGGCGTCCTCTACTCGTCGGTTCTGCCGGGGAGCGGGAACATAATCGGCGGAAAGGCGGTCTTCATTAGGAACTACGGGCGCGACATTGAGGAGGCCTTCATCAAGTACGCTGGCGTTAAGGCTGCCTTCGGCTACAACCCACGCTCGACAACGAGCTGGAAAGGGACGAGACCGAGCACGAGGATGGGAGCAATAGGGATTCTCCTCAGCTGGCTCATGAAGACCCAGAAGACGATAGCGCTCCTTGAGAAGGGCAAGAAGGAGCCGGAGGAAGTCGAGCCCACCGTTGAAGCCCTGATTCCTGTTCTGAAGGGCGAGGTCCCGCTCCGCGTCCACGTCCACAAGGAGGACGACATCGCGGCGCTGCTCATGATAAAGCGGAAGTTCGGGCTCAAGATAACCATCGAGCACGCCGGCGACGTCCACGGCAGGGAGACCTTTGAGAAGATAAAGAGGGAAGGCGTTCCGGTCATCTACGGCCCCTTCGACGCCCACCCATACAAGGTTGAGCTGAAGCACGAGGACTGGAAGAACGCCAGATACCTGCTCGAGGTCAGGCCCCTCTTCGGGCTGATGAGCGACCACCCGGTTACGCTCCAGGCCAACCTCTACCTCCAGCTCAGGCACTTCATAAGGCTCGGCATGAGCAAGGGGGAGGCGATAAAGGTCATCACCCACAACAACGCGAAAATACTCGGCGTTGATGATAAGCTTGGATGCGTAGAGGGGGGCAAATGGGCCTCGCTCGTCGTCTGGAACGGCGACCCCTTCCACCTGGAGAACTACCCGACGCACGTATTTGCTGAGGGTGAGCTGATTCACGAGGCGGACTGGTGATTTTTGGTTTTTGATTCTGTTCTCTTTTTAAGTTTAAAAACACAAAACAGAGCGGGGGTGTCAGGGTGGGCGTTGACTATTATCTCGTCTCAATCTTCAGGGAAATATCAACTAAGAGCATTATTGAAAACGTGGGAAGGAAGTTTCTGAGCATTAAATTTGGAAACCCACATAAGGTCAAATCCATTCTTGCTGAAGAAGGCACGACCATAGAATACGAGCTTGAGTTTCTTAAACTCAGGGAAAAGGAGCTCCAGCAGGAGCTTCGGTGGAGACCAGATTTTGAAATTAAAGGTGTTGACACAATCATTGGGGCCCCTCTCGGAGAGCATACATGGATTGATGCCACTTATCTCACCGTCGGAAGCTTCACCATCGCTGAGTTCAGTTCCAGAGTCTTCCACAGAGTTCCTGACAGCCGGCTGAAGGAGTTTATACACGGACTTATTGACATCGGGGCCGAGTTCATCTGCGGCTGGAACGACGGGCAGGTGTTCATGGAGGTTCCCGGAAGCAGATGGGAGCTCTACGGGAAGATACTCACCGACCTTGAAGACGGAAAGGTAGGGGGGCTGTATTCGAGGCTCATGGTTGTGGACAGACGACTACTCCCCCTAAGGGACGGCTCATACATCCACGGAGGGCTGAAGGAACGCCTTCTCGTGGTTACTGAAGGTACTGCCAAACTGGTTTACATCAGCCCCACTTCGGACCCGTCATATCACGACCTGTTCCATGCGCTCCCAGATACCTGCAGATTCTCTGACTTTTTAAGCAGGGACTGAGCTCAAAACAGCGGTGCATTTGCCCGGAGCCCTTGAGCTCTGGCCTCTCCTTGAGGAAGACTGGAAGCCGCCCCCTCTGGCTTCACTCTGGTAAAAGTAAAACTCCTGAACCTCGATGATGGACTTTATGAGCTGGAGCCCAGGCCGGGTGAGAGTGAGAAGGAGTACGTTTTGATAAAGACTCTGGGAGAAGACAAGGTTCTGGTTACGATAAAGGGGGACAACCTGAGAGATGACGAATGTTACCGGGACCTTCTTGATGACAGGGTATGGTTCAGCCTCAGTTTGGTGAGCTTGAGCCTAAAACGCATCGGAAAGAAGATCGAGGATGAATTCCTTGTCGAGAGGGCTGAAAAATACTTCAAAACCCAAATAAGTGCCTGAATTCAGAGGGAGTGCCAGAGTGGGCGTTGACTTTTCTCTTTTCTCAAGCCTCGTTCTTTAGGGCGGGGACGAGGCCAGTATGTAAATAGTAACGAAAAACGAAACTCTCAGCTCACCCTGAACTCAAATCCCCTCGCGAATGTGTATGCCTCCCTAAGCTCTGGCCTCTCCTTGAGGAAGCGGAGGATGTACTGGCCGCAGTTCGAGCCGATGAGGTTCTCCCTCGTGTCGCCGACGGAGATGATGACGTCGTAGCCGAGCCTCCTGAGGTCATCAACGAACTTCCTGTGCTTCATCGGAAGGCCCGTCTCAAGATCCACGTCGTTGGTGAGCTTGTTCTTTAGCACGCTTACCGTCGGGTTGAGCGGCGTTATCTTGATGAGGAAGTACTCCTTCGGGAAGTGCTCGGCTATAACCTCCGCATCGGCCTCGTTCTCCCTCGCGAGGGCGAAGTTGAGCGTGATCTTCTTGCCGCCCTCGTCGTAGAAGGCCTTTCCGTACTCGGCTATCCTCTCGAAGTCCCACTTCCTGACCGGGATTATCTCGTCCCTCTGCTCCGGGCTGGTGGAGTGTATCGAGAACTGGAGCTGGAAGTTGGTCGGAAACATCTCCTTCTTGAGTTCGAGGAGGGCATCGAAGAACTTATCGGTTCCTATCGGGGCAATCGTTGAGAGCGACGGGTGGAAGTTCTCGTAGCGCTCGCCCAAAATGCGCATCGCCTCTATCACCGCCATGTTGAAGCTCGGCTCGCCCATGCGCGCGAACTGCACCTTGAACTTCCTGGTTTTCGGCTTTCCGTTCCAGCGCCTGGTTATCGGGTACTCTATCTGCTCCATCAGCTCATCGACGTCGAGCCTCCCCTTGTAGAAAAAGCCTGCGTCGCACATCTTGCAGCCGACCGGACAGCCGTTGAGCGATGAGACGATGAGCACCCACTTCTCGGCCGGATTGTAGGTCGGAATCGATTCAACGAACTCCACTATGTTGCCCTTCGAAGTTTTCCCGATGTAAACGACCGCAACGTTGGGGTCTCCAACCTCACTCAGTATCTCCATACCTCTCCCTCCTCCATATCACCATCGCGGTTTTTATGCCGTCCGCTATCGCCAGGGCCGTCTGGCGGTAGATTCCGTTCTTGACGTCCCCGACTAGGAAAAGGTTATCGTCCTCGATGCCCTGGACCAGCTCGATGTTTGGGACCCTCCCAATGGCCCCGAGCACTAGCTCTACCTCAAAGTCGCCAGCGCTCGTTCTGGCTAAAAGCTTTTGCTTCCCGCTTATAGGCCTTATTTCCCATACCTGTCCCATCAGCGTCCTGATGTTTGAGCGTTTCTTCACGAGTTCCTGGAGGTAGGGCAGGGCCTTCGGCTCGCTCCTCATGAGGATTATCACATCGTCGCTCCTCTCGCTCATCGTCAGCGCGTAGTCAAAGGCCACATCGCCGCCGCCAATGATGAGAACTCTCTCGTAGTACCTCTCCGGAACTTCGGCGACGTGGTAGGTTATTCCATCGAAGGGGAGCATTCTCGGCCTCGTTCCGGTTGCCACCACGAGGTACTTGAAGCGGTGAACTCCGCCCGCGGTTTCAACTTCAAAGAGTCCGCCGGCCTTCTTAACGGCCCTAACTTCCTCGTAGAGGATTTTCAGATCGTACTTCTTCACGTACTCCTCAAGAATTTCGACGACCTTTTCGCCCTTGATTCCGTCCGGGAAGAACATCGTGTTCTCGACGGAGTAGGCGTTCCTTATCAGCCCGCCTATTCGGTCGCGCTCGAAAATCACGCTCTCTATCCCGTAGCGCGCCAGCTGCACCGCCGTCGCTATGCCCCCTATTCCGGCCCCGATTATCCCGACGAGAGCCATTCCAGCACCTCCTTTAGCAGGGGCGTGACCGCGAAGCCGTGGGAGAGGTTTCTGAGCGTTGCCTCGTGGAAAAACCTGTTCTGGGTCAGCGTCCCATCGACCGGAAATACCACGTTGAAGCCCCTCACGAAGGCCTCTCTGGCGGTGGTCTCGCAGCAGAGGTGGGTCATGACGCCGGTGATGACTACGGTCTCCACGTGGAGTTTTCTCAGAATGCCCTCAAGTTCGGTTCCGTGGAAGGCGTCGTAGGTCTTCTTCTCAATGACGGTTCCGGCGAATGGCCTAAACTCTTCAAGAAGTTCGTTCAGCGGGTCGTTCTTCGGCATGTCTCCGCCCCACCAGCGGGTCATGATGTCGTTCCGATGGAAATGGCGGGTGAAAATTATCGGAACGCCGAGTCTCTCCGCCTCTCTGTAAAACTCCACAAGCCCGGAAACGAAGCGCGGCGCGGAAGGCAGGAACGCCCTGCTCTCCGGCCTGAGGAAGTACGCCTGAAGGTCTATCGCCAGAACGGCTGCATTTCGGAACGGTTTGACCTTCTCCCACTTCCTCGGCCTGAAGTACCTCTCCCGCATCTTGGTTATGAATTCCCCGGTGAAGTAGTCCTCCTTCATGGACGTGAGAAGGAAGGGTGGGCTTAAATGTCTATCCCCCTCGTCATCGCGCCGTCTATGATGGCGGTCGAGCCGAGCATGTACTCAGCTTCCTCGCTCAGGAGGAAAGCCACGAGCGATCCGAGCTCCTCCCACCTGCCGGTTCTGTGGAGCGGAGTTCTGCCGAGCACTTCCCGCTCCCAGGTCTCCTCGAAGGGTTCCCCCCTCGCCTCGGCAACCCGCTTCAGGTTCTCCCTCGCTCCGGGTGTATCGAAGCTGCCTAGAAGAACGCTGTAGGCCCTTATTCCGTGCTTTCCGTATGTTCTCGAAACGCTCTTCGCCAGCTGGGGGAGGCCTGCCCTCGTAACGTCCGCCAGAACCAGCGGCGGCATCGGCTCCTTTATCGAGACGGAGTTGAGGTAAATCAACGTGCCCTTCCTTTTCCTCTCAAGCCACGCCTGGACGAGAAGCGTTGTGAGATAGCCCGGGGCGACCGTGTGGAGGGCAGAGGCTTCAATCCAGTCTATGTAGCTTGTCTCGTGGAGGAGGCAGGGTTCACAGCGGACGTTGGGAGCGTTCCAGACGAGGGCGTCGATTCCACCGAGTAGTTCCCAGCCCTCTTTGACTAGGCCCTCCAGATCGCGCTGGTCGAACAGGTTCGTCCGGACCGCGTGAACCTCCCCGTAGCTCGAAAGCTCGTCAAGGGCCTCCTTCAGGTTCTCCTCGCTTCTGGAGCTTATTACTACGCGCGCGTTCCTCTTCAGCAGCTCGCGCGCGAGGTTGAAGCCTATGCCGCGCGATGAGGCCGTAACTATGACCCCAAGGCCGTCCAGATTTATCTCCACTGGCATGTGGGAGAGTTGGGGCTGGAGAATAAAACGCTTTCCCAAAACTTTATACGTCCCCCCTCGAAGTGCCAACCATGACGGAGCCAAAGGACATAGTGCTTAAGGAGAGCGAAGAGGTCGAGGGCCTTCCAATCGAGGGGCCCTGGCCCGACGAGGTTTCGAGCATTGAGGGGGTTCTGGATTATTACGAACGCATAGGCTTTCAGGCGACGCACCTCGGAAGGGCGGTAGAGATATGGAAAAAAGTCGAGGAGAAGCGCGCTAAAGGTGAGGAGGTTAGGGTTTTCCTTGGCTACACCTCCAACATCATCTCCTCCGGGCTGAGGGAGCTGATCGCGTGGCTCGTCAAGGAAGGCAAGGTGGACGTCATCGTAACCACGGCCGGCGGCATAGAGGAGGACTTCATAAAGGCCCTGAAGCCGTTCCTCCTCGGCGACTGGCAGGTGAACGATGCCCTGATGCGCGAGAAGGGCATCAACAGGATAGGCAACATCTTCGTGCCCAACGACCGCTACATCGAGTTCGAGAAGTACATGATTCCCTTCTTCGAGCGGGTTCTTGAGATGGAGCGCGGGAGGGGCAAACCTCTAACGGCCAGCGAGTTTATCCACGAGATGGGCCGCTACATGGACGAGAAGCTGGGGAAGGAGAAGGAGCGCTCGATAATCTACTGGGCCTACAAGAGAAACGTTCCCATCTTTTGCCCCGCCATTACCGACGGCTCTATAGGGGACATGCTCTACTTCTTCAAGGAGGAGCGCGGGGACAGGGAACTTATCATAGACATAGCCAATGACATAGTTAAGCTCAACAATTTGGCCGTTACTGCCAAGGAGACGGCATCGATAATTCTGGGCGGTTCCCTGCCGAAACACGCGATAATAAACGCCAACCTCTTCAGGGGAGGAACGGACTACGCGATCTACATCACCACCGCTATCCCGTGGGACGGCTCGCTTAGCGGCGCACCTCCGAGCGAAGGAGTGAGCTGGGGCAAGATAAGGGCCAAAGCGGACTACGTCGAGATATGGGCCGATGCCACGCTCGTGTTCCCGTTGCTCGTGTGGAAGGTGATGCGCTGACATTTCGTTCTTTTTCATAAACGATATGCATGCATATCGTCCTCGTGCGAGGACAAGGTTTATAAGTAAAACTTCCCACGTTAAAACATGGACGATAGAATCCTCACACCCCTCATCGCCACGAGCAGGCGGGTAATGGCGTGGGCGAGAAAGTTCCCAAGAAAGCGCTTTCTCTTCGATGAGCTCAGGACCATTGATGAGGAGTACTACGTTGGCATCAAAGGAATCCGTGGCGTGGGCAAGACCGTTCTTCTGCTTCAGCTCGCCAACGAAACCGAGAGCAGTGTCTATTTTTCCGCGGACTCAACTCCAATAAAGCCTTTCTCGCTGTATGAGGTTGTTAAATCCCTCGCGGAGATGGGATACAGAAACATTTTCATCGATGAGATCCACAGGAAAGCGGGGTGGGCCGAGGACTTAAAGACGCTCTACGATGAACACGAGGTTAGGGTGTTCTTCTCGGGCTCATCAGCAATAGATCTGGTTCATTCCGGGGCAGACCTGTCAAGAAGGGTCGTCCTCAAGGAACTCCCCCCGGCTTCCTTCCGGGAGTGGCTCAACATAAGGAGGAATTTCAACGTTCCCAGATACCCTCTGGAAGAAGTCCTTTCCAGATCGTTTGACCTGACAAATATGTACGCTGAACTCCACCCTCTCTGGAGGGAATACATGCGCGAGGGGGGAGTACTCTATCCGAGAAGTGGCTTCTACGATGCCCTCGACAACTCTATCAGGAAGGTGATCCTCGAAGACCTCTCCGCACTGAGGGAGGTCAGCGTTAAGTATGAGACCGATGCGTTTAAGCTTCTCTACCTCGTCGCTAAATCCGCCCCATTCGAGGCCAATTACTCGCGGATAGCCAGGGCCCTCGAAGTTTCCAAGAACATGGCAATAAGGCTCGTGGAGGACTTATCGAAGGCGGGGCTTTTGATTGTCCTTCATCCCTGCAGGGGCGGGAGAAAGGAGCCTAAACTATACCTCACCGTTCCACTGAGAGAGTTCTTTGCCAGAAAAGGCTTTGACACCCACAGGGGTGCCCTGCGCGAGGAGTTCTTTGTAAACCACATGAAAAACTTCGGCCCCTGCTACCTGAAGGGCAGGAGAGGCGAGAAAACGGCAGATTTTAAGGTTGGGGAATGGGTCATAGAAGTCGGCGGCGAATCCAAGGGCCGTTATCAGAGGCCCGACTATATAGCGGTTGATGGCCTTATCACCGGAAAAGGAAGGGTTCCTCTATTCCTGTTTGGTCTGGTGTACTGATCCTCCAAGCTACACAAGCTCAAGAATCCTATCCTCCCCGCCCGGCAGGACGAGGGGCCTCGACAGGTGCTTCCTGGCATCGGGCGGAACCTCGTAGATCTTCCTCTCCAGCCCGCGCGGAACCTCAACGGGGATGAGCTTCTTCGGCATCCTATAGCCACAGCGCTTGCACTTGAGGTAGTCGCCCTTGCTCTTCATCGTCCCACCGCATCTGGGACACTTTGGCTTTTGGTACTCGACTTTGGGGACGAGCTTCACCGGGTAGAACTTTTCGAGGTTGAGCGTCAGCACCCCTTCGTGCTCCTTCACTCCACCTGCGGCGATTATCTCGTCTCCGGGGAGGAGCTTCCTGACCCAGTTGCGGAACTTCTTGGTCGGTTCGAAGGCGGCAACGCGGATCCTTCCCGTCTCGTCCTCCAGCTCAAAGAATACGTGCCTCCCGCGCTCCCAGTAGGGTTTGGCCACTCTGCCCCTCACGACCGCGCTGTCGTAGAGCTTCAGCTCGCCGATCTTCTTCGGTACAAGGTGGTCGTCGGTGTTCTGGTTGGTCTTGTAGAGCTGGTGGAAAGCGACAGACTCCCCGAACTCGACACGCTCGAAGGTCTGGAGAACCTTCCCCGCATCGATCCCGCGGATTCCAACGAGGACGGGATCCTTGCCGTGGGGCGTGATGAGAACGGTCTTTTTGTATGGATCCACGTTGTCGTAGGTGAATGGGTAGCTCCAGCGGTCTGCCATGAAAACGCTCTCCGAATCGACATTCCTCTCCGTTCCCCAGTTCTCGGGCTCGCGGTAGGCCAGCAGCTCGTAGGTGAAGCGTTCGAGCGGGTAGCCGATTGAAGCGAGCGCGCCGATTATACCCCTTCCGAGCTTGAACTTGAAGTACTCGGCCCCGACTTCCCCCGCGACCCTTTCAGCTTCCTCAATTGTGACGTGCTCCCTCAGGGCCCTGAGTGAGAACTCGCGGAGTTCCTCCGGAATAGCCCCTTCCAGGAAAACAACGCCGGGGTTGGTGTTCTCGTGGGTAAAATCTGCGAGCTGGTTCACGTAGAAGAGGACCGTGTTTTTGATCTCCGGAATCAGCCCCTCCTCGACCTCGAAGGTCATGGAAACGGCCCCGTTGCCCCTCGTTTTGTACGGGATGTTCGGGTTGAGCCTGATGAGCCTCGGCAGGTCCATAGGCTCCGCTAAGCGGGACAGCTCGCGGTAGAGGAGGGCACCGAGGTAGGTGGTGCACATTCCATTGGGTGAATCCGTGTCGTCGATTCCGATGTGAAGCCTCATCGTTGAAAGAAAAGGGAGGGGGTTTAAAAATCAACCGCCGAAGAGCCAGAGCACCGCCTCCGGAAAGCGCCTCGACCAGTGGTACTCGTTGTGCGTTGCCCCCCTGTCCTCGACCACGAGAAGGTTTTCGCCCTCGATGTAGCCCTTCCCCTTCAGTATCTCCACCATCTTTTCGTTGGTCTCTATCATCTCGCTCGGGTCGCTTCCCTCGAGGGTCCCCCAGTCGATGTAGATCCTCTCCGGACCCTTCGGAGCATTCCTCACGAAGTCGTAGATCTCCGGGTTGAACCAGAAGGCGGAGCTCATCGCTCCCACGTAGCGGAAGGTCTCGGGGTATTTGAAGCCGGCGTAGATCGAGATGAGCCCTCCGAGGGAGGAGCCCATTATTCCCGTCTCGTTTGGCAGGGTTCTGTAATGGGAGTCGATGTAGGGCTTAAGCGTTTCGACGATGAAGCGGACGTAGGCGTCTCCCTCCCCGCCCCCTCCGTAGGCCTCGTTCCTCCAGGGGGAGTACTCGTCTATCCTTCTCCCGCCGCCGTTGTCTATGCCGACCACTATGATGGAGAAGTTTCTCTCCTGGAAGAGCCTCTCCAGAGTCTCGTCCACCCTCCACTCGCCGGCGAAGGAGGTTGCCCTGTCAAAGAGGTTCTGGCCGTCGTGCATGTAGAGAACGGGGTACCTTTTCTCACCCAGCCTGTAGTCGGGCGGCAGGTAGATCCAGATCCTCCTCGTCCTGTTGAGCTGGGGCATGAACATCTCGAAGGTCGTCACGTTCCCGACTATCGTGTGAACCGCCGACCCGACGTCCTCCACGTGGTCGCGCCAGTTGTAAACCATGAACTCATAGCTCGCGCTCCCGTTGATCACGAGAACCCTGTTGGGTATCTCCTCTCCGCCCCTCCCCTTCTCAACGGTCTCCCACGAGCCGCGGGTGAACTTGAACTCAATCCTGGTCCCCTTCCTGAACTCCAGCGTTATCTCCCACCTCCCATCATCGCGCTTCCTGAGCCTGTAGTTCCCGTCACCGGGGTTCCAGCCGTTGAAGTCGCCCGTGATGTAGACCGAATCATTTTCGGGCGTGTAGTCGGGAACAGAGACGATAAACGTGATCTTGACCACCCCGGAGGTTTCCGTGGCGGTGGAAGTCGTCTCATTGTCCCCCTTGAGTACTTCGGTGCTCGCTGTTCCTGTTGTTGAAGCGGAGCTCGTTGGCACAGGGGTGCTCTGGGAAGAACCGGTTGTCCCAATGGTCTGGAAAGCGGTACTGCCGTTGGGCTGTTCTGAGACTGTTTGCGTGGCTTCACCACCGAGACATCCCGCGGAGAAGATGAGCATTCCCGCGAGCAGAACAAAGATAAACCTTCTCCTGTTACCTTCTGCCACCATTTCACCCCCTTGATAATGGGAGCAGCCCCTTATATCCCTTAGCGAACGCGATATTAAAAACAACGGGCAAGATACGGGCCTACTCCCGGAACCTCTCGTAGCATAGCACATCAACGAAGCCTTCCCCTGGCACGTACTGGTGTTTTCTCCAGCGGCCGGCGAGCTGAAAGCCGTTCTTCTCAAGAACCCTTATCGATGCGACGTTTGTCTCGAAGACGTGGGCGTAGACCTTCCGCAGGTTGAGCCACTCGAAGGCGTATTCCAGGGCGAGCTTGACTGCTTCGCTCGCGTAGCCGTGCCCCCAGTGTCTTCTGGCCAGGAAGTAGCCCAGCTCGGCACGGCCGTTGTGGTGGTCTATCCTGTGCAGCCCCACAAGTCCAACGAGGGAGCGCGAGGAGTTCTCCACAATAGCGAAAACCTTCTCGTGCTTTTTCTCCCTCCTGAGGGCCTCGTACCACTCCAGCTCATCCTCGTAGAAGAATATCTCCTCCGGGAAGGAGAGGTACTTCCTGACATCGCGGTCGTTGTACCAGAGCCATACCTGCCGCAGGTCATCCCTTAGAAGCATGCCTATCGACACGAGACTTCCCCTGAGTATTATCGGCCTCATGATGACACCTTAACTTTATATAAGCCGTTTGCGTATTTAAGGGTGATGGACAGGGAAAGGCTCATACGGACTGTTGAGGCGATACTCAGGGGCACGGGGTATAAAACGGCGCGTATGGAGTTCAAGGGGTCGTGCTTTGATATAGTGGCGAGCAGGTTATTCCTCTTGCTCTTCATAAAGGTGGCTACCAACATCGATGCCGTCACTGGAGAGCAGGCGGAGGATCTAAAGCGGCTGGCCCGCTTCTTCAAGGCTTCGCCCCTGATCGTCGGCCTAAAGACGAAGAACGCCGAGCTTGAGGAGGGTGTCGTTTACGAGAGATTCGGCATCTACGCCCTCAGACCCGAGACCCTCTACGACGTTCTTGTCGAGAACGAGATGCCGGCGATATTCGCCGAACGCGGCGGCTTCTACGTGAGGATAAACGGCGGCCTCTTGAGAAAACTGAGGGAGAAGTACGGATACTCAATAAACGAGCTGGCGCAGCTCCTCGGCGTCTCCAGAAAGAGCCTCACCAACTACGAACGCGGTGAGCAGGCTGTCTCGCTCGAGGTCGCAATAAGGCTTGAGGAGCTCTTCGACGAGCCCCTGGCGGAGCCCATAGACGTTCTCCACTCAACCGTCGAGGCCAACCTCGACGTTACCCCTGAGACACCGCTTGAGAGGGAGATATTCGACCGCCTCAAGGAGCTGGGCCTCGGCGTTGTCAAGGTCAAGAAGGCCCCCTTCAACGCTGTTTCGAGGGAGGACGAGTTTAGAATCCTTACGGGCATAGACGAGCGCAAGACCCGCTCCACAGTCAAGCGTGCCGAAATGGTGGCGGAGGTCGGCAGGATAATAAACAGCGACGGTATATTCATACTCGAGAAGACCAGAACCGAGGTGGTGGGGGAGATTCCCCTTATCCCGAAGGACAGCCTCGACGAGGTAAGGGACGCCGACGAGCTCATAGACCTTATAGAGGAGCTGAAAAAGGAAATAAAGAAGCAGCTCTTCGGCTGATCGCATTCCGGCGGTGCCCCTTCAGCTGAACAGCACCTTTCTCCAGGTCTCCCGCAGTTTGGGTACGTACTCCCCCGGTGACGCTATGAGGACGGCCCAGCGCGGCGTCTGGCGCCTCTTTAGGGCGTTGGCCAGAGGCGTAACCCGGGTCAGCGGCTGGATGCTTCCGTCGTCCAGAAGAACGTTTATCTCCGTTGCCTTAAGCCTCGGCTCGCTGAGCATGAGGTCCGCTATGCTGAACTCCAGGATCACCTCTCCCTCCCTCGCACCAACCGCATCGGCGAGTGCCCTTTCTATTTCCTGCCTCCTCCTGACGTTCCTGTACGCTGTCAGCAGCTCCCTCTTTTCCTCGGTACTCAGTTCGTCGGCGTTTGCCAGAACCGCGGCCTTGTAAAGCTCCCTGTACTTCACGCGCCGCACCATCTCCGCGGGGAAGCCCTCGAGGTCCTCCAGCTCCACAAGAACGCGGCAGTCGGTCATCCTCCAGAAGTCCCAGAGGTGGCCTTCCTCCAGAGCGAACTCCAGGGCCCGGGTGAGCATTCCCTCCGCTATCTTCACGGTGTGGTGGAAGTAAACGCGGGAGTACATGAGGGAGCGGGCGACCATCATGCCCTCAACGGCCTCGATGCCCTTCTCATCGACAACGAGCTCGCCGTCGTGAATCCGGAGAACCTTCATGAGCCTCTCCAGGTCAATTATGCCGTGGGCGACGCCGGTGTAGTGGGCGTCCCGGACCAGGTAGTCGAGCTGATCAACGTCAACATCGCCGTGCAGCATCTGGCCGAGATAGCGCTTTTCGTGTTTGCCGAGGATGAGGTTCGCCACGTCCGCCGGTTCGAAATCATAGCCGTAATCCTCAATTATCTCTGGAATCTGACCGCCGTTCTCGCTCTCGGTTATGTTCGTCTTTCCGAGGATTATGTCCTGCCCGAGGCGCATGTGGTCGTGCTCTTTAACGTAGTGCTTGTATATGCTCTCAAACGTGTGGCTGAAGGGCCCATGGCCGATGTCGTGGAGCAAAGCTCCCACCTGTAGGAGCATGCTTTCATCCTCGCTCAGTCCAACTTCTGCGGCGAGTCTTCGGGCTATGCTCCACGCGCCAAGGGAGTGCTCGAACCTGCTGTGGTTGGCACCGGGATAAACGAGGTACGCGAGACCGAGCTGTCTTATATTCCTGAGACGCTGGAACTCGGGTGTTTTGACGAGGTCAAGAATGAGTCCTGTGAGCTTCATGCTGCCGTGGATACCGTCGTGAATAATTTTCCCATTCATCGCCATCACCGCTGAAAATTTGAGAACAGGCTTAAATAAATTTTCGGCATTGTGACAATGGCACGGTGAAATAGCGGAAAGGGAATGTCCGCGGGTTTTTCTGGGTTATGGCCTCCCATCCAGCGTGCCCGGTTCCTTCCCTTATCCCGGGGCAAGTTTTCAACGGAAAAAATGCAGCCTTGGCTGGATTGTTATAGGGAAGGTTTTTATACATCGGCGCCTATTATTATGCCATGGACTGTATGAGCCTGCTGGAGGGGGTTTACCCTGGCCCTTTGAACATTCCTGAGCCCACTACCGGACATCTTCTGAACATGCCTGGGCATCAATTCGTCAGCACCCGGTACTGGAGAAAACTACCGGGTAGGGCGACCCAAAATCTTAAAGAAATCTCCGACAGGAGTTCAATCGAAGTCTTTGAAGGCCTTCTGAACCCGGAGGCGGCCTGCGCAATGGGCGGCCCTGGGTCGTGTCCAGATACTGCAGAAGTAGGGTTCGTTTTTACCGGAGATCGGGCATCGAACAGAAACGCACCACAGCTCATCGGGTGAGTGATACTGCATTTCCTCCCAGGAATAGCGGCGATGGCTGTAGAATGTGTCCTATGAATAAGGACATCTTCAAACTGTCGCGGCCCGTCCGGAGATCTGCCGCCGAGTTCGAGGGGGGGAGGCGCGGCCAGGATGCTTCCTTTGAACCCCCTTCAAATGGGACTGCTTGAACGTTACATGTGATATGGGGTGAACCAATGGACGGTACCCAAACAATCCTCATGGTTGAGGCATCCATAGTTATGCTGGCGGATTTAACCGCCGCAGCGGTGATATTTAAAAAGTACCTCTCAATTCGCAGGAAATCGATACTCGCCTTTTCCCTGGCGTGGATATTTGATTTTATCTTTGTCCTTGCCAGTGCCTTCCAGGATGTGGGCTGGCTTGAGGTTGTTGGATTGATCTCACTGCCCCTATTTGCGGGATTGATGTTCTACGGCTCGGTTCTGTTTATGGGGGAGGAAAGCCTTGGAATACGCCACGGTAACTTGGGAAAAATGGGACTCATGCCGGTTATGTTCATGTTTTATATGTACGCCACATATTACTACACGAACAACGCCCTGTGGACCGCCACGGTAGCCGCCTCATTTGGTATAAGCGGGGTTTTCGTCGTTGGGGCGGGGACTCTGCTGTGGGACGTGAGGGAGATTTACCATAGTGCCGTGAAGTACCTTTCCATAGGCATTATCTTCTTTGGACTTCACCTGGTTCCTGCAGCAATTTTAGGCACCCATACCTGGTACATGCCGGTGGGGTTCACACTCTCAACGGTTCTCATAGTTGAGATGGCATGGGCCATGCTTCGTCTGGTGCACATGGACACTTTTGAGAACATTTCAAAAAGCGTTCCATTGGAGATAGACATGAGCCCTGGAGTGATGGTGGTGGATCAGAAGAGCTACATTCAGCTCAAATCCGTCCTTGCGAACTCCCCAGTTCTTGCATTCATACGCAATGTCTCCGACATTCCGGAGACGTGGACATACTATTTCGTGACAACGGTTCCCTTTGAAAGGGCTGCCAAAACGCTTTATCCAACTGATTTGGCTAAAATGGTGGAAATCTCCTACCGCTATATGGAGAAAGTCTCCGCCTCCGGCGGCAGGGGCGTTGTTGTTATTGACTGCCCGGAATACCTCGCGGTTTACAACTCCTGGGAGAGCCTCATGAAATTTCTCTCGAAACTGCGGGACATTGTCGTCATCAACAATGGCACCCTGATACTGGTCGTTGAGAAGACCAGCTTCGACCCCCAGAGGTACTCCCAGCTTGTACGGCTTATGGAGTGAGGCAGCTTTATATACCCTCTTTTTCAACGTGTTAATGCCCCCGCGCGAGGACTCTGGGGACGAATGAACCAGAGTGCGATGCGGGGGCCACAGCCCGGTCTTACAGCGAGGTCCCCGCGGGAGGGCCTTCCGCGTTACGGAGCACAATGGCCGCGGGAAACCCAGACCGGGCACAGACGGCCCGCCTGGGTTAGCCCGCCTGAGCCCGCCGTCTGGCATCGATGAGGGCGGGAGTTACGGGCGGGCCATAGCATACTGACCTCCTCCCTGCCGTGAGGGGCGGGGGTTCCAGTGAATTAACCCCTCGCCATTGACGGGGAGATTTGAGGGGTTCTCATCAGGGTAACCCAC